>NZ_JBIRTN010000007.1:0-339029 GCF_044334705.1 Streptomyces sp. NPDC020731
CAGCGGCAGCGGATCACTGCTGGTCACCAGCTCCCGCAGCGGATGCCGGGCCAGCACCGCCTCCACCTCCGGCGTCAACGCCGCCGCCAACCGGGACGCCGCCGGACGGCTCTCGTCGCGCAGGGCGTCCACGGCGGCGAGAAGGACGCTTCTGGACCCGGAGTCGGGCACTCCGTCCGCCGCCCGCTCGTGCAGCCGGGCGCCCTCCTCCAGGACGATCCCGGTGTCCATCCCCGCCGGGACCTTGATCTGCGCGTGGTGCCGCCAGGTGGTGACCGGATCACCCCACGCCTCCACGGTGTACGTCCACAGTCCCGGCTCCCCGGCGGTGACGGTCGCCCCCCACCTGTCCGTGCCGGGCGCGAGCTCCCGCATCGGCGTGAACGGCCCCGGACGTCCCCCGGGATCCCTCAGCACCACATCGGCGGCCACCGCGTCGTGCCCCTCCCGGAACACGGTCGCCGAGATCTCGAACGCCTCACCGGTCACGGCCTTCGCCGGCCGGCGCCCCTGCTGGACCATCGGCCGGACGTCGAGGACGGGAATGCGCCCCACGGCGGTCACGGGGCCCGGGGCGGGGGACGGCGGGGGGCCGGTCCCGGCGTGGCGGCCGGGAGAGGTCTCGGCGCCGTGCTTCACGGGCGCCGGGGTGCCGGGCGCCGGAGGGGATGACGAGTGGTGCTTGGCGGGCATGACCGCTCCTGTCCGCGTCAACGTGGGTGGGCGGATGACTGTGGGGAGGTGGGTCCGGCGTGGCGTTGCTGAGGGAGTACCCGCAGGAGCCTTCCCACACTGTTCGGGTGGGCAATCCGGCCCTTTGCTAACTACTCACGCGTATGTCGACACGCAAGACCGGCCCCGTCCGCGCGGGCCGGGGCCGGTCGTCGGTGGGCCCGCTCCCACGGTCGCCGGTGCCGTCCCGGGCGGCCGGTGCCCGGGATCGCGCGGGGGCGCCGCCACGCGCGCGGAACCTGGAGCAGCCGGTTCGGCGAACCGAGCCCGCGCCCGGCCACCTTCCCGCTCGCCGCGCCCTCGACCAGCGCGTTCGCCACCTGGGCGGGGGTCGCCCGCCGGTGCTCGGCGAGATACAGCGCCGCCGCGCCCGCCACGTGCGGGGATGCCGTCGACGTGCCCGAGGAGGCGACCCGCGCGGTGTCGCCCGCGGCGGAGGCCGAGGTGACCGAGACCCCCGGGGCGAACGGATCGAGGGCGGAACCGAAGTTGGAAAAGGCCGGTTTCTTGTCCTGCCGGTCGGTCGCGCCGACCGTGAGGGCCTGCTTCACGCCCGCCGGCGAGTACAACGCGGCCGGCCTGCCCTCGTTGCCCGCGGCAACCGTGTACGTGACACCGGAGGCGATGGAGGTGCGGACGGCGGCGTTCGGCCGTGCGCTGTGGAAGCCGCCGAGGCTGAGGTTGGCGACCGCGGGTTTCCTTGCGTTCCGGGTGACCCGGTCGATGCCGGCGATCACCTGGGCGGTGGTGCCCGAGCCGGCGTCGTCCAGGACGCGCACGGAGACGATGCCCGCCTTCTCGGCGATTCCTCCGCCCCGCGGTCCGCAGGACCGGACCCGCTCCCGGTCCGGCCCGATCCGGGCGGCAGGCCCCGGTGTCCGACGCGGACCGGTACGTCCGGATGGCAGCGTCTCGTGCGGGGTGAAGCGCGGCAAGAACGCCTACGGGGGCGGAATCGGCCATATCCGCCCTCAGGGGAATCGTTTGGCCGGGGGCACGGAGGTACCCGTGTCCTCCGGCTTCCCGCGCGGACCGTGTCCGCGCCGGTACTGTCGGCAACGATGCCCGGACGCACACCGCGTCTCTCACGAACCCGCCGAGGTGGCTTGTGAAGGCGATCCGTCGATTCACCGTCCGACCCGTGCTCCCCGAACCCCTGCGTCCCCTCAGTGACCTGGCCCGCAATCTGCGCTGGTCCTGGCACGCCGGGACCCGTGACCTGTTCCGCTCCGTCGACCCCGAACGCTGGGCCGCCGCCGGCCGCGACCCCGTACGGCTGCTCGGCAGCGTGGCGACCGAGCGGCTCACCGAGCTGGCCGGTGACCGTGACTTCCTGGACCGTCTCGACGCGGTCGCCGGCGATCTGGACGCCTATATGACCGGCGACCGCTGGTACCAGGCGCAGACCGACCGGCTGCCCGCCGCCGTCGCCTACTTCTCCCCGGAGTTCGGCATCACGGCCGCCCTGCCGCAGTACTCCGGCGGACTGGGCATCCTCGCCGGTGACCACCTCAAGGCCGCCAGCGACCTCGGCGTCCCCCTCATCGGCGTCGGCCTGCTCTACCGGCACGGCTACTTCCGGCAGTCCCTGTCCCGGGACGGCTGGCAGCAGGAGCACTACCCCGTGCTCGACCCCAACGAGCTGCCCCTGGACCAGCTCAAGAAGCCCGACGGCACCCCCGCCCAGGTCACCCTCGCCCTGCCCGGCGACCGCTGTCTGCGCGCCCGGATCTGGCTGGCCCAGGTCGGCAGGATCCCGCTGCTCCTGCTGGACTCCGACGTCGAGGAGAACGACCTCGGCGAACGCGGGGTGACCGACCGGCTCTACGGCGGCGGCAGCGAGCACCGGCTGCTCCAGGAGATGCTGCTCGGCATAGGAGGGGTCCGCGCGGTACGCGCGTACTGCGAGCTGACCGGGCACGCCGCACCCGAGGTGTTCCACACCAACGAGGGCCACGCCGGCTTCCTCGGTCTGGAGCGCATCGCCGAACTGCGCGCGGACGGGCTGGACTTCGACGCGGCGCTGGAGGCGGTCCGCGCGGGGACCGTGTTCACCACCCACACGCCCGTCCCGGCCGGCATCGACCGCTTCGACCGCGAACTGGTCGCCCGGCACTTCGGCCCGCACGCCGAACTGCCGAACATGGAGGCCGACCGCATCCTCCGGCTCGGCATGGAGAGCTACCCCGGCGGTGAGCCCAACCTGTTCAACATGGCCGTGATGGGCCTGCGCCTGGCCCAGCGCGCCAACGGGGTCTCCCTGCTGCACGGCCACGTCAGCCGCGAGATGTTCGCCGGACTCTGGCCGGGCTTCGACCCGGAGGAGGTGCCCATCACCTCCGTCACCAACGGGGTGCACGCGCCCACCTGGGTCGCCCCCGAGGTGTTCCGGCTCGGCGCCCGGCAGATCGGCGCCCAGCGCGCCGAGGAGGCGCTGAGCGTCGGCGACTCCGACCGCTGGGACTCCGTCGCGGACATCGCCGACCAGGACATCTGGGAGCTTCGCCGGTCCCTGCGGGAGCTGCTGGTCCTTGAGGTGCGCGAGCGGCTGCGGGCCTCCTGGCGGCAGCGCGGCGCCGGCACGGCCGAGCTGGGCTGGATCGACGGGGTGCTCGACCCGGACGTGCTGACCATCGGCTTCGCCCGGCGCGTCCCGTCGTACAAGCGGCTGACGCTGATGCTGCGCGACCGGGACCGGCTGATGGACCTGCTGCTGCACCCGGAGCGGCCGGTGCAGATCGTGATCGCGGGCAAGGCGCACCCGGCGGACGACGGCGGCAAGCGGCTCGTCCAGGAGCTGGTCCGCTTCGCCGACGACCCGCGCGTGCGGCACCGGATCGTCTTCCTGCCCGACTACGGCATGGCGATGGCGCAGAAGCTCTACCCCGGCTGCGACATCTGGCTGAACAACCCGCTGAGGCCGCTGGAGGCGTGCGGCACCAGCGGGATGAAGGCGGCGCTCAACGGCTGCCTCAACCTGTCGGTCCTCGACGGCTGGTGGGACGAGTGGTTCCAGCCCGACTTCGGCTGGGCGATCCCCACGGCGGACGGGGCGGGTACCGACCCGGACCGGCGTGACGACATAGAGGCCGCGGCGCTGTACGACCTGCTGGAGCAGCGGATCACCCCGTGCTTCTACGACCGGGGGCGCGGCGGGCTGCCGGACCGGTGGATCGAGATGGTGCGGCGGACGCTGAGCCTGCTCGGGCCGAAGGTGCTGGCCGGACGGATGGTCCGGGAGTACGTGGAGCGGCTGTACGAGCCCGCCGCGCACGCGCATCGTGCGATGGACCCGGAGTCGGCGCGTGCGCTTGCCGGGTGGAAGGCGCGGGTGCGTGCGGCCTGGCACGGTGTGACCGTCGACCACGTCGAGACGTCCGTGACGGCGGCCACCGCGGAGCTCGGCACCACGCTCGGGCTGCGGGTGCGGGTGGGGCTGGCCGGTTTGAAGCCGGAGGACGTCGAGGTGCAGGCGGTGTCCGGGCGGGTGGACGAGGAGGATCGCATCACCGATGCGGCGTCTGTGCCGTTGAAGCCGGTGGGCGTGCCCGATGCGGAGGGGCGCTGGGTGTACGAGGGTCCGCTGTCCCTGGAGCGGACGGGGCCCTTCGGGTACACGGTGCGGATCCTGCCGGACCATCGGCTGCTGGCGTCCGGGGCGGAGCTGGGGCTGGTCGCGGTGCCGTCGGAGGACGTGGTGGAGGCGGCGGGGCTGTTGATGCGGTGAGCGCCACGGTGGCGCGGTGGTGGTGCGGCCTCTGTTGGGGCGCCTCCTCCGGAGGGGGACCCCAGCGCCCACCCGTGCCGCCCTGGGGGTACCTCCCAGGCCCTTCAGGCACTGGGGGAGGCACGACTGCCCGCGGGCTGGGGTGGTGGGCAGGCCGAGGCGCGCCTGCCCGCAGGCTGCGGGTGTTGTGCGGTCAGTCCTCCTCGATGCCCCGTGTGGCCAGGCGGCGCAGCACCTTGCCGCAGCGGCGGGCGTAGGCGTGCTGCATCGCGCGGGTGGCCGGGCCGCCCGCGCGGGAGTACCAGCGGGCCGGCCTGCTGAACGCCTCCACCGTCAGCCACACCGTGCCGTCGCCGGTGCGGTCGACGACGAACGACTCCTCGCCGCACTCGGGGTGCCCGGCCAGGGTGCCGTACGCCCAGCCGGCCCTGCGGTGCTCCTCCACCGTCCACACCACACGGCAGGGCGCCTTCACGACCCCGGCGAGGGTGATGGTGACGTCGACGTCCGGGGCCGCGCGGTCGGCGGCGGTCTCGACACCGACCCCCAGCTCCCGGTGCAGCTCCCAGGTGAGCAGCGCCCGGGCCGCCTGCCGGAAGACCGCCTCGCCCTCGCCGAGCCGTGTGCGGACGTGCATGGGGTGGAAGCCGGGAGGGCAGGAACCGGGTTCCCGGGTCGCGCCGACGTGGTCGTAGGTGAAGTCCGCCGAAGACATGGGACCCAAGAGTAGGGCGGCGCCCACGCCTCGGAGGAAGGCGGGGCGCCGCTCACGCGATGCGTGTCCGGTTTACGGGAAGGTGAGCTTCCAGCCGCTGATGTAGCCGGTGTCGTACCGCGCCACGTCCTGCACCCGTAGCTTCCAGGCGCCGTTGGCGGTCTCGGAGGAGGCGTTGACCGTGTAGGTCTCGTTGATGTTGTCCGCGGAACCGCCGGTGCGGCTCCTCAAGGGGTACACCGTGCCGTCCGGGGCCACCAGGTCGACGACCAGGTCACCGCTCCAGGTGTGCACGATGTCCACCGAGACCTGGAGGTTGGAGGGCGCGTTGCCCGTCCGCCCGGAGACGCTGATCGAGGACGTCACCGCGGAGCCGGCGTCCGGGATCGACACGTCGGCGGTGCTCTCGAAGGAGGTACCGCCACCGCCGCCGCCGCCGGAGCGCGAGCCGACGTTGATGGCCGCCCAGGCGTCCTGCACCGCCTTGTACTCGGCGCTGTCCGTGCCGTACAGCTCACCGGTCGCCGCCAGGGTGCCGGTGCGGGCGCCCGCGTAGTTGGTGGTGGAGGTGAACTTTGTGGTCAGCGCACGGAACCAGATCTTCTCCGCCTTGGCGCGGCCGATGCCGGTGACCGGGAGGCCGTCCGAGGTGGGCGAGTTGTAGCTGACACCGTTGATGGTCTTGGCGCCGCTGCCCTCGCTCAGCATGTAGAAGAAGTGGTTCGCGGGGCCGGACGAGTAGTGCACGTCGACGTTGCCGATACCGGAGTACCAGGAGTCCTTGGACGCGCCGTCCTTGCTCGGCTTGTCCATGTAGCGCAACGGGGTGCCGTCGCCGTTGATGTCGATCTCCTCGCCGATGAGGTAGTCACCGACGTCGGAGGAGTTGTTGGCGTAGAACTCGACCGTGGAGCCGAAGATGTCGCTGGTCGCCTCGTTCAGGCCGCCGGACTCGCCGCTGTAGTTGAGGCCCGCGGTGTTCGAGGTCAGACCGTGGGTCATCTCGTGCGCGGCCACGTCGATCGCGGTGAGCGGGTTGGCGTTGCCGGAGCCGTCGCCGTAGGTCATGCAGAAGCAGCTGTCGGACCAGAAGGCGTTGACGTAGTTGTTGCCGTAGTGGACCCGGGAGTAGGCGCCCACGCCGTCGCCGCGGATGCCGCTGCGGCCGTGCACGTTCTTGTAGTAGTCCCAGGTCAGCGCGGCCCCGTAGTGGGCGTCGGCGGCGGCCGACTCCAGGTTGGACGGGCTGCCGTTGCCCCAGACGTCGTCGGATCCCGAGAACAGCGTGCCGGTGCCGGAGGTGCCCCGGTTCAGGTTGTACGTCTTGTGTCCGCCGCGCGCCCCGTCGGTGAGGTTGTACGACGACCCGGACTGGGTGGTGGTCAGGTCGACGGTGCCGCTGTAGACGGTGTGGCCGGTTCCGTTCTGGACGGCCTCCCACTCGTACAGCTTCTCGCCCGTGGTGGCGTCGGTGACGACGTGCAGCTCCTGCGGGGTGCCGTCGTGCTGGAGGCCGCCGACGACCGTCTCGTACGCCACGACCGGCGTGCCCTTCGCCGCCCAGATCACCTTGCGCGGGGCCTGGTCGACGTCGGCGCCCTTCGCCTCCTCGGCCTTCGCGGCGGACAGGGCCTGCCGCTCGGCCTCGGCGGCCGGCACCTCGGCGGTGGTGGTCGCGGGCTTCACCGCGGTCCGGGTGGCCTTGACGACGGCGTCGGCCTCGCCGGCCGTGTCGCCCTGGACGACCAGGTCGCCGCCGAGGACGGGGAGGCCGTCGTAGGTGCGCTCGTAGCGGACGTGCACGGTGCCGTCGCGGTCCTTGAGGACGTCACGGACGACGAGCTTCTCCTTCTCGCCCAGGCCGAGGTCCTTGGCGGTCTCCGCCTTGGTGGCGTTCGCCTCGCGGATCAGCGCGGCGCGCTGGGCGGGGGTGAGCCTGACCGACTCGGAACCCGGCTTCGCCTTGCTCGCGGCCGCCGGTGCCTGCTCGGGGGCGGCGGTGGCGCTGCCGGACTGCACGGCCGTGGCGATCAGCGCGGCCACCCCGGCGAGGGCGACGGCGGCGGCACGGCGGTGTGTGGCGTGGGGGGTGCGTCTGTGGGACGACCTGCTTCTCAACGCGGACTCCTTCTGCGTGGCCGCGGGTCGCGCGGCCTGGGGAGACCGGACGGCGGGTGGGCCGGCCGGGCAGAACGGAAGTGCTCTGAGCCATGGCCGCCGTACAGCGGTGGATGTCGCTGTGGGGTTGCTGTGGAGCGGCCGTGGGAAGAGTGGCAGGGGATCGCGGTTTCTGTCAGGAGCGCGTCAGGAATTTGGCCGGAAACCGTTCGTTGTCCGGGAGTTCACGTTCGATATGCGAACCGTTACGGGAGGGGTGTGGGCCGGTCCCCGTGCCAGGAGTGCCACAGCGCCGCGTACACCCCGCCGGCCGCCACCAGGGCGTCGTGCGTGCCGAGTTCGGTCAGCCGGCCGTCCTCCATGACGGCCACCCGGTCGGCGTCGTGCGCGGTGTGCAGCCGGTGCGCGACGGCGATGACCGTACGGCCTTCCAGGACGGCCGCCAGCGCGCGCTCGGCGTGCCGGGCGGTCGTCGGGTCGAGCAGGGCGGTGGCCTCGTCGAGGATCAGCGTGTGCGGATCGGCCAGCACCACCCGCGCCAGGGCCAGTTGCTGCGCCTGCGAACCGTCGGTGGGATGGCCCCCCTCGCCCAGCCCGGTGTCCAGCCCCCGCGGCAGCTCCCGCACCCACGCCTCGGCGCCGACCACGGCCAGCGCCGCCCACAACTCCTCGTCGTCGGCGGCCGGTTCGGCGATGCGCAGATTGTCGCGAACCGACCCCAGGAACACATGGTGCTCCTGGGTGACCAGGACGACCTGCCGGCGCAGCCGCTCCGGGTCCAGAGCGGCCACGGGCACCCCGCCCACGGTCACGGTCCCCGCGGTCGGCGCGTCCACGCCCGCGAGGAGCCGGCTCAGCGTGGTCTTGCCCGCCCCGGACGGCCCCACCACGGCCAGCCGCTCGCCGGGCGTCACCGTCAGATCGACCCCGCGCAGCACCTCGCCGCCCCCGTCGTAGGCGTAGCGCACCCCGGTCACGTCGATGCGGTCGTCGGCCGGATCCGGACTGTCGCCCCGCTCCGCCGTGCGCGGCGCCCGGGCCAGCCCCTCCACCCGGGCGAACGACGCCCCGCTGCTCTGCAGCTGCTCGACCCGCATCAGCACCTCGTCCAGCGGCCCGCTCAGCTGCAGCAGATACAGGGACGCGCTCACCACCGCCCCGAGGCTCACCGCGCCCCGCTCGTGCAGCACCCCGCCGATCAGCAGCACCCCGGCCACCGGCACGGCGTACGACACCTCGACCACCGGGAAGAACACCGTGCGCAGGAACAGCGTGCGGAACCGGGTGCGACGGGACGTCTCCAGCGCCTCCCGGCTCGCCCGGATCCGCCGCTCCTCCAGCCGGAACGCCTCCACCGTGCGGGCACCCGACGCCGTCGCCGCGACGATCTCCGCCACGTCCGAGTTCGCCGCACCCTCGGCGAGGTAGGCGTCCCGGGCCCGGCGCAGATACCAGCGCACCCCGAGCCAGATCGGTGTGAGACACAGCAGCCCGAGGACGCCGAGCAGCGGATCCACCACGACGACCGCCGCCATCACGAACAGCGACTGCACCCCGTTGACCAGCAGCGAGGGCCCGGCGTCGCGCAGGGTCGTACCGACGGCGGTCACATCGGCCGTCCCCCGCGCCGTCAGATCACCGGTGCCCGCCCGCTCCACCACCGACGAGGGCAGCGCCAGCGCCCGGTCCACGAACCGCTCCCGCACCCGCGCCAGCGTCCGCTCCCCGAAGCGGTGCCCCACGTACCGGGCCCACCGGGACAGCAGCAACTGCGTGACGGCGCACAGCAGGATGACCGGCGCCAGCCGGTCCACCACGGCCACCCCGCCGCCGCCCCGCACCTCGTCGACGATCCGCCCCAGCAGCCAGGGCCCGGCCAGTCCCGCCACGGCCGCCAGCGTGTTCAGGGCCAGTACGCCCGCGAAGGCCCGCCCGTCCGCCCGCACCAGCCCCACCGACGCCCGGCGCACATCGGCGGGCCCGGCGAGGGGGAGTCGTTCCCCGCTCATCGCACGGCCTCCCCTTCGATTTCGATGTCCCTGGCCACCAGCTCCCGGTAGCCGGGCTCGTGGTCGAGAAGTCCCTGGTGACTGCCGCTCGCGGCGACCTTCCCGTCGACCAGGAAGACCACCCGGTCCGCCCGCGCGAGCACCAGCGGCGAGGTGGTGACCAGCAGCGTCGTACGTCCCTTCCGGGCCGCGCGCAGCCGGTCGGCGACCGTGGCCTCGGTGTGCGCGTCGAGCGCCGAGGTGGGCTCCACGGCCAGCAGCACCTCCGGGTCGGCCAGCAACGCCCGCGCCAGCCGGACGCGCTGGCGCTGACCACCGGAGAGGCTGCGCCCCTGCGCGGACACCGTCGAGGCGAGCCCCTCGGGCAGGCCCTGCACGATGTCGTCGGCTGCGGCCGCGTGCAGCGCCCGCAGCACCTCCTCGTCGGACGGGTCACCACGCCCGGCCACCACCTCCCGCAGCGGACCGGCGAACAGATCGGCCTCCGGGTCGGCGACCAGGATCCGCTCCCGCACCCGGGCGAGCGCGATCTCGTCCAGCCGGGTCCCGCCCCAGGTGACCGCCGACGGCGTGTAACGCCCGAGCCGGTCCACCACGGCGAGCGCGTCGGCGGGACGCGCGGCAACGAGCGCGGTCAGCCGCCCCGGCAGCACCCGCACCCCCGACTCCGGGTCGTCCAGCACGGACGGCTCGGCCGGCGGATCGGCGGTGGCGGCGTCGGCCGGCGGCTCGAGCCGCAGCAGCGCCACCACCCGACGGGCGGCCACCACACCCCGGCTCAGCTGGTAGCCGCACTCGATGAGGAACATCACCGGCCACACCAGGACGGCCACATAGCCGTACACCGACACCAGCTCGCCCACGCTGATGTGCCCCTGCGCGGCCTGCCGCGCCGCGATCCAGGTCACCCCCGCGAGGAACAGCGTCGGCAGTCCCGCGGCCAGCGCCTGCATCCAGCTGGTCACCGCCCCGACCCGGTAACCCTGCTCCCGCAGTCGTCCCGAGTCCCGGCGGAAGGCGTCGGAGACCAGGTTCTTCCCGCCCAGCCCGCTCAGCACCCGCAGCCCGCCCGCCAGATCCCCGATCCGCGCGGTCAGCACGCCCTGCCGCTTCCGGTACTCCGTCTCCGTGCCCTGCAGCCACCCGGCCAGCGGTCCGACGGCGAGCCCGATCACCGGCACCCCCAGCACCACCACCACGGCCAGCAGCGGCGACACCGACAGCAGCAGCCCGGCCACCACCGCGTACGCCACGACCGCGCCGATCCCCGGCCCGACCGCCGTGAGCGACTGGGCGATCATCTGCACATCGCCCACGCCGATGGTGACGACCTCCCCTGCCCCCATCCGCCGCTCCAGCGAGGCACCCAGCCGCACCGTCTGCCCGACGACCACCTTCACCGTGCGGAAGTTGGCGTCCATCCGCACCCGGGTCATCGTGCGGTGCCGCATGATGCTCAGCCAGGAGTTGAACCCGTTCACCACGAACAGGGCCCCGGTCCACAGCGCCAGCGCCCCCGTGTCACCCGGCTCCAGCCCGTCGTCCACCGCCCGGGACATCAGATACGGCGTCGCCGCCAGCAGCACCATCCACACGCTGCCGAACACCGCTCCCGCCGCACACCGCCCCGGCTGCCGCAGCACCAGCCACCACAGGTAGCGGGCTCCGCCCCGGCGGTCGGGCGTGCCGGGGTCCTCGTACGCGTCGATCACCGCTCGTTCCCCCCTGTGTGCCGTCGTGCCTACGCCAGACTGTCCCGCCAGGCCCGGTGCAGATCGGCGAACCTGCCCGTCCCGGCGATGAGTTCGGCCGGACTGCCGTCCTCCACGATCCGCCCGTGCTCCATGACCAGCACCCGGTCCGCGATCTCCACCGTCGACAGCCGGTGCGCGATCACCACCGCCGTACGGCCCTTCAGCACCGTCGCCATCGCCCGCTGCACCGCCCGCTCACCGGGGATGTCCAGCGAGCTGGTCGCCTCGTCCAGGATCAGCACCGCCGGGTCCGCCAGCAACGCCCGGGCGAAGGCGACGAGTTGGCGCTGACCGGCCGAGATGCGGCCGCCCCGCTTGCGTACGTCGGTGTCGTAGCCGTCGGGCAGGGCGGCGATGAAGTCGTGTGCGCCGATCTCCTTGGCCGCCTGCTCGATCTCCTGGCGGGTGGCGTCCGGCCGGCCGATCGAGATGTTCTCGGCGACCGTGCCGGAGAACAGGAACGCCTCCTGGGTCACCATCACCACCTCGCGCCGCAGATCGCGTCCCGTGAGGTCGCGCAGGTCCACCCCGTCGAGCAGTACCCGGCCGTCGGTGGGGTCGTAGAAGCGGGCGAGCAGCTTCGCCAGCGTCGACTTGCCCGCGCCGGTGGAGCCGACGACCGCGACGGTCTGCCCGGCCGGGAGGGTGAGGTCGAAGCGGGGCAGCACCTCGCCGCCGGTGCGGTAGGCGAACCGGACGCCGTCGAAGACGACCTCGCGGCCGGGGAGCCCGGAACGCCGCTCCGGAAGCTCCCGGGGTGCCGGCGGCTCGGGCACGGACGGGCTCTGTGCCAGCAGACCGGCGATCTTCTCCAGCGAGGCCGCCGCCGACTGGTAGGAGTTCAGGAACATGCCGAGCCGGTCGATCGGGTCGTACAGCCGCCGCAGGTACAGCACCGCCGCCGCCAGCACACCCAGCGCCAGCGACTCGTCCGCGACCCGGTAGGCGCCCCACAGCACGATCAGCGCGACCGTCGTGTTGGCGGTGATCCGGGAGCCGACGACATAGCGGGCCATCTCAAGGAGCGCGTCGCCGTTGGTCCGTTCGTGCCGCCGGTTCAGCACCGCGAAGTCGGTCTCGTTGGCGGCCTCCCGGCGGAAGGCGCGCACCGGCCGGATGCCGTTCATCGTCTCGACGAACTTCACGATCACCGCCGCGATGGCCGTCGACCGCTTCCGGTACACCCGCCCCGCCCGGCGTCGGTACGACCGTACGAGCAGGTACAGCGGCACGAAGGACACCACCGCGACGGCACCGAGCCCGAGGTCCAGCCAGAGCAGCAGCACCGAGATGTAGACGGCCGACAGGATGACCGTCACCAGTTCCTGCAGGCCCTCCTCCAGCAGCTCGCGCAGGGACTCGACGTCGGTGGTGGAGCGGGAGATCAGCCGGCCCGAGGTGTAGCGCTCGTGGAAGTCGACGCTGAGCGTCTGCGCGTGGCGGAAGATACGGCCGCGCAGATCGAGCAGCACGTCCTGGCTGACCCGGGCGGAGGCGGTCACGAACCCGTACTGCAGGGCGCCGGCCGCCACCGCGCACAGCAGGTAGCCCACCGCCACCGCGATCAGCGGCCCGTTGTCGTCGCCGCGGAACGCGGGCACGGCCCGGTCGATGGCGTACGCCACCAGCAGCGGGCCGGCCTGCACGGCGGCCTGCTGGAGCAGCAGCAACAGCGCGGTGACGGCGCCCCTGCCCCGCAGGGGCGACAGCAGGGAACGCAGCAGTACGCCGGTGGCGCCCGGGGGAGTGGGCAGCTGGTCCCGGTCGAAGGGGTCGTCGGACGGCGGGGTCCGGTCGTCGTCCTCGTCCTTGACGGGCGCGGTGGTGACCGCCGTCATCGCTCGTCCTCCTGTTCCCCCGCGGGGGCGCCGGACATGAGGTGCGCGTACTCGGGGTCGGTGTGCAGCAGTTCGTGGTGGGTGCCGACCGCGGTGATCCGGCCGCCGGAGAGCAGGGCGACCCGGTCGGCGAGCAGGACCGTGGAGGGGCGGTGGGCCACGATGAGCGCGGTGGTGTCCGCGAGCACCCGGCGCAGGGCGGCCTCGACGGCGGCCTCCGTGTGCACGTCGAGCGCGGACAGCGGGTCGTCGAGCACCAGGAAGTCGGGGCGTCCGACGACGGCCCTGGCCAGTGCGAGCCGCTGGCGCTGACCGCCGGAGAGGCTGAGCCCCTGTTCGCCGACCCGGGTGTCCACGCCCTGCGGCAACGCGTGCGCGAAGTCGGCCTGTGCGACGGCGAGGGCACGCTCCAGATCCGCCGCGCCGCTTCCGCCGCCCATCAGCACGTTCTCGCCCACGCTCGCCGAGAAGAGGGTGGGTTCCTCGAAGGCGACGGCGACGCGGGAGCGCAGCTCCTCCCGCGACATCTCCGCGATGTCCGCCCCGTCGAGCGTGATCCGCCCCGAGGTCACCTCGTGCAGCCGGGGCACGAGAGCGGTGAGCGTGGTCTTGCCGCTGCCGGTGGCACCGACGAGGGCGAGGGACTCGCCGGGGCGGATGTGCAGGTCGATGCGGTCGAGCACGGGCAGGGAGCCGGACGGAGCGTCGGGGTAGCGGAAGCTGACGTTCTCGAAGACCAGGCCGTCCGTCACCGCGGGCAGTCGTGCCTCCCCCAGTGCCTGAAGGGCCTGGGAGGCTCCCCCATGGGCGGCACGGGTGGGCGCAGCGGCACCCCGCAATGCCGGGCTGCGATCCCCACCCCCGCGCACCCCCGACTCCGGCTCCGCGTCCATCACCTCGAAGTACCGCTCCGTCGCCGTCGCCGCCTCCTGGCTCATCGCCAGCAGGAAGCCGATCGAGTCCACCGGCCAGCGCAGCGCCAGCGCGGTCGACAAGAACGCCACCAACGTCCCCGCGGACAACTCCCCGTCCGCCACCCGCACGGCCCCCAGCACCAACGCCGCCCCGATCGCCAGCTCCGGCAGCGTCACGATGACGCCCAGGATCGTCGCCAGCAGCCGCGCCTTGTGCAGCTCCGTCCCCCGCAGCTCCCCCGACAGCTCCCGGAACGCCCGTGCCTGACTGCGGTGCCGCCCGAACCCCTTGATGATCCGGATGCCGAGCACGCTCTCCTCGACCACCGTCGTCAGATCGCCCACCTGGTCCTGTGCCAGCCGCGCCGCACCGGAGTACCGCTTCTCGAACACCATGCAGGTGATCAGCACCGGCACGGCCGGCACCAGGATCACCAGCCCCAGCATCCAGTCCTGCACCAGCATGATGATCACGCCGACGAGAATCGTCACCCCGTTGACCAGCAGGAACGTCAGCGGGAAGGCCAGGAACATCCGCAGCAGCATCAGATCCGTCGTGGCCCGCGACAGCAACTGGCCCGACGGCCACCGGTCGTGGAAGGCGACCGGCAGCCGCTGCAGATGCCGGTACAGACCCGCCCGCATCTCCGCCTCGACGTGCGCCAGCGGACGCGCCACCAGCCACCGCCGGAACCCGAACAGCACCGCCTCCGCCAGCCCGAGCAGCAGCAGGTACAGCGCGCCGAGCCACACCCCCGCCGGGTCCCGGTCGGCGATCGGCCCGTCCACCATCCACTTCAGGACGAGCGGGATGACCAGCCCGATGCAGGAGGCGACGACCGCGATGAACGCGGCGGTGAACAGCCGTGCCCGCACGGGCCGCACATACGGCCACAGCCGCAGCAGCGTACGCACGGCGGAGCGGGTTTCCGGGGGAGAAGGTGTAGTGGGCATCAGCAGCGAGCCTACGGTTCACCACTGACGCTGCCCACCGGGTTTTGGCCGGACAGTTCTCCGTCGCCGGTCCTACGACCCGCTCCTGCGGGAAAGTCGTACGCGCGTATCAACCGATCGGCCGATACCCGTTCGAGCGCACCGGCCGATGTGCCGGTGGCTCCCGTACGGCGACGCTGGAGCCATGTCCGTCATCGACGTCACCGATCTGCGCAAGTCCTACGGAGGCCGTGCGGCCGTCGACGGTGTCTCCTTCACCGTCGAGGAGGGTGAGATCTTCGGCATCCTCGGCCCGAACGGCGCCGGCAAGACCACCACCGTGGAGTGTGTCGAGGGCCTGCGCGTCCCCGACGCGGGCCGCGTCCGTGTCACCGGCCTCGACCCCGTCGCCGACCACGAGGAGGTCACCCGGGTCCTCGGCGCCCAGCTCCAGCAGAGCGAGCTGCAGCCCAGACTCACCGTCCGCGAGGCCCTGGAGCTGTACGCCTCCTTCTACCCGCGCCCCGCCGACTGGCGCCCGCTCGCCGAACGCCTCGGCCTCGCCCCGAAACTGACCACCCGGTTCGCCAAGCTCTCCGGCGGTCAGAAGCAGCGCCTGTCCATCGCGCTCGCCCTGATCGGCAATCCGCGGATCGTGGTGCTGGACGAGCTCACCACGGGCCTCGACCCGCGTGCCCGGCGCGACACCTGGGAGCTCATCGAGGACATCCGCACGGGGGGCGTCACCGTCCTCCTCGTCACCCACTTCATGGAGGAGGCCCAGCGCCTCTGCGACCGCATCGCGGTGATCGACCAGGGGCGGGTCGCCGCCCTGGACACCCCGGCCGGGCTGATCCGCCGCTCGGCGGGCGCCACCGTCATCAGCTTCACCCCGTCCGCCCCGCTGGACGACGCCGACCTGAGTGCGCTGCCCGAACTCGCGTCGGTCCAGCACAAGGACGGCCGGGTCACCCTGTCCGGCACCGACGAGACGGTCAACGCCGTCATCACCCTCCTCGCCCGCTCCCGCGTCACCGCCCACCAGCTGCGCGTCACCGACGCCACGCTGGACGACGCCTTCCTGGACCTCACGGAGGCCACGGCATGAGCACCGACGTCCTCGACACCGCCGTCCTGCGGACCGAGTTCCGCCTCTTCCGGCGCGAACCCGGAGGCATCTTCTGGATCGTGCTCTTCCCCACCCTGCTGCTGGTGGTCCTGGGCTCCATCCCGTCCTTCCGCGAGGCCGACCCGAACCTCGGCGGCCTGCGCCCGGTCGACGCCTACGTGCCGGTGGCCGTCCTCCTCGGACTGATCGTCGGCGGGCTCCAGGGCATGCCGCCGACCCTCACCGGTTACCGGGAGAACGGCATCCTGCGCCGCATGTCCACCACGCCGGTACGCCCCTCCGCCCTGCTCACGGCGCAGATGCTGGTGCTCGGCGGCGCCTCGCTGCTCTCCGCCCTCGCCGCCCTCACGGTCGGCCGGCTCGCCTTCGACGTGGCGCTGCCGGAGCAGCCGTCGGGCTACCTCCTCGCGCTGCTGCTCGCCCTGCTCGCCTGCCTCGCCCTGGGCGCCGTGCTCTCCGCCCTGTCACGCACCACGAAGATCGCCACCGCGATCGGGTCGACCGCGCTCTTCCCCGCGATGTTCTGCGCGGGCGTGTGGCTGCCGGTCGAGGCCATGCCGGACGTGCTGGCCGACATCGTCGGCTGGACCCCGTTCGGCGCCGCCGCCCAGGCCCTCAACGAGGCGGCGGCGGGCGACTGGCCGGGCTGGGGCCACCTCGGGGTACTGGCGGTCTGGACGGTGCTGCTCACGGTGGCGGCCGCGCGCTGGTTCCGCTGGGAATGACGAAACGGAGGGGACGCGCGGACATGGCCGACAATGACGCCATGACGGAGACGACGGCGCTCGACGACCGGTGGGCGGTGTTCGACCGCTGGGGCCCGTACGGACTCCTGGCCATGAGCACCCTGCTCGCCTGGGGGACCGCCGACGTCTTCGGCATGAGCACCGGTGAACGAGGGGTGTGCGGTGTCCTGATCGGCGCCGCGGTCGCTCGGGAACTGTGGTGGGGCAGGAGGGCGCGCACCCGTCCCGGACCGTCGGCCGCGGGCGCCCGGCACTACGCCCTGCGCTGGGCGACCGGGTTCGCCCTCACCTGGCTGAACCCGCTGTTCGCCTTCTACGCCGTCATCGGCTACTTCAGCACCGAGCGCCTGCTTCCGCGCCGGCTGCGCAAAGCCGGGCTGTTCGCCACCGCCGTGACCATGGCAGGCTCCCAGTCCGGCGGGCTGCCGCCGGAGGACGGGCTGGGCTGGGCGCTGTTCGGCGCCCTCCTCGCGGCCAACAGCATGCTGGTCCTCCTCTTCGGTCACTTCGCCGACCTGGAGGAGGCCCGCGGCCGGGCCCGGCTGGAGACCATCGCCGAACTCGAGCGCACCAACAAGGCGTTGCAGCAGGCCCTGGACGAGAACGCCGCCCTGCACACCCAACTCCTCGTCCAGGCCCGGGAGGCCGGCGTCGCCGACGAGCGCCGGCGGCTGGCCGCCGAGATCCACGACACCCTCGCCCAGGGCCTGACCGGCATCATCGCCCAGCTCCGGGTCGCGGCGGCCGTTCCGGACCCGGCCCTGAGCCGCACCCACATGGACCGGGCCCTCACCCTGGCCCGCGACAGCCTCGGCGAGGCCCGCCGCTCCGTGCACAACCTCTCCCCGGCCGCCCTCGCCGACGACGGACTGCCGGACGCCCTGAAGAAGACCGTCACGGAGTGGGGCGAACGCACGGACGTACGGGCCGGGTTCACGGTCACCGGCATCGCCGAGCCGCTGCACGACGAGGTGGCGGCCACCCTGCTGCGCATCGGCCAGGAGGCCCTGTCCAACGCAGCCCGCCACGCCGGCGCCACCCGGGTCGGCGTCACCCTGTCCTACATGGGCGACGAGGTCACCCTCGACATCCGCGACGACGGCCGGGGCTTCGACCCGCTCGCCGTCCCCGCGCGCACTTCCACCGGCGGCTTCGGCCTCGACGGCATGCGGGCCCGCGCCGAACGCGTCGCCGGGGCGCTCACCGTCGAAACCGAACCGGGCGGCGGTACGGCGGTCTCCGCTCGCGTACCGTTGGTCCGCCATGACCGATGAAGCCGTGACCGATGAAGCCGTGATCTCCCTCCTCGTCGTCGACGACCACCCCGTCGTACGGGACGGTCTGCGCGGCATGTTCGACTCCGCGCCCGGATTCCGCGTCCTCGGCGAGGCCGCGAACGGCGTCGAGTCGCTGGAGCGGGCCGCCGCCCTGGACCCGGACGTGATCCTCATGGACCTCCGGATGCCGGGCGGGGGCGGCGTCGACGCCATCCGGGAACTGTCCCGCCGGGGCGCCCGCGCACGGGTGCTGGTGCTGACCACGTACGACACCGACTCCGACACGATCCCCGCCATCGAGGCGGGCGCCACCGGCTATCTGCTCAAGGACGCCCCGCGCGAGGAACTGTTCACCGCCGTCCGTGCCGCGGCCCGGGGACGTACGGTGCTCTCCCCGGCCGTCGCCTCCCGTCTGGTCTCCGCCGTCCGCACACCCGCGGCCCCCGGCAGCGAGTCCCTCTCCGCCCGCGAGCGCGAGGTACTGGCCCTGGTCGCCAAGGGCACGTCCAACCGCGAGATCGCCCGCGAACTGTTCATCAGCGAGGCGACCGTGAAGACCCACCTCACCCACATCTTCGGCAAGCTCGGCGCCAAGGACCGCGCGGCGGCGGTGGCCGTGGCGTACGACCGGGGCATCCTCGGCTGACCGGGGCGCCACCGCCGGTCAGGCCCGCACCTGCAGCAGCAGCACCGACCGTCCCGGCACGGTGATCCGTGTCCCCGCCCGGTGCTCCACGCCCGGTGCCCGGTCCTGTTCCTCCCGCCCGGTGTCCACGACCACCTCGTACCGCTCCGCCCACGGCGGCCCCGGCAGCTCGAACTCCACCGGGTCGTGCCCCGCGTGCAGGACGGTCAGGAAGCTGTCGTCGAGGATCGGCGCCCCGTGCTCGTCGCGCCCCGGGATGTCCCGCCCGGAGAGGTACATGCCGAGCGTGGCGGCCGGCGCGTACCAGTCCTCCTCGGTCATCTCCGTGCCGCGCGGGGTGAACCAGGCCAGGTCGCGCAGCCCGTCCGCGGAGTGCGCGCGGCCGGAGAAGAAGGCCCGGCGGCGCAGCACCGGGTGCCGGTGGCGCAGGGCGATCAGCCGGGAGGTCAGCTCCAGCAGGGGCCGCCAGTCCGGGTCGTCCAGGAGTGTCCAGTCCACCCAGCCGATCTCGTTGTCCTGGCAGTAGGCGTTGTTGTTGCCGCGCTGGGTGCGGCCCATCTCGTCGCCCGCGACCAGCATCGGCACGCCCGTCGACAGCAGCAGCGTGGTCAGCAGGTTCCGCAGTTGCCGCCGCCGCAGGGCCCGTACGTCCTCGTCCCGCGTCTCCCCCTCCGCACCGCAGTTCCAGGCGCGGTTGTCGTCCGTGCCGTCCCGGTTGCCCTCGCCGTTCGCCTCGTTGTGCTTGCGCCCGTACGACACGAGGTCCCGCAGGGTGAAACCGTCGTGCGCGGTGACGTAGTTGACCGAGGCGTACGGCCGCCGCCCGCCCCAGGCGTACAGGTCGCTGGACCCGGACAGCCGGTAGCCCATCTCCCGTACGTCCGGCAGCGCGTGCCGCCAGAAGTCCCGTACGGCGTCGCGGTAGCGGTCGTTCCACTCCGTCCACAGCGGCGGGAACGCGCCCACCTGGTAGCCCCCGGAGCCGACGTCCCACGGCTCGGCGATCAGCTTCACCCTGCGCAGCACCGGGTCCTGGGCGATCACCGCGAGGAACGGGGAGAGCATGTCGACGTCGTGCATCGAGCGGGCCAGCGCCGCCGCCAGGTCGAAGCGGAAGCCGTCGACGCCCATCTCCGTCACCCAGTAGCGCAGGGAGTCCGTGATCAGACGCAGGACGTGCGGCTGGACGACGTGGAGGGTGTTGCCGCAGCCGGTGTAGTCGGCGTACCTGCGCGCGTCGGGCTGGAGGCGGTAGTAGCCGCGGTTGTCGACGCCCTTCAGGGAGAGCGTGGGGCCCAACTCGCCCGCCTCGGCGGTGTGGTTGTAGACCACGTCGAGGATCACCTCGATCCCGGCCGCGTGCAGGGCCCGCACCATCCGCTTGAACTCGCCGACCTGCTGCCCCCTCGTCCCGGAGGCCGCGTAACCGGCGTGCGGGGCGAAGTAGCCGATGGAGTTGTAGCCCCAGTAGTCGCGCAGCCCCCGCCGCAGCAGATGGTCCTCGTGCGCGAACTGGTGCACCGGCAGCAGCTCCACGGCAGTGACGCCCAGCCTCACCAGGTGCTCGATCGCCGCGGGGTGCGCGAGGCCGGCGTACGTGCCGCGCAGCTCCTCCGGGATGCCGGGGTGCCGCCGCGTGAAGCCCTTGACGTGCAGCTCGTAGATCACCGAGTCCGCCCACGGCGTCTTCGGCCGGCGGTCGTACGTCCATTCGTCGTCGGGTCCGCCGTCGTGGACGACCACGCCCTTGGGGACGTACGGCGCGGAGTCCCGGTCGTCGCGCACGGTGTCCGCGACGTGCTGCTCGGGCCAGTCGCGGACGTGCCCGTACACCTCCGGCGGCAGCCCGAAGTCGCCGTCGACCGCACGCGCGTACGGGTCAAGGAGCAGCTTCGCCGGATTCCAGCGGGCGCCGGTCCACGGGTCCCAGCGGCCGTGCACCCGGTAGCCGTAGCGCTGCCCGGGCAGCACCCCCGGCACGAAACCGTGCCAGATCTCGTGCGTCAGCTCGGTGAGCCGGGCCCTGCTCTCCTTGCCCCGCTCGTCGAACAGGCACAGCTCGACCCCCTCCGCCCCGCCCGCCCACAACGCGAAGTTGGTCCCCGCCACCCCGTCCGGGCCGGCCCGGAACCGGGCACCCAGCGGCGTCGGCCGGCCCGGCCGAACCGGCACCGTGGGCACGGGCGGCACCGGCCGCGCGCCGTTCACGACGGCGGCCGGGCGCCCGTCCCCGGTGGCCCGCTCCGAGGCCACCGCCTCCTGCTCGGCTGCGCTGGACACCTGTCAGCCTCCCGCGGCTCGTGGGGGACGACGGCGGACAGGGGTGTACGGCCCGTTCCATCGGCTCCGGCCGCGGCTCCCCGGCGCGTCGTCCTCCCACTGTTCTGCCCAGAGCGTGCCTCGCACTCACGTTTCCCCGGGGGCGGCATGGTCGTTTCCGGAGGCGAGGCCCGTCGTTGGGTACCGCGTGAGGTACGTACAAGGGCGCGCACGGCGCGCGAGGGCCGCGCTGGCCGCCGTAGTGACATGGGCAGGACTGCTGACCGGAGCCGCCGGCTGCACCGCGGACGGCACCGTCGGCGGGGCGTTCGGCCCCCCGGCCGCCGAGGACGTCATCCGGGTGTCGCCCGGCGACGGCGGCAAGGACGTACGCCCCGACTCGGCGCTGCGGGTGCGCGTGCCGGACGGACGGCTGGAGTCGGTGAAGGTCGTCGTGGAACAGGACGCGCGGGAGTCGCGGGTCCCCGGGCGGATCTCCGGCGACGGGCTGACCTGGAAGCCCGACGAAGCACGGCTGGCGCTGGCCGCGAAGTACACCGTCGACGCGGTGGCCGTGGACGGTGACGGACGCCGCTCCGCCCGGCACACCACCTTCACCACCCATGTCCCGGAGGAACGCTTCATCGGCTACGTCGCCCCGGAGGACCGCTCCACCGTCGGCACCGGCATGATCGTCTCCCTGGAGTTCAACCGGAAGATCACCCACCGCGCGGCCGTGGAACGCGCCGTCCGCGTCACCGCCCGCCCGGCCGTCGAGATCCGCCCGCACTGGTTCGGCGGCTCCCGCCTCGACTTCCGCCCCGAGCACTACTGGAAGCCCGGCACCGAGGTCACCGTCGGCCTGGACCTGCGCGACGTCGAGGGAGCGCCCGGCGTCTACGGCCTCCAGCACCGCACCTTCACCTTCACCGTCGGCCGCAGCCAGGTGTCGGTGGTCGACGCCACCGCGCACACCATGCGCGTGCGACGGGACGGGGAGCTGCTGGCCACCGTGCCGATCACGGCGGGGGCGCGGAAGACGCCCACGTACAACGGCAAGATGGTGATCACCGAGATGCTCGAGGTCACCCGCATGAACAGCCGCACGGTCGGCTTCGGCGGCGAGTACGACATCCCCGACGTCCCGCACGCCATCCGGCTGACCAACTCCGGGACCTTCCTGCACGGCAACTACTGGGCCGACACCGACGTCTTCGGCGGCTCCAACGTCAGCCACGGCTGCGTCGGCCTGCGCGATGTGAAGGGCGGCGGGGCGGGCACCCCGGCGGGCTGGTTCTTCGACCGCAGCCTCATCGGCGACGTCGTCGAGGTCGTCAACAGCAAGGACAGGAAGGTCGCCCCGGACAACGGCCTCGGCGGCTGGAACATGAACTGGAAGGAGTGGACGGCGGGCAGCGCGGTGAAGCGGCGCTGACCCGAACCCTCGGACGGGCCGTTGAACTTGGAACGGAACGGTGACAAACCCGCCGCCTCGAACGCCCCTGGCCTGTGGTTACTATGCGCCGAGCGCGCGAGGGGCGCGCGGGGGCGCGGGACCCGGCCAGGCCATGGGCCCGCCGAGGGGAGAACAAGTTGAACGTGGGGCCCATATCGGGGGCGACGCCGGTCGGCGCGCGAGGGCGGGGCGGCAGGAGGCTGGCGGCGCTGACGCTCGGCGTGATGCTGGCGGTGACCGCCTGCGGCGGCGGAGGGTCGGAGTCGGGTTCCGGCTCGGGCGACGGCAAGGGCAAGGACTCCACCGCCGCGCAGAGTAAGCAGTCCGAGGCCGTGGTCGGCATCGCGCCCGAGGACGGCGCGAAGTCCGTCGAGACCAGCGGCGCGCTGAAGGTGAACGCGAGCAAGGGCAAGCTGACCGAGGTCGTCGTCAAGAACCCGGACGGCGGCAGGATCGACGGCGAGATATCCGGCGACGGCGCCACCTGGACGCCGTCCACCCACCTGGCCGCCGCCACCAAGTACACGGTGCACGCGGTAGCCAAGGACTCCGAGGGCCGCACCGCGGCCGAGGACTCCAGCTTCACCACGCTGACACCGAAGAACACCTTCGTCGGCACCTTCACCCCCGAGGACGGCTCCAAGGTCGGCGTGGGCATGCCGTTCTCGCTCCGCTTCACCCGGGGCATCACCGAGCCCGAGGACGTCGAGAAGGCCATCCGCATCACCACCGAGCCGGCCGTCGAGGTCGAGGGCCACTGGTTCGGCAACGACCGCCTCGACTTCCGCCCGGAGAAGTACTGGAAGGCCGGCACCAAGGTCACCGTCGACCTCAACCTCGACGGCGTCGAGGGCCGCGACGGCGTCTACGGCAAGCAGTCCAAGAAGGTCTCCTTCACCATCGGCCGCGAGCAGGTCTCCGTCGTCGACGCCAAGAAGCTCACGATGAAGGTCATGCGGGACGGCAAGCTCCTCAAGACCGTCCCGGTCACCACCGGCGCGCCCGGCTACGAGACCTGGAACGGCGAGATGGTCATCAGCGAGAAGCTGACGGTCACCCGGATGAACGGCGAGACGGTCGGCTACGGCGGCGAGTACGACATCAAGGACGTCCCGCACGCCATGCGCCTGTCCACCTCCGGCACCTTCCTGCACGGCAACTACTGGGGCGGCGACGCCTTCGGCAACCGCAACGCCAGCCACGGCTGCGTCGGCCTGCGCGACGTCCGCGGCGGCTGGGACAAGGAGGCACCGGCGGCCTGGTTCTTCAACCAGTCGATGATCGGTGACGTCGTGGTCGTCAAGAACTCCAACGACGCCACCATCGCCCCGGACAACGGCCTCAACGGCTGGAACATGTCCTGGGAGAAGTGGAAGGCGTAGGGACACGGGGCACTCCGTGCCCGATCGGCGACGGCGGGGCCGCACGGCCCCGCCGTCGCCTTTTCCCGGTCGGGCGTGAAAGGGGGAAATGAACGGAGTGAGTGCTCACTCATTGACGGAGTGAGTACTCACTCCGTATTCTCGCGGTCATGACAGCACCCAAGGAGAGCCAGACCACCCGTCGTCGCGCCGCCGCCATGTCGCCGGAGCAGCGCCGCGAGATGATCATCCGGACCGCGATCCCGCTGATCGCCGAGTACGGCGCCGCGGTGACGACCGCGAAGATCGCCCGCGCCGCGGGCATCGGCGAGGGCACGATCTTCCGGGTCTTCGCCGACAAGGACGAGCTGCTGCAGGCCTGTGTGGCCGAGGCGCTCTCCCCCGAGCACGCGGTCCGCGAGCTCGACGCGATCGACGTGTCCCAGCCGCTGCCCGACCGGCTCGCGGAGGCGGCCGAGGCACTGCAGGCGCACATGTCCAGGATGGGCGCGATCATCGGCTCGCTGGGGCACCGCGGCGGCAAGCACCCCGGCACGGTGCGCGGCGCGGGCCGCGACGAGTCGACGGCCCGCATCCGCGCGGCCCTCGCGGAACTGCTGGAGCCGGACAGGGCCGCCCTGCGCCGGCCGCCGGAGCAGATCGCGGCCCTCTTCTTCGGGCTGCTCTTCACCCAGCCCCGTACGGAGGACGAGCCCGACCTGACCCCACAGGAACTGGTGGAGGTCTTCCTGCACGGGGCGCTCTCGGGGAGCACCGAGTGAGCGCGCGGAGAAGGCGACCGGGGGTGACGGCCCTGGCCGTCCTGGCCCCCGTCCTGGTGTGGCTGGTCACGGATCCGCTGCTGGGGCACCGGCTGCGGATCGCCGACGGCGAGCAGACGCTCGACATCGGCGCCGCGCCCGTGGCGGCCGTCGCGCTGCTCGCGTCGCTCTCCGGCTGGGGACTGCTGGCCGTCCTGGAGCGGTCCGGGGCGCGGCGCGCCCGCACCATCTGGACCGGGGTCGCCGGCGCCGTACTGGCCGTGTCCTTCCTGCCGTTGACCGGCGACGGCATGGACGGCGGCACCAGGGCCTCCCTCGCTCTGATGCACCTGGCGGTGGCGGCGGTGCTGATCCCGGGGCTGGGCGGCAGCTCCTCCGCGGCGGGAACCGGTGCCGCCGAGGGGTGACCGCCGACACCGGGTCACTCGCTCCAGGGACCATCCCCGCGGGTGCGGGGAGCAGGGAGTGGTCGGGTCGGACCCGAGCAGCGGCCGGGGACCATCCCCGCGGGTGCGGGGAGCAGGACCGGACACCGTTGCGATCCGTCCTGATCAGGGGACCATCCCCGCACCCGCGGGAACGCAGGATCGAGGGCGTGGCCTTGCTGCCGCTCATCTCTCAGCCAGGCGTGAACTCGTACTGAAGCTCGTACAGGTGGCCCGCCTTGACCATGACGGTGGCTTCCACGGGGCGTTCGTCATCGCTGTGGACGACGCGCAGGGGCGGAGCGCGGGGAGGTCGCTGGGCAGGTTCAGGGCCTGATGCTGCTCCTGGGTGGGGGCCCTGGCCGAGACCCGGTCCACGCTCAGGCGTGGTGGGAACCAGAGTCGGCCGAGGAGCGTCGGGGTGCCGCCCTTGATCTTCCGCTTGGCCGTGAGGGCGGTGTCCCTGGCGATGGACAGGACCTGATGACGTAGTACCGCGGCCTCGGCGTCGTCGAGACTCAGTGCGGACACGACATCGGCCGGCGGCCGGATCTCCACCACGCCCAGCAGCGTGCTGTGCGCCGGGGCACCGAGCTTCGCGGCCTCGGCCAGCCAGCGGTACGGCTGTCCCGGCTCCGTGGGGGCCATGTACGCGGCTGGGCGCATCGTTCGCTGCCGGTGTTCGCGAACGGTGACGGCGGCCCCGGCGCGACTTACCACGAACTGCTCGTCCTTGAGGAGCCGCAGTGCTTTCCGGATCGTCGCGTTCGAGGCGTCGAATCCCTCCTTGAGCTGCGTCGTGGAGGGCAGGTTGGCGCCCGGTCCCCACGTGTGCGACAAGCTGTCGCGGGAGCTGTTCACGGAGCCCGATCGTGCGGTGTGGTACATCGAGGTCAAGGCGGCAGGGTTACGGGTCGTCCTGCTCGATGTGGGCGGTTACTTCGCGCCGTCACTTCACACGCTGTGCGAACTCGTGCGCGGTGGCGTAAGGCCCACTTCGGCCTGGCGGAGGTCGCCCGGCCGGCCCGCGGTGTCCCCGCGTGTGAACGACCGCTAACCTGCGGAGCATGACCGTACATCTCGAAGTCGCCGAAGGCGTCGGCACGCTGCGGCTGGACCGGCCGCCCATGAACGCGCTGGACGTCGCCACGCAGGACCGGTTGAAGGAGCTCGCCGAGGAGGTCACGCGGCGCGAGGACGTGCGTGCCGTGGTGATCCACGGCGGGGAGAAGGTGTTCGCGGCGGGTGCGGACATCAAGGAGATGCAGGCCATGGACCACGCGGCGATGGTCCTGCGCTCCAAGGCCCTCCAGGACTCCTTCACGGCCGTGGCCCGTATCCCCAAGCCGGTCGTGGCCGCCGTCACCGGGTACGCGCTGGGCGGCGGGTGCGAGCTGGCGCTGTGCGCCGACTACCGGATCGCCGGGGAGAACGCCAAGCTGGGCCAGCCCGAGATCCTGCTCGGCCTGATCCCGGGCGCGGGCGGCACCCAGCGGCTGTCCCGGCTGATCGGCCCCTCCAAGGCCAAGGACCTCATCTTCACGGGCCGCCAGGTGCGGGCCGACGAGGCGCTGGCGCTCGGCCTGGTGGACCGGGTGGTGCCCGCCGACGAGGTCTACGCGCAGGCGCACGCGTGGGCCGCGAAGCTGGCCCAGGGGCCGGCGATCGCACTGCGCGCGGCCAAGGAGTCGGTCGACACCGGGCTTGAGACGGACATCGACACCGGCCTCGCCGTCGAACGCAACTGGTTCGCGGGCCTGTTCGCCACCGAGGACCGTGAGCGGGGGATGCGCAGCTTCGTGGAGGAGGGGCCGGGCAAGGCGAAGTTCCGGTGAAAAGCCGTCCGGAGGCTTGCAATTGACGTGATGTCTGATTGGGTTCCCTCGATGGGGCGGTTTGTGGGAGCCTTGGTGCACCCTTAAGCCGTTCGTGTCGAGGGAGCCCGTCGATTGCCTGAGAGCGAGCCGTTTCACCAGCTCGGACGGGATTCCGGAAGCTCCGAAGTGCCATCGGCATATGCCATCGGCCCCTTGTCGGGCGGGAGCGTACGGGGGGCGTATTCCCCCGGAACGGCCCCCGAGGACCCCGCGGACGGCCATGATGGGGGCATGGCGGGGCTGGATGGTATGGAACAGCCGCGGGGAGACGGACGTGCGACAGCGTCGCACTGGTCGCCGACGGCCGATGACGAACGCGCCCTGAAGGCGCTGGAGTTGTTCGGCAATCCGACGGAGGCGGAAGTTCCGCTGCCGTCCCGTCCCGAGTCCGCCGCCACCGCCCGCCGGCTCGTCCAGGTGGTCGTCCTGCGGGAGTGGGGCCTCACCGCCAGGACCGCCGAGGACGCCGTCCTGCTCGTCTCCGAACTGGTCGGCAACGCGGTACGGCACACCGGCGCCCGCGTCTTCGGCCTCCGTATGCGCCACCGGCGCGGCTGGATCCGGATCGAGGTCCGCGACCCGTCCCGCGGACTGCCCTGTCTCATGCCGGTCCAGCCCATGGACATCAGCGGCCGGGGCCTCTTCCTCGTCGACAAGCTCGCCGACCGCTGGGGCGTCGACCTGCTGCCCCGCGGCAAGACCACCTGGTTCGAAATCCGCGTGACGGACCGCTGAGGGCTCCTGAGGATTCTTGAGGGACGTCCTCACCCGCGTGACTTGAGTCTCCAGCCGCTGGAAGGCCCAGACTCCCGGACATGACCGACGACGGCACCGGACTTCTCACCATCGGCGAGCTCGCCCGGGCCACCGGACTGTCCGTGCGCACCATCCGCTACTGGTCGGACGAGGGCGCCCTGCCCCCGGTGGCCCGTTCCGCGGGCGGGTACCGGCTCTACGACGCCGGCTCCGTCGCCCGCCTGGAACTGGTCCGCACCCTGCGCGAGCTGGGCCTCGGCCTCGCCGACGTACGCCGGGTGCTGACCGGCGAGACCACGGTCGCGCGGGTCGCGGTGGCGCACGTGGCCGCGCTGGACGCGCAGATCCGGTCGCTCAAGGTGACCCGCGCGGTGCTGTCGACCGTGGCACGACGCGGCTCGACCGCTGAGGAGACGACACTCATGAACAAGCTGGCCCGACTGTCGACGGCCGAGCGCAGGCGCATCATCGAGGACTTCATGGCGGAGGTCTTCGACGGCATCGACACGGCGGACCCCGACATCCGCACCCGCCTGCGCTTCGCCGCGGCCGACCTGCCCGACGACCCCACCCCCGAGCAGGTGGACGCCTGGGTGGAGCTGGCCGAGCTGATCCAGGACCCGGGGTTCCGGGCGACGATGCGCAGGATGATCGAGTTCAACGCGGCGGACCGGGGCCCGGACGTCCCCTCCGGCAGCTCCCTGTGGTTCATGAGCCGGCTCGTGCAGCTCGCGGGCGGGGCGATCAGGGACGGCGTCGCCCCCGACTCGCCCCGCGCCGCCGGCGTCCTGCGCGAGCTGATCGGCGACGCCGACCCGGCCGTCGTACTGGAACGGCTCGCGTCGGCGACGAACGTACGCCTCGCCCGCTACCGCGAGCTGTCCGCGATCGTGAACGGTGTGGAGCCGCCCGCCGCCTACGAGGAGCGGTTCGGGTGGGTGGTCGCCGCACTGGAGTCTCAGCTGGCCCGATAATCTGACCTGCGTCAACAAGATGGCAAAGTACGAGATGAGGGGCGGACCGGTGGCGGACATCGAGGAAGCGCGCAAGCAGTTCGAGCGGATGGATACGGACGGGGACGGGTTCATCACCGCTGCCGAGTTCAAGACCGCCCTGGCCCAGGGCGGGGACTGGAACGTCACCGAGGCGGTCGCCGAGGCCGTGATCAGGTCCCAGGACCTGAACGGCGACAAGCTCCTGTCCTTCGACGAGTTCTGGGCGCACCTGAACAAGTAGGCGTGATCCGGGAGTGGGCGCCGGGGGCTAGGCGTCCTCGGCCCACTCCTCCAACGCCGACCTGCTGGAGAAGTCCGCGACGTTCTTGTCCAGTGGGTCGTCGGTGTACTGGTGGAAGCGCCACGTGGCCTGGATGCGGGGCTCTCCGGCGGTGACGTAGTCGGCGATCCAGAGGCCGTCACCGTCGTAGGACGTCGTGTCGACGTTCAGCCAGAAATTCCGATTGCAATACAGAATGACTTTGTTGTGGGGCCGCAACTCCTTCACCTTCCGGATGAAGCGGTCCTTCTCCGCGTTGCTCGCCCGCGTTCCCTCGCCCGTCGTCTCCCAGTCGACCGCGAGGATGTCGCCCCGCTTCTCCGGGGCCTTCCTCACGAAGTACTCCGCCTGGGCCGTGAGGTTGCCCGGCCAGAGGAAGTGGTAGAAACCGACGACCAGACCGGCGTCGCGGGCCCTCTTCGTCTGGGCCGAGAGCTTGGGGTTGGCGTACGAACGGCCCTCCGTCGCCTTGATGAAGACGAAGGACAGGCCGTCGGTGCCGTACGAGGACGGCTGGTACGCACTCACGTCGATGCCGCGCAGCATGGGGCTCCCTGAGGTGCTGGTGGGGGGAGGGGAGTCGAATGTTTTCTTCCCCACCCTGGCACGGACGACCCGTCCGGAAGGCGGGAAGTCCGGTCCCAGCGGTCACTGACGCCTCCGGTGTCACTCCGACGTCGCTTCTCCGTCATGTTCTGCTCACTTCGCACAGATGAACTAGCCGGAGAAGTGGCGTGAGCTGACGACCGATGAGAGCGCGGAGAGACGACATGGCCGAACCGGCTGAGGTGGTGGCGTTACCCGCACCGATCGACACGCTCCTCGCCGCCGCCGTCGCCCGGCGCTTCTACCTGGAGCAGCGGTCGAAGGTGGAGATCGCCAAGGAGTTCGGCATCAGCCGGTTCAAGGTGGCCCGGCTCCTCGACGCGGCCGTGGCCCACGACATCGTGCGGATCGACATCACCGTCCCGGCCGAGATCGACGTCCCGCTCGGACGGGCGCTGACCGAGCGGTTCGGACTCCGGCACGGCATCGTCGTCAACCTGGGCCGCGGCGAGGGTGGTACGGCGGCGTCGGCGGACCAGCGGCAGAGCGGGCGCTGGCTCGGCACGGCGGCGGCCCGGCTGATCTCGGAGATCGCCGAGGAGGGCGACGTCCTCGGGCTGGACGGCAGCCACGTGGTGGACGCGCTGAGCGAGGCGGTCGCCCGGCTGCCGCTCTGTGACGTGGTCCAGCTGACCGGGGTGCACGGGCGGGACCTCGCCCATGACGCCGCGATCGCCGCGGTCCGCCGTACGGCCGCGGCGGGCGGGGGCAGGGCGTTCCCGCTCCACACCCCGTTCCTCCTGCCCGACGCCGTGACGGCCGCCCTCCTGCGCAGCCAGCCCGCCACCGCCGAGACGCTGGACCGGTTCGGCCTGGTCACCAAGGCCGTCGTCGGCATCACGGCGTGGGACGCCCCGCACTCCACGGTGTACGACGCCCTGTCCGAGCGGGAGCGGGAGACGCTCCGGGAGGCGGGAGCGTGCGCCGAGGTGGCCGGCCACGTGCTGGACGCCGCGGGCCGGGTGATTCCCACCGAGCTGAACGCCCGCACGATCGCCGTCGGCGCCGACGAACTCCGTGGCGTCGCGGAGCTGATCGGGGTCACGGCCGGTGGACGCGGCACCGGGGCGGTCCGCGCCGTACTGAGGTCCGGACTGCTCACCGGAGTCGTCACGGACGCCGCGACCGCGCGCCGCCTCCTCTGGCACGACGACCCGGACGACCCGGCATGGACCGCACCGTCGTCCCGATCCACCGAATGAGGACAGCGATGAGCCAGCAGGACGAGGCGCTTCCGCCCGTTCCGGACGACATCCGTGAGGCGGGCCGCCTCGCCCCGGACCACTGGCTGGGGGTGGTCGACCCGATGTGGTCCGGGGAGGGGAAGCCCCCGGAGTGGGCGATGACCGGCCGGTGGCGGTCCGGCCTCGACGGCGAGATCGTCGAGTGGGAGGACAACCCCGGTTACCGGCCGTCCCCGCGTGCGCTCGGCTGGCCCGAGCCGGAGGACGAGGTGGACCGAGCCGTCCAGCTCGCGTCGACCGGATACGGACCCGGCGAGGCGGTGCCGGCCGCACTGGCGGGCCGCGAGGTGGCCGTGCTGACGGCGCCGGGCGGCGGTCCGCTGAGTGCGGCGGCGTCGGACGGGACGCCGGTGGTGCCGGTGTTCACCTCGTCGGTGTTCCTGCACGCGTCCGGGCGTTTCGCCTTCGAACTCGTCGGCGTCGACGACCTCTTGACGCGCGTTCCCGAGGGGCACGCGCTGTATCTGAACCCCTCGGCCGCGGTGAGCATGCTGCTGGACCCCGACGCCGTGCGCGACGCGGTCCGGGACGGTGCGGGGGAGCGGGCCTCCGCCGCCGCGCCCGCGGGCCGTACCGCGCGGGTGCTGACCGAGGCCGTGCACCCGGTCCGGGGGACGGACGCGTGAGCCGCTGGTCGTCCGTGATGCCGGGCCGGGGACGCAGGTCCGGCGCCGGTACGGGTCGCCGCGGCACGGCGAGTCCGGCCGGCGGTGCGAACGCCACCGGCAACCGGGGCGCCGGTGGCCCTCCGGTCGAGGACGTCGACGGCGTGCTGCTGGTGCGCTCGGTCGACGACGACTCGTTCCCCCTGGACGTCGTCGCCGAAGTGGCGGGCGCCGTCGGCGGGGAGGAGGACGTCGTCACGGTGATCGTGGGTTCCGCCGCCGGGGGCGGGGCGCCCGACGCCGACCACTGGGCCCGGCTGGGCGCGCTCCTCGACTCCCTCCGCGCGCGGGGCACCGACCGGGTCCGGCTCGTGATGTCCGGCGCCGGTGACGACCGGCCGGACCGGCCCAGCGTCGCCCGCAGGATCGCGGACGCCTGGGAACTGGAGGTGACGGCTCCGGACGGGGCCGTCCTGATCACGCCCGGCGGCGCGCTCTTCGTCCACGGCGACTCCCACCCCGGCTGTGCGTGGTGGCGGTTCGCGCCCGGTGAGAAGCCCCGGAAGGCGGGCCGGCGCGCACCGGCGCCCGTCTGGGAGGAGGCGCTGGACGGGGTGCCCGCGCGCACGGCCGGCGGCTGTGTCGTGGACCGTGTCCCGGCGGGCGTGGTGATCCGCCCGGCCGAGGCGCCCGGGCCGGCCCCCGACGACCTGTGCTTCTCCGTGCCCGTCGACTTCGAGCACCTGACGGTACTGGTCGGCGCCCCGCAGGCGGAGGACGTCGCCGCCGACGAGGTCGCCGCCGTGCTCGCGGGGCTGCCGGAGGGGGAGCGCGCCCGCGCCCGGCTCGCGCCCGGCGGCCGGCGTGACCTGTTGCGGCTGGGGCAGTCGGTCGCCGACCTGCTGGGCACCGAGGTGGAGGTGCTCACCGGCCTGCCGCTGCTCGACGACCACGCACCGCCCGGAACGCCTCCCCGGGCCACGCTGGTCGGGTGGGACGGCAGGCCGAGCTGGCGGCCGTTCGTGTCGTCCGTGGTCTGCGGGCCGGTCGACCCGGAGGGGCGGGCTCCCGTACCCAGGCCGACGGAGCTCCACCCGCCCGACTGGATCCTCGGCGGCAGCGAGCGGGGGACGGTACGGCTGACGGATCGCTGGCAGGCGACGGTGACCCGGGCCGGCCTCGCCCTGTGGGCACCGGACGGTCCCCGTCCCGGGCCGCTCGGACCGGCCGTCGACCCGGAGGTGTGCGCCATCGAACTGGGCATGCCGGGGCAGCCGTTGGACGGCTCCCTGCTGCCCGCGCTGTCCCGCCTCGTGCGCGGCCTCGGCACCGACGTCCGGTCACGCACCACCCTGCTGGTCCGCGGCAGGCTCCTGGCGGGTGACGGTGCCCTGCGCCGCCTGGCCGCGGAACACGGCATACCGAACATCCGCTACGTCACCACCGGCCGGTCCTCGCGCCCGGGGACGGCTGCGGAGCCCGGGCGGGTGACCCACGGGTCCGGCCCGGCCGCTGCGTTGCCGGCTGCCGGGCCCGGTCGGGCTGTACCGACCGTGACCCACGGGCCCGGTACGGCCACTGCCGGGCCTGCCGCCGGCTCGCAGGCCGGGGGGCCCGGCCGTGTTGTGCCGCCCGGTGTGCCGGGTCGGGGGCCTGGTACGGGCGTTGGTGGTCCGTCGGTCGCCGGACCCGGTGAGGGGTTGTCGGCCGGTGTGCCGGGCCGGGGGCCCGGCAGGGTTGCCGCCGGCCCGCAGGCCGGGGGGCCCGGCCGTGTTGTGCCGCCCGGTGTGCCGGGTCGGGGGCCTGGTACGGGCGTTGGTGGTCCGTCGGTCGCCGGACCCGGTGAGGGGTTGTCGGCCGGTGTGCCGGGCCGGGGGCCCGGCAGAGTTGCCGCCGGCCCGCAGGCCGGGGGGCCCGGTGAGGCTTCGGTGTCCGGTGGGGCTTCGGTGTCCGGTGGGGTGGGGCGTGGGGCCGGTACGGCCACTGCCCTTCCGGCCGTCGGGCCCGGCGCCGGGGTGACCCGTCGGCCCGGTACGGCTGTGAGTGGTCCGTCGGCCGCCGGGCCCGGAGGCGGGGTGGCCCGACCCGACGGTGTGGCTGCTGCCGAGTCCGGGGTGCCGGTGCCCCCGCCCGCCGCCGAGGTGAGCGGTGTCGGCGGCGGCTCTTCGGCCACCGCGCCCGTGGCGTCCCCGGAGCCCCGAGCGGATGCCGATGCTCCTGGTCGGCCGGTGGGCGCGCCGCCGGAGCCCCTTCGGGAGGGTGGGCCTGTCCCGTCGCCGGATTCCCCTCCGGTGGGCGGGGCCGCCGGTGCCGGGGGAGCGGCGGGTGCGCCGGGGTCTCCGTCGGAGGGTGCCGGACCCGGGGAAGCGGAGCGCGGGGCGTCCGCGCCCGTCGTGTCCTCGGAGGCCCGTCCGGAGGGGCGGCCCGCCGAGGGGTCCGCGACTGCCGCGTCACCGGAGGCCGGGGCCGGCGCGGGGAGCGGGCAGGGGGCTTCCGGGCCCGGTGCGGCACCGGACGACAGGGCGGGGCCGGGGACCGCAGGGCCTCGGTCCGCCTCCTCGGCCGGGGCGGGGCGCGCCGCCGGTGAGCGGGGCGGTCCAGGGCCGGACGGTGGCCGGGCCGTGCGTGCCGAGGCGGGGAAGGGACCGCGGAGGCGGGCCGGTGAGACGCCCGCGCCGCGCCGCGCCGCCCTCCCGTTCGTGCCCGGGCATGTCAGCGGGGCCGCCGAGCGTGCCGCGTTCCGGGACGCCGCGGCCGGTGCCTGGGAGGGGCACGCCGCCGCCGTATCGCGGGTGCTCACCCGGATGCCCGCGCTGCGCGGTCACGAGCTGGAGGCGGCGCGGACCGACCTCGTCGCCGCGCACGCCTACCTCACCGCCGAGGAAGGGCCGCTGCACCACCGCGAGTTGATCCGGGACCTGCGCACCGGCGGGGGACGCCTGCTGCCCTACGCCGGCTGTCTGGCGTCCGCGCTGCGCCGGCTGCCCTCCTACCGGGGCGTGGCCCTGCGCGGCGGGGACGCCGACGGCCCCGGACCGGCGGTCGGCACGCTGCTGCACGACCCCGCCCCGGTCAGCGCCCTGGCCGGATCCTCGGCGCTTCCCACCGGGGCACCCGTGCGCTACGCGATCTGGTCCGTCACCGGACGCAAGGTACGGCAACTGCTCGACCGGCCGGGCGGCACCACGGAGACGTACGAGGAGATCGTCTTCGTGCCGGGGACCGGCTTCCGGGTGCTGGGGGTACGGACCGTGCCCGCGGGCCCCTCCGTCGTACTGCTGCGTGAGCTCCCCGGGAACGCGACCGCCTACATGGACGGGTCGGAGGAACTGAGCGGGCTGGACCTCAAGGCCCTCACGCACCTCGAGGAGGCGCTGGCCAAGGGCTTCCGCCTCGGCGACGAACCGCGGTGGCCGGACCGCTGCTCCGGGCCCGTGGGCCAGGAGGGATAGCGAGCGGGGGTGCGCGCCGCACGACCACCCATCACCCCACAGTCCACACAGATCGAGGAGAACGATGGCAAGTCAGAAGAAACCGCCCGCTCCCGACGGGCCCGACGGCACGGGCGGCTCGTCCGTCCGCAGGGCCGTCTCCCTCGGGTCGGCGGCGGCCGACCCCGGCCCGATGCTGGCACCGGCCGCACGGCGTACGGCCGCACCGGAGCCGGACGAGGGCGGGGCCGGGGAAACGGAGACGGCACAGTCGGCCCCGAAAACCCCGGACACCGCCGAGAGCGGGACCGCCCCCGAGGAACCGGCCGCGCCGGCCACCGCGTCCGCCGCGCCGGTCGCGTCCGCCTCGGAGGAACGGTCGGAGGCCGGGAACCGGAGCGCCGCCGCCCCGGCCACCGCCGTCCGGGCCGTCCCGGACGCCGAGGCCGAAGGGGTCGGCGGGGCCGGCGGGGCCGGTGGAACCGCCGCGGCCGGTGCCGGTGCGGACGGGCCGCCGTCCGGGAACCCGAAGAAGCCCCTGCTCGCCGCCGCCGGCATCGCGGGCGTCGTCCTCCTCGCCGTGCCGCTGCTGATCTGGGCCACGGACGACTCGCGGCAGAAGAAGGACAACGTGGCGGTGGCCGCCGGGTCCGACACGCTGCTCGAGGAGGAGTCCCTGGAGGTGCCGAAGGGCGACTACGCCCCGGCGGAGCCCACCCCGGAGCCCTCGACGAAGAAGCCGTCCGCCAAGCCGAGCCCCGTCGTCGAGAAGCCCGCCCCGGTGACGAGTTCGGCGTCCGCCCCGGTCAGCGAGTCGCCCAAGGCGACGCAGAAGGCGAAGGAGGCCCGGACCAAGGAGCGCGAGGCCCCCGAGGTCCCGCCGAACACCGCCGCCTACGCCGTTCAGCGGCTGGCCGCCTCGGATCCCGGCCGGCACATCTGCTACCGGGTCCACAGGAAGGGCGCCGGCTGGACGATCCCCAGGTGCGACGGGGCCATGTCGGGCCAGGGGCTGCCGATCACGGCCATCAACATCGCGGTGGTCGGCGCCAAGAGGGTGTCCGCCAACGAGTACGTCCAGAAGGACGGTTGGACGACCCCGTGGTCGGGTGCGGCCGACGGGACGGATCTGACGCTGGGCAGCGCGGCCTCGAACGCGCCGAACCTCAGCGGCTACGCCATCGGCGTCGACGACGGCAACGTCTGCCACCACCACAAGCTCGGCGAGCACGACTGGGGCACCTACTTGTGCGAGTCGTCCGAGGGCTGGAGATTCGGCGGGTCGACGGAGCCGAACGTGTGGCTGGAGTCCGTCAAGTTCAACGTCTGAGGGACGCGACAGCGTGGGGGGACGCCCGCCGGCACCGGCCGGCGGGCGTCCGCCTTCAGCACGTCACAGGGCGGCCTCCCGCCGCCGCGCCGGCGGCAGATCCTCCGGCAGCAGCGTCGTGAGGTCGGCGAGACTGGGCGAGCTCAGCCCGCCCAGCCGGCGGGCCTGGCTCGTCATCATCGTCTCCAGCAGCTGCCGGGCGAGCCGCGCGTTGCCGAAGGACCGGTCGCGCGGGATGGCGTCCACATGGGCGCGCAGCGCCTCGACGGTGTCGTCGGCGCACTCGTACCCGGAGGCGGCGGCATGCCGGGACACGATGGTGACCAGTTCGTCCGTGCTGTAGTCCTCGAACGTCACGAACTTGGAGAACCGGGACGTCAGACCGGGGTTGGAGGCGAGGAAGCGCCCCATCTCCTCGGTGTATCCGGCGACGACGACCACGATCTCGTCGCGGTGGTCCTCCATCAGCTTCAGCAGGGTGTCGACGGCCTCGCGGCCGAAGTCGTTGGACGACCCCTCGGGGGTGAGGGTGTACGCCTCGTCGATGAACAGCACCCCGCCCAGCGCGCTGGTGAAGACGTCCTTGGTGCGCTGGGCGGTGTGGCCGACGTACTGGCCCACCAGGTCCGCCCGCGCCACCTCCACCAGGGAGTCGCGGGGGAGCACCCCCAGCGAGTGCAGGAGCCTGGCGTACAGCCGGGCGACGGTGGTCTTGCCGGTGCCGGGCGGGCCGCTGAAGACGAGATGGTTGCTGATCCGGGGGGCGGGCAGCCCGGCGGCGATCCGCTGCCGGGCGTTGGTGAGCAGACTGACCAGGTCGGCGACCTCCCGCTTCACGGCGGCGAGCCCCACCATGGCGGTGAGTTCGGCCATCGGGTCGGACGCGTCGTCGGCGTCCTGCGCCGTGCCGCCGACGGCCGCCGCCTCCGCGTCGCCGACGTCCTGCGGCAGCAGCAGCGTCAGGTCGTTCTCCGCCGGGTCGGCCATGGCCGCGAGCCGGAACGCCTGCCGGTCGACCATGTCCTCGAACACACCTCGGGCCGCACGGCCGTTGCCGAAGGACGCGTCGCGCGTCATCTGCTCGAAGCGTACGGCCAGGGCCTCCCGGGTCAGCGGACCGAGCTCGAACTGGTGCCTGAGGCACATGCTCTCGGTGATGGTCACCAGCTCCTCCACCGCGTAGTTGCCGAACTCGACGGTGCGGGTGAACCGGGAGGCGAGACCCGGGTTCGCGGTCAGGAACGACTCCATCTGCTCGGAGTACCCGGCCGCCACCACGACCACGTCGTCGCGGTGGTCCTCCATCAGCTTCAGCAGGGTGTCGACGGCCTCGCGGCCGAAGTCGTTGGACGACCCCTCGACGGTGAGGGTGTACGCCTCGTCGATGAACAGCACCCCGCCCAGCGCGCTGGTGAAGGCCTCGGTGGTCTTGATGGCCGTACCGCCGATGACCTGCGCGACGAGATCGGCGCGGGCGACCTCGACCAGGTGTCCGCTCCTGAGCACGCCCAGGTCCGCGAGGATGCTGCCGTAGAGGCGGGCGACGGTGGTCTTGCCGGTGCCGGGCGGCCCGGCGAAGATCAGGTGCCGGCTCATGGACGGGACCGGCATGCCGAGCCGGCGCCGGCGCTCCGCGAGCTGGTTCAGGTTGACCAGCGTGCTCACCTGGTGCTTGACGTTCTCCAGGCCGACGAGCGCCTCCAGTTCGGCCAGCGGGCCCTCGGGTTCCTGCTCCTTGTCCGACCCGCCCGGGGCGCCGTCCTCGCCGGCCGTCCCGGCCGACTCGCCCCAGCTGTCCGGCAGGCCGTTGTCCGCGCTGGTCAGCAGTTCGACCGTGAGCCGCTCGCTCGCGCGGCTCTGGCGCAGTCCCGCGCCGCGGTTGTCGCGTACGACGCACCGGGTGACGTCGACCGGTTCGGCGCTGTCGACCCGTACGCCGTCGCCCGTACTCCCGGTGATCTCGCAGGCGTCGAGGACGGCCCGGCCGCCGCGCGACACCTGGACGCCGTGGGCCCTCGAACCGTGCACCCGGACCCGCTCCAGGGTGATCTCCGCGCCGTCCCGCACACCGACCCCGGCGTCGGCGCTGTCGCCGATCTCGCAGTCCCGCAGGGTGCCCCGGCCGCGTTCGCCGACGAGCAGGCCCGAGCGGGCGGCGGAGCTCAGCACGGTGTCGCTGATCTCGGGGTCGGAGTCGTCGTCGATGTGCAGCGCGCAGCCGCCGGCGGACTCGATCTCGCAGTGCTCGAGCCGGCCGCGGCCGTCGTCGGTGAACTCGATGCCGTGGCCGCCGGCGCCGGTGACCCGGGCGTGGCGCAGCAGGGGGTTGGCGGCGGAGCGCACCGAGATGCCGACGCCCGCCGCGTCCAGGACCTCCAGGCGTTCGAACTCGGCCGTGGAGTCGTCCGCGAGCTGCACCGCCCCGGCGGTGTCGGCGCAGTCGCTCACCACGGTGTCCCGCAGCAGCGGGGCGCTGCCCTCGACGACCCGCACGGCGGCCTCGGTGGAACCGTGGAACGAGCAGCCCTCCAGGGTTCCGCGCGAGCGGTCCAGGACGAGCAGCCCGCTGGTCCTGGTGCGCCTGGTGACACACCCGCGCAGCACCGGGTCGGCCCCGCCGGAGACGACGATGCCGCTCTGCGCGATCGACTCGAAGGAGGTCTCCTCGATCTCCGGGCGGGACATGCTGGTCACCAGCAGGCCCACCGAGGTGTGGTGCACGGCGCACCGCAGCACGCGCGTCGAACTGTGGCCCTCCAGGGCGATGGCCGGCTTGTCGGTGCCGGAGATGTCGCAGCCCTCCACGGTGCCCCGGGCCTCGCCGCTCGCCAGGACGCCGTTGGCCCGCGCGCCCCGGATGCGGCAGTCGCGGACGAGGGGCCCGGCCGTCTCGCCGATGACCACCGCGGAGGTGCCGAAGTTCTCGAACACGCAGTCCTCGACGATGCTCTCGCTCTCCGAGGAGTCGACGAGACCGGCGCCGCCGGGGTTGCCGATCCGGCAGCCGCGGGCGGCCAGTGAACCCTTGCCGCGCACCAGCAGCGCCGTCCATCCGGCCCCGGTCACGGTGCAGTCGTCGAGCGCGGCCTGACCGGCCGGTACGTCCACGACCGCGGCCTCCTTGTCGCGGCCCCGGAGGGTCAGGGCGCTGAGCATCACGGCGTCGGCCATGAGGGTGACGGCGGTGCCGTCCCGCGGGCAGAGCTCGACGGTGCCCGGCTCGCCCTCGCCGACGATCGTCACCCGGTGCCGGATGACGAGGTTCTCGGCGTAGCGGCCGGGACGGACCCGGATCACCGCCCCGGTGCGGGCCTGGGCCAGTGCCTCACCGATCGTCTGGAAGCCGTCCGACCGTTCCGGGCCGACCGTGAGTATGTGACGTGCCACGCCTCGAACCTCCTTGTGCTGCTGCGGTAGTTGGCGTTGTACGCCGTACATCTTGTGTGCATATCATGCGGCTCATGCGGAATGTCATGAAACATCGGGGTGCGGGCTGCGTGCTGGCGGTCGCCGTGGTCCTGCCGGTCGTCGGCGGGCCGGCCTTCGCCGCCCCGGCCGCCCCCGCCGCGCCGGTCGCGCTGTCGGGGAGCCCCGTCGCCGACGGTCCGGGGGCCACGCTGCTGCCCCCGCTGCCCGTCCGGCTCGGCGAGGGCAACCCGTGCACCGGGGCCTCGGAGCGGACGGCCACCGGAGCGGCGTGGTCGCAGACGGCGCTCGGGCTGTCCCGGGCCCAGCGGATCTCCCGCGGCGGCGGCGTGACCGTCGCGGTGGTCGACACCGGGGTCGCCTCCGGCGTGTCCAGCCTGTCCGGCAGGGTGGAGGCCCTCGACGGGGCGGACGAGGACTGCGTGGGCCACGGCACGTTCACCGCCGGCCTCATCGCGGCGGCGCCGGAGAAGGGCAGCGGCATCACCGGGGTCGCCCCGCAGGCGGAGATCCTCGCCCTGCCGGGCACCGACGACCGCGGCGTCCCCTCCGTGGAACGCGTCGCCGCCGGCATCCGGACGGCGGCGGACCGCGGCGCACAGGTCATCTACGTCGGCCAGGCCCTGCCCACCGGACGTTCCGAACTCACCGCGGCCGTCGCCCATGCCACCCGGCGCGACGCACTGGTCGTCGCCCCCGCCGCCCCGGACGCCGTGCCCCGCGAGGAGCAGGGGCCCGACGGCGAGATGCCCGAGGGTCCGTACTGGCCGGCCGCCGCGCCCGGCGCGCTCGCCGTCGTGGACTTCGGCCCCGGCGGCGTACGGCAGAAGAACGCGCCGCCCGCCCACGAGCCCGACCTGTCCGCGCCCGGCGACGAAATGGTCAGCGTCGGCCCCAGGGGCGCCGGCCACTACATCGGCTCCGGGGCCTCGCTGGCCGCGGCGGGCGTCGCGGGCACCGCCGCACTCGTACGCGCCTACCATCCCGACCTCACGGCGGCAGAGGTCACCCGTCGCCTCCTCGACACCGCCTACCCGTCGGACACCCCCCGCCTCGACCCGTACGCCGCCCTGTCCCTGATCCAGGACCGCACGGAACCCCCCGCGCCGAGCGCGGTCCCCGCCCACATGCCGGCCCCCACCGACCCCACCCCCCACCACCGCTCCCTGACGATCGCGGCAGTAGGCCTGACAACGGTCCTCCTCCTGGCAGCCCTGGCCGCGGTGATCCCTCGAGGCCGCACCCGCAACTGGCGCCCCCCGACAGCCCGTTAGCGGCACAACCGCCGTTCCCGCGGGCAGTCGTGCCTCCTCCGGAGGGGGGACCCCCAGGGCGATGGGGGTCCCCCCGCTCGAGCGAAGCCGGGAGTGGGGGAGGGCGGGCGCGACGGCACCCCGCAAGCGCCGGGCCGCGCGAACACCCCCCGGCCCGCCCCGGCGCGCCGCACTCCCCGGGCGCCGGGCCGCGCGAAGACACGGACGCCTCACAACGTGTCCCCCACAAGCCCCGTCTGCACCTGCAAGGTCTTCCGGCGGGCGATCCGAACCGCCCGTCCCGGAATCAGTTCCCGCCCCTTCACGCTCCCGAAGAGATACCCCTCACTCGGCGGACACGACATCAGCAGCCCCGGCGTATTGACCTCCTGTAACCGCCGCAGCAACGACTCGTTGAGCCCACGCCCCGCGCCCGCCGACGACCGCGCCACCACCAGGTGCAACCCCACCTCGTGCCCCAGCGCCAGATGATCCAGCAGCGGGGCGAACGGCTGCGTCATCGGCCCGCCGCCCACCATGTCGTAGTCGTCGACCAGGATGAACAGCCGCGGCCCCTGCCACCAGTCGCACAACCGCATCCGCGACGGAGCGATGTCCTCCCCCGGAACCCGCTGCTTGACCGCCCGCGCCGCCCCGTCCACCAGGTCCCGCAGCATGTCCAGGGAGACCGCGTGCCCGAGCCGGTACGCCTCGGGAACGCTCTCCACCAGCTCCCGCCGGTAGTCCACCGTCATGATCCGCGCCTCGGCCGGCGTGTACCGCTCGGTGATGCCGCGCGCGACCAGCTTCAGCAGGTTCGTCTTGCCGCTCTCCGTGTCGCCCACCACGATCAGATGCGGGTTCTCGGTGAAGTCGTGCCACACCGGCGCCAGTTCGTTCTCGTCCAGGCCGATGGCGATCCGCAGACCGTTCTCGCCCTCCGGCTCCGGCAGCTCCTCGACCGGCAGCTTCGCCGGCAGCATCCGCACCCGCGGCGCGGTGGGCCCCGTCCAGTTCTCGGCGACCGCGGCCACCAGCCCCGCGACCCCGTCCGCGAGGTCGTCGGAGTCCTCGACCCCGTCGACGCGCGGCAGCGCCGACAGATAGTGCAGCTTGTCCGAGGTCAGCCCCCGCCCTGCGCTGCGCGGGATCGTCGCCGCCTTCCGGGAGTCGATCTGCGAGTCCATCGGGTCACCCATCCGCAGCTCCAGCCGGGTCCCGGTCTGGTCGCGCACCGAGGACGACAGTTCCACCCAGCGGGCGGTGGTGACCAGCAGATGGACCCCGTAGTTGAGCCCGCGGGCGGCCAGCGCGTTGAAGGTGGGGATGTGCCGGTCGAAGTCCTGGCGCACGGTGGCCCAGCCGTCGATGGCCAGGAAGACGTCCCCGTGCGGCTCGTCGGGGAACTCGCCCGCCGCGCGCCGCTTGCGGTACGTCGCCATGGAGTCGATGCCGTGCTCCAGGAAGAACCGCTCCCGCCTGGCGAGCAGCGCGGTGACCTCCGCGATCGTACGGCCCACCCGCTCGGTGTCCACACGTGCCGCGACCCCGCTCATATGGGGCAGCTCGTCCAGCGCGGCCAGCGTGCCGCCGCCGAAGTCCAGGCAGTAGAACTGCACTTCGCGGGGCGTGTGGGTGAGGGCCAGCGCGGTGATGAGGGTCCGCAGCAGGGTGCTCTTGCCGCTCTGCGGGCCCCCGGCGATGGCCACGTGGCCGCCGGCCGCCGACAGGTCCACGGTCAGCAGATCGCGCAGCTGGTCGAAGGGGCGGTCCACGACGCCCACCGGCACCGTGAGCCGTCCCCGCAGCGGCCAGTCGGCCGTGGTCAGGCCGTACCGCGGATCGGGTGCCAGCGGGGGCAGGATCTGGTCCAGGGTGGCCGGCCGGCCCAGCGGCGGCAGCCACACCTGGTGGGCCGGCGGCCCCGCTCCGCGCAACCGGTCGAGCGCCACCGACAGCAGCGTCTCCCCGTCGCCGTCCCCCTCGCCCTCCGCCTCGGGCCCCGGCCCGTCGGGCTCGGCCGCCGGGTCCGCGGGCGCGCGCGGCACCACCCACTCCGCCGTCCACGGCACCACCTGACGCGCCACCTGCGCCTGCACGACGGCCCGGCGCCGCTGGTACGGCCCCGAGACGTACGCGGCCCGGAACCGGGTCAGCGCGTCGACGCCGCTCTTGAGGAAACCGGCACCCGGCTGCGCGGGCAGCTCGTAGGCGTCCGGTACGCCCAGCACACCCCGGCTCTCCATCGCGGAGAACGTCCGCAGACCGATCCGGTACGACAGATGGCTCTCCAGCTGGTGCATACGGCCCTCGTCCAGCCGCTGCGAGGCCAGCAGCAGATGGACCCCGAGACTGCGCCCGAGCCGGCCGATCATCACGAACAGCTCCATGAAGTCGCGGTGCGAGGCGAGCAGTTCGCTGAACTCGTCGACCACCACGAACAGGCTGGGCAGCGGCTGCAGCGGCGTCCCGGACTGCCGCGCCTTCTCGTACTCCAGCGCGGAGGTGTAGTTCCCGGCGGCGCGCAACAGCTCCTGCCGCCGGATCAGCTCCCCGTGCAGGGCGTCCTGCATCCGGGCGACCAGCGCCACCTCGTCCGCGAGGTTGGTGATGACCGCCGAGGTGTGCGGCAGTTCGTCGAGTCCGAGGAAGGTGGCACCGCCCTTGAAGTCGACGAGGACGAAGTTCAGCGTCTCGGAGGAGTTGGTCAGCGCCAGCCCCAGCACCAGCGTGCGCAACAGCTCGCTCTTGCCGGAACCGGTGGCGCCGATCAGCATGCCGTGCGGTCCCGTACCGCCCTGCGCCGACTCCTTGATGTCCAGCTCCACCGGCCTGCCCTCACCGCTCACCGCGATCGGCACTCTCAGCCGGGCACTGCCGGTCGCCCGCTCCCACAGCGTGGCCGGGTCGTGCCGGTGCAGATCGGGGATGTTCAGCAGCGAGGTCAGCTCGACGTCGTTGGCGAGCGGCTTGGAGTCGTCGCCGCCCACGCTCATCCGGTACGGAGCCAGCAGCCGGGCGAGCGCCAGCGCTCCCACCGTGCCCAGCCGGTCGGGCCGGCCGAGCACCGTCGACTGCTCCTTGCGGTCGCGGTCGGTGCGCACCAGCGCGACACCGTCGTCGTCCACCTCCAGGCGCAGCGTGGTCCGCCCGGGTTTCCACGCGAGCGCCCCGGTGAGGTCGAGCACCACCGCGTTGCGGAACCCGTGGCCGTCGAAGCGGTGCCCCGCCGGCACCGTGCAGCCGTCGATCACGACGACCGTGTACGGCTCCTCACGTCCCGGTACCGCGTCGGGGTCGGCGCCCGGCCGCTCCAGGAACTCGGCACCGAGCAGGTTCTCCAGCTCGGTGAAGGCCGAGGCGATCATGCGGACCGGTCCGGCGCCGTCCTCCTCGTGCCGGTGCAGACCGTGCGGCAGCCACTTCGCCCACTCCCACTCCGAGCGCCGCTCGTCCGAGACGCACAGCGCGATCCACAGGTCGTCGGGGGAGTGGAACACCGCCAACTGCGCGAGCAGCGCCCGGACCTGGGCGCGTATCCGCTCCTCGTCCCCGCGGAACAGCACCTTCGACCAGGCCCGCAGGTAGATCGCGATGGGCTGGTCCCTGACGGTGGAGTAGGCCCGGGTGAAGCTGCGCAGCGCGTGCGCCGACAGCGGTTCCAGGTCCTCGACGGGCTTGGTCGACAGCGGCGTCAGCTTCATCGCCAGACGCTGGTCGCCCACGCCCATCCGCACCTCGGCGAAGTCCTCGTCCGACGCCCGCCGCTCCCACAGCCGGGTGCTGCGCACCAGCGACGACAGCGCGTCGGGTTCCGGGTGGCGCCAGGCAAGGGCGCGCTGCTGCTCGACGACGGACGCCCGCACCATGCGCCGGGTCTGCCGCAGATACCGCAGGTAGTCGCGGCGCTCGCCCTTCATCCGCTGCTTGCGCTCGCCGTTGCGGCGCATGACCTGACCGAGCATCATGCCCGCCGACGCGATCACCATCACACCGAGCGCGATGTAGATGAATCCGCCGCTGCTCCGGCTCATCCCCGGCCGCATGAACATCAGCATCATGGAGACCGACATCAGCGCCATCGGCAGATACGTCCACACCGCGGAGCTGTCCGGCACGACTTCCGGAAGTGTCGGCGGCTCCTGAAGACTCAGTTCCCCCGACGGCATTTCCGGCCCTTTGCGGCGGGCCGGACGGCGGAACAGGATCACGCTCAACGAACGTCCTCCTCAATGATTTCGGAAGGAATTCCGGGGGAACCTCGCGGGAACGGCGCGGGTTTTTTCGTAAAGGGTCAGAGTCCCGCGCGACGGCGTCGGGAAAATGGCCGTGGGGTGCCGTGACGCTGAACTCCCGGAGTGGTGTTGCGAAAAGCCCGGCGTACGGTCAAACTCGTCGGCGCATGCCCCGTCCGGCTTTTCCGTCGCATTCGGCGACCGACCGGTGTGCCGCTGCCACCTTCCAGCCACCGCGTATCGCGTGGTCCGCCAGAAAGTGTGAACCCCGAGCCCATGACTGAGATTCAGACGGCAAGCCTGTGCCGCGTCACCGTACGTGCTCCGGCCAGGACCGTCGACCTGGCCGTGCCCTCCGACGTCCCCGTCGCCGACCTGCTGCCCACAGTGATCGGCTACGGAGGGGACGACCTGGAGGAATCCGGCCTGGAGCACGGAGGCTGGGTACTCCAACGCCTCGGCGGTCCACCGCTCGACCCCGAGAGTACCTTGGACTCCCTCGGCCTGCGGGACGGAGAGAACCTTTATCTGCGGCCGCGCACCGAGGCACTGCCCGAGGTGCACATCGACGACCTGGTCGACGGCATCTCCGACGGCATGGGCCGCAGGCCGCACGGCTGGAGCGCGGAGGCCGGCCGGCGCCTGCTGCGCGGACTGGCCGCGACCACCCTCGCGCTGGGCATCGTGCTGCTGGCCATGCCGGGCACGGCGGGCTGGATGCGGGCGGTCGCCGCCTCGGCCGCCGGACTGCTGCTGATCGCCGGGGCGGGCTCCGCCTCCCGTGCCGTCGGGGACGCCGGAGCCGGCTCGGTGCTCGGCCTGATGGCGGCCCCCTACTTCGCCCTGGCGGGCTGGCTGCTGCCCGGCGGCGACCTGGGCGGCGCCGACGGCGAAGCCGTCCTCGGCGCACGGCTGCTGGCGGCGTCCGCGGCCGGCGGCGCGGGCGCGGTGCTCGCCCTGGCGGCGGTCGGCGTGTACCCGGCGCTGTTCATCGGCGCGGCCTGTGTCGCGGCGGCGGGCGCGCTCGGCGCCGGCCTGATCACCCTGGACCTGGCGCCGGAACAGGCGGCCGGCGTGGTGGCCGTCGTGGTGGTGCTCTTCGGCGGGTTCGTCCCGTCGCTGTCGTTCCAGCTGGCCGGCATGCGGATGCCGCCCCTGCCGACCAACGTCCAGCAGCTGCAGCAGGGCATCGACCCGTACTCCTCCTCGGACGTCGACGCCCGGTCGGCGCTGGCGGACGGCTGGATGACCGCCCTCTACGGCGCCATCGGCCTGGTGTGCCTGCCCTGCCAGGTGGCGCTCATGGCCGCGCCGGGCCTCGCCGAGATCCTCACCGTCGTGGCCCTCTCCCTCCTCCTGCTGCTGCACAGCCGGGGCCTGGGCAATGTCTGGCAGCGGCTGGCGCTGACCACCGCCGGGGCCTGGGGCGTGGTCCTGCTGCTGTTCGTCTCCGCGCGCTCGCTCGCCCCGGCGGACCGGCTGACCCTGACGGCCGGGCTGATGGGGCTGGCCGCCGCGATCACCATCGCCTCGTGGACCGTGCCCGGACGGCGGCTCGTCCCGTACTGGGGGCGCGCGGCCGAGCTGCTGCACTCACTCGCCGCCATCAGCATCCTGCCGCTGACGCTCTGGTCGATGGGCGTCTACGGCCGGCTCCGCGGCATCAACGGCTGACCCGGGAGAACGGCGACATGCACAGCAAACGCGACCAGGTACAGGCGCACCTCTTCATCATGGGTCGGCTGGCCTCGGCCATGCTGCGGGCCGAGCCGGACTCGCCCGAGAGCCCGCTGGGCCGGACCAACCGCGGCGCCGCGATCGGCGTGATCATCGCCGTGCTGGTGTGCGCCGGCGCCTTCGTCTTCGGACTCATCAAGCCCGGCGGCAACGACTCGTGGCGCTCGGGGGAGAACCTGATCGTCGACAAGGAGACCGGCGCGCGCTACCTGTACCTGGACGGACGGCTGCGCCCGGTGCGCAACTACGCGTCGGCCCGGCTGGTCGTCGGTGGCGAGGTCGGCGTCACGACGGTGGGCACGTCCTCGCTCGCCGGCACCCCGCACGGAACGCCCGTCGGCATCCCCGACGGGCCCGAGGCACTGCCGGGAACGGGTGACCTGGACCGCACCCCGTGGCTGGTGTGTTCCGGGATCCTCCCGCGGACGACGGGCGTCGTCACGGCGACCACGACGCTCGCCCTCGGCACCGACGCCCCGCAGAACGTGCCCGGCGGCCGACAACTGGGCGAGAACGAGGGCCTGCTGGTCACGGGCCCGGACGACGCCACGTACCTGCTGTGGCAGGGCAGCCGGCTGCGCCTGGAGGAGCGGGCGAAGGCGGCCGAGGCCCTCGGGTACGGCGATGTCACCCCGCGTCCCGTCTCCGCGGCGTTCCTCGACGCCTTCCCGCTGGGGCCCGACCTGGCCCCCGCCGAGGTACCGGGCCGGGGTGGGAAGGGCCCCGAACTGGCCGGGCGGAGCACCAGGATCGGGCAGCTCTTCAAGGTCGACGTACCCGGCTCCGCCGCCCGTTACCACCTGCTCACCCGGGAAGGCCTCGTCCCCCTCACCGACACCGGGGCGACCCTCCTGCTGGGCGATCCGCGAACGCGTGAGAAGGCGTACGGCGGGGACGCCGCGACCGTGGCGACGCTCGGCGCGGACACCCTGGCCGGGCATCTCGCCCCCGATGCGCGGAGCTCGGGGACGGCGAAGCTGCCCGCGAAGCCGCCGAAGGCGGTCACCGTCGCCACCGGTTCCGTGTCCTGCGCGGAGGTCGACTCCGCGGACTCCGGTGTGCGGGTGGGCACTTCGGTGCTGCCCGGGAGCGCCCTGCCCGAGGCCGTGCAGGCACCGGCGCCCGAGGTCGAACCGGGCTGCCTGAAGGTCGACTCCATCGCGGTACGGGTCGGGAAGGGCGCGCTGGTCAGGGCGTTGAGCGCGAGCGGCAGCGCACTGGGCGACACCACGTACCTGGTGACGGACGAGGGCGTGAAGTACCGGCTGCTGTCCCAGGAGGCGGTGAAGGCGCTGGGCTACGAGGGCGTCGAGGCGCGGACGATGCCGTCCCCGATGCTGGCCATGCTGCCCAGCGGCCCGGACCTGACCCCCGAGGCGGCGTCCGAGGGCGAGGCCCGGGTGACGCTGAGGTGCCCCGGGCGATAGCGGGCGGGAGGGGCGGCCGGGCCCCGTCGGCAATCGTCCGGAAGGGAAATTCTTGGCGTCCGCGTGGTCACCTCACGTTAAGCCGGGCACCCGGTGGCGTCCGGTGGACGGCGCCGATGCCCGATCTGTCCGGCCGGACCCACCGCACCGCTCACTTGAGCGGCATGAATTCCGAGTCATTGCTCAATTGAGCCTTTGAACAGGGGACTTCGCGGTTCCGCGGGCAATTGCCAAACAAGTTGCGGCCTGCATAGCATCTGGCCACCCCATGGACCCGGCGAGTCACTCGTGACCGCAGGGACGCTCTGTCTGCCCACGGAGTGAAATGGGGGACGCAGCCCGGTGAGTGTCGCCGAAAAGGGAGTTCTCTCATGGCCATGCAGCAGTCCGAAGAACGCGCGACCCGCAACGGGATCATGGCGCTGGAACAGGCCTTCACCGGTGTCCAGCGCTGTCAGCAGGACGTCCAGTCCACGTCGCACACGCTCGCCTCGAATTACGGGGGCGCGGACGGCGGAAAGTACAAGAAGCTGCTGGAGCAGTGGGACGAGCATGTCGACACCATCCTGATCAACCTGGACCGGATGGTCGACGAGCTCAATGGCACCCTCACCGAGCACGGGCTGGTACAGGGATCCACCAGCGACGCGATCGACGCGGAGTACTCGCGCTCCACGGCGGTCTTCGACGAGCTCAACGGCACCAACACGTCGTCGAACTGATCCCCGGCGCCCCCAGCAGATCTCGGCTTTTCAACTTTCCTGGTTCTCCCCGGTGAATGAAGGACTCCGATGGACTTCTCCGACGGCTACATCTACGTCGACTACAACCATGCCGAAGGCGCGGCGGACGACATGGTCGGCCAGTCCAAGGCGATCATGAGCATCCTGGCCAACCTGGAGATGGAACTGGCCGAACTCCGGAACACCTGGATCGGTGACGACCGGGACGTCTACAGCGAGGTCCAGGCGAAGTGGGACAACGCCGTCGAGAACATCAAGATCCTGCTCGCCAACCACTCCGGTCTGCTCACCGACATCTCCCAGAACTACCGGTACACGGAGCAGAACCTGTCGCAGCGGTGGGGCGACATCAGGATCGGCAGCCGCTGACGCCGGCCGGTGACGGAAGGGTGATCACGTGGCCGTCACGGTCCTCGACAGCACATTCCTGAAGAATTTCATCAACAACCAGGTAGACGGCTTCCGCACGACGCTGGAGAACATCCTCAAGGACAGCCCGACCGCCGGCCCGGCGATCTCGTTCATCGCGGACAGCATCTCGACCACGACGATCCTGTCCTCGAAGCCGCTTGTCATCGGCCCCATGGCCGACGAGAACAGCGTGGTCGGCGGGGGAGCCCTGAACAAGGTCATCCAGCAGGGCGCGGGCGAGGTCGAGCGCATCCTGGAGGACCAGACGGTTCTCTTCGAGGATCTCGAACAGGCTTTGTGGGACACGATCGACGAGCTGGCCAAGGCCCAGGGAAAGAACCTCGAGAACATCACCGCGGACGAGTTCATGGACATCTTCGAGGATGTCGACAGTGATCTCGACAATTCCGGCGGAAACGAAGAGGAAGAGTAGCGGAGTTCGGCGATGGCCAACCCCGAGGACAACAACGACGACTACTGGAAGAAAGCAGTCGACCTGCTCACCGGCTACGTTCTGCCGGAGCGGAAGACGTTGTTCGACAATCTCAAGGGTAACGACGGCATCCCGATGATCCACGTCCGGGTGGAGGACGAGGGCGGTCCGGGCTATTCGTCGGGTTTTCTGTCCTCGGGTGGTTGGGGTACGCACAACACCAACTACACCATCCCGTACTACCAGCCGGCCGGCAACGGCACGGACGTCTCCGAAGGCAGCTACCTCTACCAGTACCGCGTGTACATCACCTTTCTCGCCACGCCCTCGGCCGCGCCCCCGAGCGGGGAGGACGTGATCGCGAAGTTCGAGAAGACGAGCAAGGTCCTGATGGACAAGGGCGGCTCGAACAGCGAGGGCGAGAAACTCGACTGGGACACCAGCGCCCTGGTCCAGTACATCTACGGTTCCAAGGCCGCCCTCGACCAGCTGACGATGTGGCCCTACTCCACCCACGGATTCGAGAACCGCGGCATCAAGGTGGGCGATGGCACCTACGTCGACCTGCTCACCTTCACGAAGACGGCCCAGGCGTTCGACCGGGTCGTCAAGTTCTTCGAGGACAGCGCGGTCACCATCGGCAAGTGGGACACCGAGAACATCGGAGAGGGCAGCGACTCCTGGGACGGCACGTCGGCCGCCATCTTCAAGGAGCTCATCCACAAGCTGGCCCGGAACTACGAGGGGTACGCCGACCAGCTCGACGGCAAGGGCACCGAGGGCCTCGGGATCACCATCGACATGGTGACGGTGAGGTCCGAGCCGGCCCGGGCGCTGGCCGCGGCCCAGGGCGTCGTCCGCGCCGAGGCGCAGAAGTTGCGCGACGCCTGGGTGGCGTGGAGGGCCGAGAGCAATCCGCAGCGCTGGCTCTACGACATGCTGCAGGACGCCCGGCTGAAACTCTTCGACACCCAGTTCGACAAGACGGACATCGACACGGTGTCCAGTGGCTCCGGGGCGTACACGTCCTGGCACAACTACGTGGTGTCGACCGCCGGCTTCCGGAACGAGATCGTCATCGGGGAGAAGTCGTACGGCAAGCCGAGCGACATGACCACGTGGAAGGCGATCGCCGACGAGGCGGTGCGCCGGTGGGAGCAGTCCGTGCAGGACTGGCTCAGCACGAAGGGCGCCGAGGCCATCGTGGCCATCAACAAGGCGTTCAAGGAAGCCGAGAAGGCGTTCGACACCAGCATCACCGACAAGGACGATCGCCCCCTCTCCGAGATTTCCGCCAAGGCGGAGGCCGACGCCGAGAAGAAGAAGGCGGCAGCCGAAGCGGCGGCGGCCAAGGCCCAGGCCGAGAAGGAGAAGGCCGAAGCCAAGGCGGAGGCGGAGAGGGAGAAGGCCGAGGCCAAGGCCGAGCGGGAGAAGGAGAAGGCCGAAGCCGAGAAGGAGAAGGCGGAGGCCAAGGCCGAGCAGGAGAAGGAGAAGGCCGAGGCCAAGGCGGAACAGGCCGCCGCCAAGGAAGAGGCCGAGAAGGAGAAGGCCGAGGCCAAGGCCGAGCAGGAGAAGGAGAAGGCCGAGGCCAAGGCCGAGCAGGCCGCCGCCAAGGAAGAGGCCGAGAAGGAGAAGGCGGAGGCCAAGGCCGAGCAGGAGAAGGAGAAGGCCGAGGCCAAGGCCGAGCAGGCCGCCGCCAAGGAAGAGGCCGAGAAGGAGAAGGCCGAGGCCAAGCAGGCGGCCGCCGAGCAGCAGGCGGTCGTCCTCGCGCAGAACCAGAAGGCGCAGGACGAGGCGAAGAAGGAACGGGAACGGGCCGCGGCCCAGGCCGAAGCCGACCGCGCCGAGGCCAAGGCCGAACAGGAAGCCGCGAAGGCGGAGGCCGCCGCCGAGAAGGAAGCCGCCAAGCAGGAACAGGACCGGGCGAAGGCCGAGGCGGAGCGCGAGCAGGAGGCCGCGAAGGCGGAGGCCGAGAAGGAGAAGGCCGGGGCCAAGGCCGAGCAGGAGGCCGCGAAGGCCGAGGCGGAGCGCGAGCAGGCCGCCGCCAAGGAAGAGGCCGAGAAGGAGAAGGCGGAGGCCAAGGCCGAGCAGGAGGCCGCGCAGGCCGAGGCCAAGCAGGAGCAGACCGCCGCCAGGACCGAGGCGGAGCGCGAGCAGGAGGCCGCCAAGGCGGAGGCCGCCGCCGAGAGGGAAGCCGCCAAGCAGGACCAGGCCGACGCGCAGTCCAGGGCGGAGGCCCAGCAGGAGGAGGCCCGCCGCGAGGCCCTGCAGGAGCAGCGGCAGGCCAGGCTGGACGCCCAGAACGCCAAGGCCGACGCACAGGCCGACTACGAGCAGCAGAAGGCCGAGGCCCGCGCCGAGCGCGACGCAGCCCTCCAGGAGGCCGACCGCCAGGAGACGGCGGCGCGACAGGAGTACGAGCAGGAGAGGGCCGAAGCCCAGGAACAGCGCGACCAGGCGCGCCAGGACGCCGAGCAGGAACGTGCGGAGGCACGCCAGGAGTACGAGCGGGAGATCGCCGCCGGCACCGACGAGAACGAGGCCCGCGAGGAGTACGACCGGCGGATCGCGGAGATCGACGCAGCCGAACGGGAGGCCGTCGAACGGGCGGACGCCGCCGAGGCCGCGGCCAGGAGCGAGTACGACGAGGCGAAGGCCGACGCCCGGGCGGAACGGGAAGAGGCGCGCACCGAGGCCGAGCAGGCGCGCAAGGACGCCAAGGCCGAGTACGACCAGCGCATGGGCGACATCCAGGCCGAGTACGACAGGATCAACGCCGATCAGAAGGACATCGACGAGCTGATCCGGCAGCGCATCGCCGACCTCCCGGAGCCCCCCGACCTCTCCGCCTACAACCAGGGCGGCTCCGCGGGCCCGGCGGGCTCCGCGTACTCCTCCGTGTTCAACGACAACCTCTACAACCAGGACGATCTCTCCTCGGCGCTCGGACGTCCGCAGAGCAGCGACGCCCTGGCGGGCGCCTCCGCCGACGGCACCGGCACGGGACCGGGATCGGGCTCGCCGGGGATGTACCCGCCGATGGCGCGCGGCGCGGGCGGCGAGGCCGGCGGCAACTCCGGTGAGCGCACCAGGACCGTCATCGAGCCCGGGGTCGGCCGCTCCGGCCGGACGGCCGCCACGCAGACGGTCGACGACGAGGAGCACCGCGTCGTCCCCAGGTCCACGCAGACCAGCAGCAGCACGCCCTTCATGCCGCCCATGGGAGGCATGGGCGGGGCGGGGGAAGGCAGGCCGCAGACGGAGAGCGGGGACAGGGAACGGACCACGTGGCTGGCCGAGGACGAGGACGTCTGGGGCACCGACGAGGGCGGCGCGCCGCAGGCCCTGGGGCGCTGAGGAGATGGGGACCGGGATGAGTCAGCCGATGGAGGACCGAGTGGCCCAGGCGATGGCCCACCTCAAGGCGGCGGAGCAGGCCGCGGCCTCGGCACGCGCCGAGCTGGACGCGGCGTCGGTCACCGCGCGTTCGGCGGACCGGTCGGTCCGGGTCTCCGTCGGCGCGAAGGGGGAACTGACCAGCCTGGAGTTCCTCGACGGCAAGTACCGGACCATGGCCGCCGCCCAGCTCTCCGCGGCGGTGCTGGAGGCCGCGAACAAGGCACGGGCCGAGATGGCCCGCCGGGTCGTCGCCACGCTCGACCCGCTCACCAGGATGACCGCGCGCGGCGCCGCCCCGCAACGGATGGGCGTCGACTGGGAGTCCCTCTTCGGATCGCTGATCGACGAGACCTCCGTGGCGAAGGGGCCCACGGCGATGAGCAGGCTCCGCGACGAGATCGTCGAGGACGACGAGGAACCCGCCGCCCCGCCCGGGGCGGCCCGCGGCGGGGACGACGGACGACGGGAACGGCAGGAGGGCGCGTAACCATGGCCGGCAACTATTCCGCCGACATCCAGGCGATTCTGCAGGGTTCCAGGCACCTCGCCGACGCGGTGCGCTACGGCGACGAGATGCTGCCCCGGTTCGAGACCGGGAACGCCCAGTACTCGGGCTGGTGGGGCGAGGAGGGCGGCGACGACGAGTTCGCCAACTCGGTCGGCGAACAGGTCCGGCGCGAACAGCAACAGGTGACGGAGACGGTCCTGGCCATCACCAGTGGGTTCATGGCGCTGGTCGACGCGGTCGCCGCGGAGGCCGACCACGTGCAGCGGCCGCAGACCCAGGCGGTGGAGGACATCGAGGCGCAGGGCTCGGAGAGCGAGAACAGGCGCTGAATGGCCATCATGTTCCCGCCCGGTCTGCGGGAGTTCATCGAGGTCTGGGTGGGCGCGAACGTCGCCACCGGCAACGAGGACCGGGGCTTCGACAGCCGTAACCCCTACAAGCGGCTGGCCGACGACGTCAGGGACCTGTCCGACGCGATGAAGGGAGCGATCTCCACCGCGGGGAGCTCGCTCCCGCCGCGGATCGCCGACGAGTTCGTCGCCGCGATGAAGCTCTTCGTCGACGACAACGGCCAGAACCACCTGCAGAAGTTCTCCGACGAACTCCGGGACATCGGCGCCCGGCAGGTGGACCGCTCCATCAAGCTGTCCGAGGCGAAGTACCAGATCCTCATCGAGTTCATCCTGATGAACATCGAACTGGCCCTGATCGCCGCGCTGGCCGTCTTCACCGGCGGTACGTCGCTCACCGAGATCGCCATCCAGAAGGCACGCACCGCGCTCACCATCCTGCTGCTCCTCCAGCGGCTGGGACGCGCCATCCCCACGCCGCTGTCGGTGCTGCTGGAGGCGATCCAGGAGGCGTTCGTCTCCTTCGCCTCGCAGCTGATCTCCATGACCGCGCCGGACGACCCCGAGCGCCGGCGCGACAAGTTCGACTGGAAGGACATCGGCCAGTCGGCGGTCGCCGGCGCGTTCGCGGGACTCTTCGGGGGCGTCTTCGGTGAGGTCGGCGGAAAGTTCATCAACAAGTACTTCAAGAACAACAATTTCTGGAAGGAAGCGTCCGAACTTCCGTTCACCTTCGTCAACGAAGGGCAGGCGGAGACCTTCGCGGAGGCCTTCACCAGCCTCATCTTCCTGGGCACGTTCACGCTCAACCCGAGCACGTTCCTGAGCGCGGGCCTCAGCGGCCTGGTCTTCGAAGCGGCCTCCACCGGTGCGGAGTACGGCGGCAAGTGGCTGAACGACAAGTTCTTCCAGAACCTCGACTTCGGCCCCGACGACATCAACGACGTGACGAACGTCGGGGGCGGGAACAGCGGCCCGTACAAGGACACGAACCGGTACGAGGACATCTACGACGACGGGGTCGCCGACTTCACGGAGAACCCCGGCTACGTCGCCGAACCGCTGCCCCTCCCCGACACGGTCTCCACCACGGATTCCTACGACAACCCCTACACGTCGCCGTACCGTTCCAGCACCTACGACGACGCCTCCTCCATCAGTGACATCAGTGACATCAGTGACATCGGCGACAACGCGTCGGTCTTCAGCGACGTCAGCGATGTCTCGTCCCTCTCCTCCCTGTCGTCTTTCCAGGACCACGGCCAGGACTACGGCGACGTCAACGACGTCAACGCGTACGGGCAACCGGGGACGGTGGCCGGCGGGGGAGTCGGCGGGCCGACGGGACCGGGGGTGTCGGGCGCGGGCAGACCGCCGTACTCCCCCCTCCCGACGAACGCGTCCACGGACGCCCACGGGAACTCCGCCGTCGACGACGTCGACACCACGGTCCCGGAATCCGCCCTCGGCCGGAACACCCCGCCGGCCTCGCGGAACCTGGACACCGACACCGTCTTCTCCACGCTCAACCCCCCGGTGGCCGAGAACCCGGAGACCGACTGGACCGACGGCACGGGCAACGGCCCGGGGAACATCCCCTCCACCGTCGGCTCCTCCGCCCCGGAGCCGCCGTCGGCCCGGACGGGCGGCAACAACGTCGTACCGGACGACTCCGAACGCCAACGCCCGGTGGACGTCGGCACGACACGCTCCGGCGGCAACACGGACACCACCGACGACGCCGACAGCACCCGGAACGCGGGCCGCAGGGGGAACTCCGAGGACGACTCCCGGGACCCGGAGACGTCCAGGACTCCCGAGACCCGGTCCATGCCCGACCAGCAGGACCAGCAGGACCAGCAGGACCGGCCGAACCCGCAGACGCCCCTCGTGCCCCCCGCCGCACCCACCCCGTCGGCCACGGCCTCCCCGGCCACGGCTTCCCCGGCCCCCGCCTCGCAGACCACCACCCCGCAGCAACGGCCCCAGGCCATCCCGTCCGGTGAGCACCTCACCGACTCCACGGACACCGACGCCGTCACCACCGACGACCCGGCGGCCGGCGTCACCCCGGACGGCACCCGTGCTCCCTCGCCCGGGGAGTCCGAGCGGTCCGGCCCGCCCTCCACGGTGCCGGAGACCGGGACCACGTCCGAAGTCCCGCCGCCCTACCGGCCCGTGCGGACCGAGTCCGAGGAACCGCCGACCACCGCTTCCCTGGTGGAGCCGGCCCCGGTCGTCTCCACCGAGGTGCCCCCCGTACCGCCCGCCGTCGCCGACGAGACGCCACTCGGCTCCAGGGCGCCGGCCGGGATCCCGATCGATCCCTCCTCGGCGCCCGGCTCCCCGGACTCGATCGACATGATCATGGACTGGGAGGACGGCGACGAGTCCCTGAGCGACTCGCCCGAGCCGTCACCGGCCACCGACGACCTCGGCCACCAGCTGCTGACGAGCGTGTTCGGCCCCGGCATCGAGACGAACCGGATCTACCCCGCCCTCCGTGACACCCTCGTCCACCTCGACCAGCTCCGGCAGGCCGATCCCGCTCTGCGGAACGCCCCGCTCGACCTGGACGGCCTGACCCGCCGGGTGCTGCTCCTGGACACCGCCGCCCCGGTGACCGAGGCGCAGCGCAGCGAGCTGTTCCGGGTGGCGATGGACCCGGCGGTGGAGTCGGCGGGCAGCCTGGCCGCCCTGGCCGCCTTCCACCTGGAGATCCGTGGCGCACTGTCCCCCACCCAGGCGCTGACCACCGCCGACGGCGGCGTGTGGGGCCGCAACTGGACGAACACCACGATCCTCGACCTCGACCTCACCGAGGTGGGGAAGGTCGCCCGGCAGCCCGACGGCACCCTGGGGCGCGGCGACGTCCGGCCCGCGCCCTGGCACCGGCCCGGTGAGCCGGAACCGTACGTCGTGATGGCGGAGGGCGACCACGAACGGATCGTCGTACGCGGCTACGACGGCGCCCCGCGCCAGGTGCCGCTCGACGTGTTCGCCGAACTGCTGGCCCGCGACCCCCGGCTCGCCGGGCTGCCCCCGGACACCCCCGTGGTACTGCTCGTCCCCAACGCCGGTGCCCGCGGCCTGGATCTCCCGCGCCGGGCGGCGGACCGGGTCGGCAGGCAGGTCTGGTCGGCCAACGGCACGGTGAAGGTGTCCCCGCAGGGGGACCCGTCACAGCCGTACGTCGTCTCCTTGCTGTTCGGGGACGGGCTGCCGCGCGCCGACTGGATCCGCAGCACCCCCGGCCAGGTGCTCGACCCGGCGGAGCGCGAGAACGCGCCGGACTGGGAACGCGAGGTGCGGTCGCACAGCGTCGTCACCGACCGGGGCACCACCATCGGCAGAGGCGTGTTCGAGGACTCCGAGGCCCCGCGCCGGATCGCGGCGCTGCGGCTCGCGACGGAGTCGTCGGAGCTGTGGCACTACGACCCGACCACCGGGGAGTCGGCCAAGGACGACGACCCCGTTCCGTTCGCCGGCAAGCCGGTGTACGTCTTCGGCGCCCACGCCCGGCCCGGCGCGACCCGGGTACCGACCACGACGGACCCCAGGCACCACACCCGGCAACGGGAGACCGGCGGGATGCTCAAGCGGCGTCCGAGCCTGGCGCGGCTCCCCCAGGACCACGCCGTGCTGATGGAGGCATGCTCGAGCGCCAAGCCGCCGGGTGTGGTCCGTACCCGCAGGGGCATCGACGACACGTTCGTCCCCGACCCGCTGGCGGTCGTCAGCGAGAGCCAGCACGTCGCCAACGAGACCGGGCGCACGGCGTACGGCGGCACCCACATGGTCAGCTTCGCGACCCTGCCGGACGGGAAGTTCGTCCACCGCCTCTACACGGACTCGCGGGGGCGGCGCGGGACGTGGGTGGAGCACCGGCCGGAACCCACCGGCGCCCTGCTCGACGACCGCGCCCGCGCGGCGGGCCTGCACACCGACCCCGGGCAGCCGGTCACGGACGCCACCCGCGAACGGACCTTGCGGCTGGTCCGCGCGCTGCGGCTGACCTTCGGTGCGGCGATCGAGGACGACAGCCGGTACGGCGACCTCCTCGCCGGCATCGGGGCGCTGGAGACCATGCGCGCCGCCGATCCGTCGCTGCGCGACCTCGGACCGTTCTCCATGGACCTGTTCGAACGCGCGGCCCATGCCGGCCGGCAGGGTTCCCCCGGCCCCGACACCTACCGTGACCTGCTCACCCGGGCCACCGACGCCGTACGCCGGCAGCCGAGCACCGTACTGTCCGACTTCGTCGCCCTGCCCCACGTCACCGCGGCGGCGCGGCGGCTGGGCGGTCTCACCCCCTCGGACCTGGACACCGAGGCCGCCCGCGTCCTGCGCCTCGACGGCGGCCCGGCGGCCGTCGGGGACCCCGAGCGGGCCCGGTCGTTCTGGGCGACGGTGAAGGCCCTGGAGTGGGAGAGCCGGGTCCCCGACCCGGACGCCCTCACCGGCGGGATCCTGCACCTGGAACAGCCGGACCCGTCCCGGCGCCCCGACCTGCTGCACCTGGTCGCCCAGGCGGCGGCCGTCGGCGTCGACGTGGACAACCCGACCGAACTGGGCGCCTTCCACCTGGAGACGCTCGGCGCCCTCTCGACCGAGACCCGGCTCCGTGACGCCGACGGCGCGCCGGCCGGCCGGCATTGGGCGCAGGCCCCGCCGAACGTGACCATGGTGACCGACCGCGTCGTCGTCGCCGCCCCGAAGCCGGGTGGCGGCTTCTGGCCCGTGAGCCAGGAGCGACCGCCGTGGAGCGCGCCGGGCGGCCCCTCGGCCTACACGGTGTGGGCCGGAGGCGGCCGGGACCACCTGCTCATGAACCTGCCCGGCGGACTTCGTGTCCGGGTGCCGTACGAGGAGGTCGCCGAGCTGCTGGCGCGGGACCCGGTGCTGAACACCCGCCCGGCGGACGGCACGGACATCGTCCTGGCGGTCTCGAAGGCGGCGCCGACCGCCGGACCGTCCACCGCGCCGACCGCCGGACCGTCCACCGCGCCGACCGCCGGACCGTCCACCGCGCCGACCACCGACGCCACCCCGGACACTGACCCGCGAGCCGTCATCAGCGCCGGGACCGGCCGCGCCGTATGGGCATCGCAGGGCAGTGTCGGCCTGGCCGCCACCGGGGTGTCGCGGCCGTACGTCCCCACCCTGCTCCCCGGCGTGCCGGGCCGTCCGGCGGCCGCAGACTGGACGGCCGTCCGCCCCGGCGACCCCACCGCGCCGGGCACGCGTGTGCCGGCCGGCGGCGGCACCGGAGTGGACGACGTCACGTTCGCGGACCGGGACGGGGACGCAGCCACGAACCGACGTGATCCGGGAACGGCCGGGAGCGCCGACCTGCCCCTGCCGGACCACCTCGACGACGACGTGTTCGGGGACACCGTCGAGGCCGCCCCGGTGCCGACCCCCGAGAAGATCCGGCACCGGGAACTGCTGACGGACGTCTACGGCCCCGACATCCCGTCGAGCCCTCTGTACCCCGACCTCCGCGACGCGATCGAGCGCCTCGACCGGCTCCGCCGGGACGACCCCCTGCTGAACCACGGCCCGCTCGACCTGGACGCCGTGACCCGCGGCGTGCTGCTCCTGGACTTCACCGCCCCGGTGACCGACGCGCAGCGCGGCCGGGTGCTGGGGCTGGCCTCGGCGGAGGCGGCGCGGTCGGCGGGCAGCCTGGCCGCCCTCGCCGCGCTCCATCTCCGGCGCCAAGGCGTGCTGTCACCCACCCACGCCATGACCACCGGCCTCGACGGGCGCCCCCGCGGCCGGGACTGGACCACCGCTCACGTCCCCGGCCTGGATCTCACGGACACCGGGAGGACGGCACTCCGGTCCGACGGCAGCCTGTACCGCGCCGATGTGAACACCGCGCCCTGGCACCGTCCCGGTGAGCCGGAGCCGTACGTCGTGAGGGCGGACGGCGATCACGAACACATCGTCGTACGCGGCTACGACGGCGCCCCGCGCCAGGTGCCGATCGATGTGTTCGCCGAACTGCTGGCCCTCGACCCGGAGCTGGCCGGGCTCCCGGCCGACGTTCCCGTGGTGCTGCTCGTCCCCCATGCCGGTGCCCGCGGTCTTGAACTGCCGCGCCGGGCGGCGGACCGGGTCGGCAGGGACGTCTGGTCGGCGAACGGCGGCGTGGACGTGACCCCGCGGCAGGACCCGTCACAGCCGTACGCCGTCTCCCTGCGCGGCGGCCGGGGCGATCACCGGGCCGACTGGATCCGCAGCACCCCCGGTCAGGTTCTGGACCCCGCGGAGTCCGCGAACGCCCCCTACTGGGAGAGCGAGATGCTGTCCCACACCATCGTCACCGACCAGGGGCCGATCGGCCGGGGCGTCTTCGGCGGCACCGAACCCCCGCAGACGCTCGCGGACCTGCGGTACGCGACGACGGCGACGGATCTCTATCACTACAACAAGGTCACCGACGAGTGGACCAAGGACGACGACCCCGTTCCGTTCGCCGGCAAGCCGGTGTACGTCTTCGCCGCCCACGCCCGGCCGGGTGAGACCCGGGTGCCGACCCGGTCCAACCCGAACCACGGCACCCGGCAGGAGCGGACCGGCGGGATGCTCAAGCGGCGTCCGAGCCTGGCGCGGCTCCCCGAGGACCACGCCGTCCTGATGGAGGCGTGCTCCAGCGCGGCACCGCCGAGTGTGATCCGCAGACGCCGGGGCGTCGACGACACGTTCGTCCCCGACCCGCTGGGCGCCGTCAGCGAGAGCCAGCACGTCGCCAACGAGACCGGGCGCACCGTGTACGGCGGCACCCGCACGGTCGGCATCGCCTGGCGGGACGGCGGGCCCGTCCACTTCCTCCACACGGACTCGCGGGGGCGGCGCGGCCAGTGGGTGGAGCACCGGCCGGAACCCACCGGTGACCTGCTCGACGACCGCGCCCGCGCGGCCGGCCTGCACACCGACCCGGTGGGGCCGGCTTCGGAGGAGACCCGTGAGCGGACGTTGCGGCTGGTGCGCGCGCTGCGTCTGACGTTCGGGGTGACGATCGAGGACGACAGCCGCTACGGCGAACTCCTCGCGGACGCAGGCGCGTTGGAGGCCATGCGGCACGCCGACCCGGTGCTGCGCGACGCCGTTCCGTTCAGTCTGGACCTGTTCGAGCGCGCGGCCCGCGAGATCCGCGCGACGGAACACGGCGACCCGGCAGGTGAGTTGGGGCCCGACGCCTACCGGGACCTGCTGGCCAGGGCCGCCGACACGGTGCGCCTGAATCCCGGCGCGGTGCTCACCGACTTCGTGACCCTGCCGCACGTGACGACCGTGGCCGAAGGGATGGACGGTCTCACGGACCAGGAGGTCGACGACGAGGCCGCCCATGTCCTGGGGCTGGACCCGGACACGTCGGCCATCGGGCGGCCCGAGCGGTCCGAGCTGTTCTGGGCGATGGTGAAGACCCTGGAATGGGAGAGCAGGACCCCGGACCCGGACGCCCTCACGGGCCGACTGCTCCACCTGGACCGGCCGGACCCGGCCCGGCGGAGCGACCTGCTCGACCTGGTCGCCCGGGCGGCGGCGGCCGGCGTCGACGTGGACGACCCGACCGAACTGGGCGCCTTCCACCTGGAGTCGCTGGGCGCGCTCTCCCCGGACACCATGCTGTTCGACGACAAGGGCGCGCCGGCCGGCCGCCATTGGGCGCAGGGCTCGTCCGCCGTCAAGGTGGACGTCGACAGCGCCCTCGTCATGGCGGCGACACCGGACGGCGGCCATCGTCCCCTGCGTCGGGCGAAGATGCCGTGGACCACCGACGTCACCAGGCCCGCGCCGTACTTGGTGTGGGGCGAGAGCGGGCCGGACCATCTGACCATGAACCTGCCCGGCGGACTTCGTGTCCGGGTGCCGTATGAGGAGGTCGCCGAGCTGCTGGCGCGGGATCCGGGGCTGAACGCCCGCCCGGGGGCCGCCGATGTCGTCCTCGCCGCCTCGCACCCGACGCCCGGGGTGCGGCCGACACCGCAGGCCATGAGCGTCATCAGCGGTGGGACCGGTCGCGGCGTGTGGACGTCACCGGGTGCGGTGGGCCTGCTCGCACAGAGCGACCCGTCGAGCCCGTACGTCCTCTCCCTGCTCCCCATGGCGGACGGCCGGCGTCAGCGGGCCGACGACTGGTCGGCCGTCCGGCCGGGCTCCAAGCCCTCGACGGCCCCCGGCACCACGTTCGCGGTCGGCGCTTCGTCCGAGGAGCCGGACCTGACGGTGGCCCTTGTCACGAAGCCCCCCGAGCCGGATCCGCCCTCTTTGGACCGCCCGCGCCTCGACCTCGTCATGGCACCGCCCGCACGGACACGCCGTACCCCGGCCCGGTTCACGGACGGCAGGAGGATGCCCGGGTACGTCGACGACCTCCAGTCGTTGCTGCCGACCGGACTGACCGCCACCGAGCTCGAACAACTCCTCGCCAATCCGAGTACCTTCGGCCAGAGCACGGTCGTCCTGCGCGGCATTGAAGAGGTACTGGACGCCATCGACCGCGAACTGGGGAGGAGACCGGACGCCCGGCCCGCGGGCGGCACACAACTGCTGGACGACATCCGGCAGACGCTCCGGGACAAGCCGAAGACGCTGGCGGACGGCGAGGGGCGCCCGTTCCCGTACGTCAACGCGGACGGAAAGGTCCGCGTCCTGTGGGTCAGAGCGCGTCACCACGGCAACTGGGCCCCGTTCGACGACGGCATCGGTGACTCGACGAAGATCGACAGCATGCACCGGGCAGCCGCGACCTTCGGGCTGACCAAGAACATGCAGACCAACTCCCAGTACGGTCTCGGCGGCCCGATCGGCCCGGCGGGCGCGGCGGCGTTCGGCGGCTTCGGCCGTCTCGCCCTGCGGTTCGGCTTCATCGACAAGGTCGGCTACACGCTGACCGACCAGCGCATGAACCAGATGGAGACCCGGACGCTGGACAAGTCCCGGCCGTACCTGGACGACATCCACTACGAGATACGCGTCACCGACCCCGCCGGACGGGTCGTCACGGGCATCGACCCCGAACCCGGTACCGACCCCGACCCCGAGACCGACCCGGCCGTGCCCGCCCGCTTCGACTTCGGCGTCCGCAAGGGCCTCCTGGTCCGCCTCCCCGACAGCGTGACGAAGATTCCGAAGCCGGGCCGGATCCCCCGGTCGATCGACCTGGACCGCAACTCCCAGTACCGCTTCGTCCGCATCGAGGGGTTCGGACCGGTCGCGGGGATCCGCGACTGGGCGGCCGGACAGATCGGAGCCCTGCCCGGCAGCTCCGCCTACACCGAGCTGGACATCTTCTTCTCGGGCGACAGCTTCCAGCGGCACGGCGGCACGATGGCGCGCGGCCGCATCACCACCCCGCCGCTGTTCGCCGACGACAAGAAGAAGTCACCACTGGGCGTCTTCGTGGTGGAGGAGCTGATTCCGCAGACGGCGGTGCTCGTCGGCGAGACCGACCAGGCCGAGATGCGGGACATCAACACCTCGACGGTCCGCAGCGAACGGAGCCGGGCCCAGGGCAGAAGCCTGCTGCTGCAAGCCGTCGCCGGCCCCGCCTTCAACTTCTTCGACCCCGGCACGGCCCCCTTCGACCTGCGGCTCCAGTTCGGGCCGACCGCCCAGTACTCGTACGCGAAGACCTGGTCGGTCGGACTCGGCGCGGCCGGCACCCTCAAGTCGGCCGGACAGGTGAAGGGCCCCAGGACCGCGCTCTACCTGGTCGTGAAGTCGGTGCGGGTGCGGCGGGCCGGCGACGACGCGCCGCCGACGCGCTTCCTCACCTGGAGCCTGGACCGGATGACCAGCTCCGAGGCACGGCGGCTGGCCGGATGGGACGACGGGACCACACTCGCCCTGCGCAACGGCGTCGCTCCGCCGTTCGTCCCGGCCTATCTGACCGTGGACCGGCCGCGCACCCTGGGCATGCACCGGGTGAAGGAGTTCACCTTCGACGACGGCCTGCGCACCCGTGTCACCCCGGACGCGGCGGACGGCGTCGGCCGCACCCTGCTGGACGCGTTCGCCGACGGCGTGGTCGGGGCCATCGGAAATCTGAACCAGGGGCTCGTCGTTCCCCTCGACCAGCTGCTGCCGCCGAACCTGCCGAAGGGCTGGCGCACCCGCTTCAACGACCTGCTCGGACGCAAACCGGACCAGGTGCTCCGGGCGGCTCGGAGCCTGCCCGTGCCACCCCAGTGGAAAGACCCCGTCAAGTACCGGATCGCGCTCCAGAACACCCTGCAGGTCCTCGGCGTGCTGTCCCAGCAGAACGTCACCGCGAACCTGGAGGCGCTGACCACGATCGGCCTGCCGATCCGGCTCACGGACCCCGACTCCGTCGGACAGACCTACTACACCCTCCGGGTGCACGGGGCGCTGACCGGACGGCGGTACGAGGGCAAGGACGTCGACGAGGGAATGCGCTTCAGCGCCCAGGGCGTCGACCGGCTCGACGGCCAGACAAGCGCGAAACGAGGCCTGGACCTGGGCTTCGAGGGCACGTTCTCGGGCCGCGACAACAACGTCGACGACATCGCGGGTCTGCCCCGGAACACGCTCGGGCTGACCCTGGGCGCCCGCCGGGGATGGCAGTGGGAGGCGGAGACCGGCTTCGGCTCGACGGTCACCAACGAGCCGATGTCGGTGAGCAACCAACCCACCCACCTGTACCGCTACGACCTCTCCCTCACCGCGACCATGGGCGGCTACTGGCGGCCCCGCGGCCTGATCCGCGGCCTCGGCCTCGGACTGCCGGGACTGCTGGTCCTGGACGAGCCGGTCAACGTGCTCTTCGGCCGGACGCCGCTGGGCCACCTGCGGGGCGGCGGCCCGATGACCGGACAGGTGCTCCTCGGCGTCCCCGTCCAGCACACCCCCGACGCGGACCCGCACGCGGACGGGGCGCTCAACCCCTATCTGTCCGACGAGCCCGCACCCACGCCCATGCCCACCGAGCGGGCCCTCGCGCTGGCGAAGGGCGACCTCGTGCTGCCCGCCGGCACCGGCACGGGGCAGCCCGCCGGACGGCTCGCCGACCGCGGGACACCGCAGTTCAAGGAGTTCCGGCAGCACCCGTTCGTCATCGTGAACATGGTGCTGTCACCCACGCTGACCGCGGAGGTGAACCGGGTCCTGCGGACGGCGTCGGGCAGCGCCTGGCAACTGGTGAAGGAGGGCGCTCCCACCCGGGACGCGATCGTCCGCACCTTCACCCCCCAGCACCTGGCGTCGAGCTTCGACCAGAGCTCGGGGCCGCTGGGCCTGGTGGGCAGCGGCCTGCTGGGCAAGGGGCCGTACGGCGAGCTGTGGGGAACCTTCAGATACGCGACGACGGTCGGGAACCTGCGCGTCCTCACACCGCCGATGTCCATGGACACCGAGATGACGCTCGGCGGCACCCGCCAGGCGGCCGGCAAGATCAGCAGCAGCACCGGCTTCGTCTTCGGCGGCCAGCTGGTCTACTCCGTGGCCCGGAATCCGGGACACGGCCTCATGGGCGCGTACGGAATCGTCGCCAACCCACTCTCGACGTCCGGCGCGCACAGCCTCAGCGTCGTACGCACGGTCGTCGCGGACATGAACCGCAAGGGCTTCACCCACCAGGTGCTGGTGGCCGGCGACGTGCAGCACTGGTTCGCGCTGAACACCAGCCGACTGGGGACGGGCCGGATCGGGACGGCCGCGGCGGCCAGTGCCCTCGTGCCGCGCTCCCTCGCCGGAGCGGCGGGGACGGCACTGACCAGCCCGGGCGGTCTGCTGGGGCATCTGCCGGAGAAGAGCGCCCACCGGATGGGGCTGATCGACGACGGCATGGGCGACGTCCCCCGCTACACGAGTCAGGTCTGGACACCGCAGCCTTGGATGCGCGGCGTCGCCTTCGGCACGTACGCGGTGAACGCGCTGGACCCCACGGACGTGCTGCTCGCGTTCGACCGGCGGATCAAGCGGCTGGGGCTCGACGACGAGAGCCGGGAGCGGATCCGGCAGCTGGTGACGGGCCGCGCCACACGGGCGCTGAAGGGGGAGATGACGACCACCGGTCCGTCGACCCTGGTCAAGGCCGGCGGCTGGGGCTGGGACAGCGTCCGGATCGGCAGCCGGCGGGTGCGGGCACGCGTCGAACTGATCCCCGGGACACCCGTCTTCGACGGACTCGACCACAGCGCGGAACTGGAGGAGAACCGGCGGGCCATCGAGACCGCCCAGCGGAACTCGGAGTCCTCGGCCGGGGCGGACGTGGGCCTCCTGACCGGCCAGATGGTGTACACCGGCGACCCCCACGTCCCGGCCGCCGGACCCACGTACACCGAGAGCGGCTCGAACCGGAAGACGGTCGCGTCCAGTCACACGGTCACCACCGTCACCATCTACCGGGCGGCGTCCACCGAACCGCACGCGGAGATCGTCACCCCGTACCGGATGCGCATCACCCTGGAGGCCGACGACACCCCCAACACCGGCGCGCCGGCCGACACGGGACCGGAGGAGGCGACGTCCACGGCCCTCGACCGCTTCCGGGGCCGGCTGAGCATCGTCGAGGAGGAGGACGTCGGCGAGCTGCGCGAGCACGTGCCGCTCAGCCTGATGGAGCCGGCGCCGTCACCGACGGGGGCGGACGGGACCGGCACCTCCGGGGCCGCCCGGCTGCTGCCCGCGCCCGATCCGGCGGCCGACCCCGCCCTGGCCGGCGCGCCCCGCCCGGTACCTCTTCCCAAGGCGGGAGAGGCACTGACGGTCCGGGACGGGGACGGCGTCACGCGGCCGTTCACCTTCCCCGAGAACGGTATGCACCCCCGCGGGATCATCGGCATCGAGAACATCCGGATGGCCGGTGACCTCCTCCTCACGAAGGCGTACGACCTCGGCTTCTCCCTCCGGGCCCTGGAGGCCGAGGGCGGTCCCGACGACGACACCCTCACCGAACTCCTCCGCAGGACCAGGGACACCGGCCTGACCCGCCTCGGCACCGGCTCGGCGCAGGCGCTGGAGGACGGCACCAGCTCCACGGCGGTCACGGCGTTCTTCCCGCGCACCACCGAACCGGACGGCTACCAGGTGGCGGGGCTGACCGAGAAGTCCCTCGTGGGCACCGACACCGGACAACTGACGTTGCGCTCGGCGCCCGACTTCAGCCGCGCGCTGCTGCTGACGGTCGCCGACGGCAAGAAGCTGGAGGTGCTCAGACGGTACGGGGAGAACGCCGGCACGTCGTCGTCCGTCGAGCACAGCCAGTCCGCGAGCCTCGGCGGCGCCTTCCTGTACGACTCTCCCAACAACGCGGGCCTCAACCAGATCGGAGTCTTCGGTCCCGGCCCCAACGACCTGGACGGCGACGGCATGCCGGTCGGGGACGACCACCTGACCTCGCGCAACCTCAAGCCCAAGACGGGCCGGTCCTTCCTGTTCGCCGTCCCGGCCACCTGGACCGGCGTCGGCGACGTGCACCGGAGCATCGTGGATTCGAAGCTCGCGAACCGGATCCGCGGCGGGACCTTCGCCAAGGCCCGATCGGGTCCGCAGGCGATGGAGTCCGAGGCGTACGTCGTCACCTGGGTCCGGGAGGACGTCGCCCGCGAGCTGCGGATCATCACGGACGCGAACTTCCCCGAGAGCGTCTCGAAGGCGTGGGACGCGGTCGGCAGCGCGAGCAAGGCGTGGGTCGACGCGGACAAGGCCTACTGGAAGAAGCGGCGTGCCTCCGGCGGGCTGCGCGCGGACCTCGACGCCGCGCAGGCCGCCCTCGACGAGGCCGCCAGGATCGCCCGCGCGGTGGCACGCCCGGTCGACCTCGCCCGGACGGGCGTCGAGGACGCGGACCTCGCCCTGACACGGGCCGAGGCGGACGCGCGCCGCGACCACGGCCTCGCGGACGCGAACGTGGCCGCCGCGCAGGCCGAAGCCGACGCCTTCGCCGAGGACGAGTACGCCCAACCCGAGCACGACGGCTGGGCGGAGTTCCTGCGGGACGAGCAGGACGCCGCCCTGGCCCGCCTGGCCGCCGCGGAAGAGGCCGCCGGGAAACTGCGGAAGGCGGCCGATCTGCGGCTGGAGACCGCGCGCACTGAGAAGGCGTTGGCCGACGGGCGGCTCGACGCGGCCCTGCTGTCCGCGCGAGCGCCCGGCCGGGCCCTCGACGAGGCCACCGCCCGCCGGGACACGGCACGCGACGCCTTCGAGACCCGGCGCGCAGGGCTGGACGAACTCAGGGACACGGCGGACAGGGCCGCGGCGGAGTACCACCGGGTACGGTCCGGGGCGGACCAGCTCACCCGCTGGCACCGGCTCGCGGCCACCGCAAAGGGCCGGGCGGAACTGGACGGTCTCGCCGAGCCGCCCGCGGTGACGTATCAGGCCCCGCCCAAGGCGCCCGAGCCCAAGTCCCCGGCTCCGCCCCGCTACACCAGGACCGGTACGGCACCGGACACCGTGCTCACGTCCCCCATGAGCGAGACGTACACGCTCCAGGACGTGCCGAGGGACGGGGAGGCCTTCTTCCGCGCGTTCGCCCAGGGCCTCGAACGCGCCGCTCCGGGACTGCTGGCCGCGCAGGGCATCGACCTCGACGACCCACGGGCGATGTCCGACCTGCGCCGAAGGATGGCCTCCTGGCTCACCGACCACGCCGACGAGGACCTGCTGGCCGCCGTCGCCCCCGACCACACCGACGCCTTCAGCGCGGAGGAGATCGCCGCGGCGGGCCTGGACCTCGGCACGGACACCCCCGGCCGCCGTGAGTTCGACGCCCTCGGCGGTCTCCTCCCGCACGCCGCCGTCCTGACCCCCGAGGTACGGGCCGAACTGGCGATCACCCAACTCCTCCGACCGGGCGACGCGGCGTCCGAGGCCGGCTGGGACCACGCCGCCTCGGACCTGCTCCCGCTGCTCGCCGCACGCACCTTCGGTGTGCGCGTCACGGTGGTCGGGAGCGACGGCGCCTTCCAGGACTTCGCTCCCGAGGACCCGACGGGAACCCCGGCCCTCAGCGCGCTCGTCGGGCCGTCCCCGCACTCGGGCGCACATGTGGTCCTGAGCCTCGACGACCGCCACTACCAACTGGCACTGCCGACCGAACCGACACCACCGAAGGGCACGGACCCGCTGCCGAAGGGCATGGACCCGGCACCGAAGGGAACGGACCCGGCACCGAAGGGAACGGACCCGGCACCGAAGAGTGCTGGACCGGACCCTTCGCCGAAGGCCGCCGACCCCCTGCCGAAGGGGGCCGAGCCCCCGCCGAAGAGCACGGAACCGCCGGCGCCGGTCACGCACCCCCCGGCCCCGAAGGCGAAAGCAGCGGGACCGGAGGTTCCGGGGCCGAAGGACGGCAGGAAGGGCTCCGAGCCGGGGAGCGACAGCGGCCCGGCGAGGGGCCGCCGCGTACGGGTGCCCGGCACGGGCGAGTGTCTCCTCTACTCCTTCATGGCCGGCGACCCCGCGCACATCCGAACCCGGCTGCCCGGACTCGCCGCCACCGACCGCGCCGCGTACGACTGGCTCGGGAACCCCGACGCGGTGCGCGGCGAACTGCGCCGGCAGGCCGCGTTCGGCACCGGGCCCGGACCTTCGCGGGGCGCGCTGAGGGCCATGCGGTCCTATGTCGAGGACTATGTGGGCCGCAGCGGGGGGCGGCTGCATCCGCAGATCGTCGGTCAGTTCCGGCAGACGGTCGCCGACGCCTTCGCCGCACGCGTCCGGGGAATGGACCGGGCCGGGATGCTCGCCCTCCTCGACCACCACGGCGTCCGGCACATCCCCGTAGCGGAGGCCCTCGATCCCACCGACCTGCTGACGCGGTACGTCGACGCCCGCATGGCGTCGCGGCCCGCCGACCCGGAGCTCTCCCCGGAGGACGCCCGGGCCGTACTGCGGGCGGACGCCGAGAACCTGAGCCCGCGCCAGATGTTCGAACACCTCGCGCGGCACGACCTGCTGCCGGCGCCCGGCGATCTCGACGACCGCGCACTGGCCCGCCTGCTCGGCACCGCCTACACACAGAGCGCCGCACCGCTGGACGGCACGGAACTGCCCAGGCTCATGGACGCCGTCGTCCACTGGGAGCGCCGCTGGGGGACACCGGAGGGAGAGATCTTCCTGCCCCTTCTCGCGCACGCGTTCGAGCTGCGGGTCGACGTGGTGCAGTCCTTCCCGTCGGGTGCCCGACGGGTCAGCGGTGCCGGGCCCGACAACGCCACGCGGCAGACGGAGGTCTACTACAACGGCGTCAACCACTACGACGGCAGCGACGCCGCACCCCGCGACCGGTTCGGCGGCCCGGTCCTCCCGAAGCGGATCAAGGACGAGGAACGCGACCAGGACGGCGACGTACGGCTGAACCCGCTGTGGACCCCGCTGGACGAGGTGGACCCGGACCTGCTGATCACCGGGAACCGGGACGCGGTCTGGCTGTACACGGTCACCGATGACGGGCGGGTGATCCTGGGCACGGAGGACCTGAGCGGGATCATCACGCCGGAGCAGTTCGACGCGCTGCTGGCGGGGATGCGGGAGAAGGATCCCGATCTGACGGCCGAGTCGCTGCGCAAGGCGCTGGACGGGCTGGGCCACACCGGCATCGCCGCCGGTCACGTCGCCGCAGGCGAGGAGAACGCCGGCCGGACGCTGCCGGGCCGCAGCCGGGTGTCCGGGGAGTTCCGCTGGAGCGAGAAGCTGCGCTCCTGGGTGGTGAACGACAAGTCGGGCCGCTACATGAGCGAGACGGTCCGCCCGGATCTGGACGCCGCGGAAGCCGCCGACTGGCTGACCAACGTGGCGGCCCTGTTCAGCGACCGGCTGGGCGTCGTGGTCCGGACCGACCAGGTGAAGACCGCCGCGACCGTCCCCGCACCGCCTCCGGCCCCGCCGACGGCCCCCTCGCTGCTCACGCAGCCCGCCCCCCCGCCTCCGCCGTCGGCCCCCACCGCCACCCCGGCCGGCCGCGGCGTCCCGGATTCCCTGGAGGGGGCCGGGGCGGACAAGCAGGGCACGCCGTCCGGCGACGGCACCGGCAAGCTGGACGTCGCGCGCCGGGTCGGTGCCGTGCTGCACGGCCTCGGCCACCCGGTGGTGCTGTCCGGAGCCGCCCGCGCCCGGGTGCAGTTCGGCCGGTCCCGGCCGCTGGGCGCCGTGGAGTTCCAGCTGTCCGCGACCGCCCCGCCCACCGCCGCCGGGATACGCGCGGCGCTGGAACGGGAGCTGCCCGGGGCGTCGGTGCGGGTTTGGCCCGGCCCGGGCGGCGGCCGCGTCCTCGATTTGTCGGTGAACGGCGTCGACATCACGGTCACGACGGTGGACCGGCCGGCCTCCGGCACGGTCACGGTCGACGGTTTCACCGTGCCGGCACCCGCGGACTCCCTGGCCGACGCCGCCTTCGCCCTGGCCACCGGGACCGACCCGGAGCTGCGCGGACGCGACCTCCTCGACCTGCTGTGGGCGCTGCGCCACACCCCCGCCGAGGGCCCCCGTACGGTCACGCCGGCTCTCGCGCGCGAGGACGCCTACCGTTCCGCGCGGCCCGTCGGCGCCGCCCCCTCCCTCGCCGTACGGCTCAGCGAACTGCTCGACTCCGCCGCCCTGGACCCCGACGCCCTCGCCCGCCACGAAGAGACCTGGCGCACCCTCGGCGTCACCGACTCCGACCTGCCCGCGCTGCGCGCCGAACTGACCGCGCTGGCCGACGGGCTGCGGGTCCGTCCGGAGGTGACCGCGGACCCGGTCCGGGCGCTCGCCGCGCGGCTGCCCGGTCTGTCCACCGCCGACCGTGACGCGGCGCTGGCGTCGCTGCCGCCCGCGGACCGTGAGCGGCTGGCCGCCGATCCCGTGCTCGTGGACGCCCTGCGCGCCGGGCTCGCCCCGGCCGAGTTCGCCGCGGTCGCGGCGCGCCTCATGACGCAGGTGCCCGACGGCGTCGAACAGCCCGTCTCCGCCGGTGACCGGGCCCGTACCCAGATCGCCCGGCTGCTGCAGGACCCCGACGTCACGGCGCGGCTGCTCAAGGGCGGTTCGCGGGTCGTGGTGGTGCCCAAGGGCGAGGCAATGACGTCCCTGGACGCCTTCCGCTTCCTGCGGGGCGCCGTCACCGGCGACGGCCGCCCCTGGGACGACGTCCGCGGTGTCGGCACGCGCACCGCGGCCGTCACCGAGGAGAACCTGCTCGGCGAGCGCACCACCGTCAGCACCGGCCTGTCCGCCTATCCCGACGGCTACTCGACCACCCTGCACGAATTCGCCCACACCATCCACCTGCACGGCCTGGACGCCGTCGACCGGCAGCGCATCACCAACACCTTCCGCACCACCACACGGGCCGGCGAGGCGGGCAACTGGCCCGACGGCCCCCTCTACGGCCACGACGCCGACGGCCGCCGCAGCGCCCCCAACTACAGCAGCTGTGACGAGCTCGAGTTCTTCGCCCAGCTCACCAACGTCTACCTCACGGCCAACGGTGGCAACGACCCCTACACCGGGCTGCCCCGCAACAACGCAGGACCGGAGTGGGTGCGCACCCGCCAGCCCGCCCTGTACCCCCTGCTGCGCCGGCTGTACGGCGAGGGCCCCCGGCCCCGGCCCCGTCATCCGCGCGGCGTCGAACCGGCCCGTCCCCGCGGGGCACGTCCCGCGGACGTCAACCCCGTCGAGGCCACCGACGTCGAGAACGAGGCGCTGGCCCGTGCCCGTGCGCTGTGGGACGTCGCCGAGGGCGGCCGGGGCGAGGCCGGTGACTCGTACATGGCCGTCCGTGCCCTGTGGGACGGCACCACCGGCGCACACGCGCCGCAGCCGCACACCCCCGCGCCGTTGCCGCTGCCGCACCCCACTCCGGTGCCGGCAGTGGGGTCCGCCGCCGCACCGCCGCCCGCCGACGACGCGGTCCAGCGACGTCTTCAGGAACTGTGGGCGGTCGTCGACGCCGCCTTCGGCTCCCAGCCGCTCTCGCAGGAGCTGCGCAACGGGCTGTTCAACTCGCTGCGCGTGATCGAAGCGGCGCGCGCCGGGCACCCCCGCTTCGGCGCCGGCCCGGACCTTGACGGCATCACCCGGATGCTGTTGCACCTGGCGCCGGACGCGCAGGTGGACGCGGCCCGGCACTATGACGCCCTCACCCTCGTGAGCAGTGCCCACCGCCGGGGCAGGGGCGGCACCCTGGACGCCATCGCCGCCTACGGGCTGACCCGGCAGGGTTACGCGCAGCAGTCCGTGCTCAGCGGGGACGACGGCGCGCCGTACGGCAGGAACTGGACCGGACGTCCCGGTGTCCATCTGCACATGGACGTGGTCGCCGATCCCCGGGGCGTTCACCCCGCGCCCTGGGGGCCCGCCGCCTACGCGGTGGTGGCCGGCCGGAACGCCGGGGGAGCGGTGCTGGCGGACGGGAGACCGGTGTCGGACGAGGAGTTCGCCGAACTGGTGCTGCACGACCCGCAACGACAGCCGGACGTGCCCGTGGTGATCCTGATCGAGGAGGAGGGCGGCCGCAACGAGGCCCTCGCCCGGGTGATCGCCGACCGCACCGGCAGCCGCGTCTGGTTCACCTACGGCGACCTGCGGCTCGAAACGGCTCCGACCGGCCGCCGGGTGCCGGTCCTGGCCGCGCCGGCCGCCGGGAGCGATCCGGCGGGGACCTGGATCCCCGCCGACCCGGGACTGGTCCCGGACGACCCGGCGGCCACCGTCAGGGCCGCGAACAACACCGTCTTCCCCGACGCCGACATCCACTCGTATCCGCTGGTCACGGTCGACGGGCAGGCACTGACCGGGCGGGCGTTCCTCGACGCGCACGACATGGCGATGCGGGAGGAGGCCCTGCGGGTGGTGTCCGCCGTCCAGCACTACACCAATGAAGTGGAAGGGCTGCCAGGGGTGTACGCCGGGCGGCAGGGCGGCCTGCTGCCCCTGCCGCGGGGCCTGACCGACTCCTACGTCTTCGTCGGCCACGGCGACAGCGGACGCACCACCGTGCCCCGGCGCAGCACCCGCGCCAACCAGGCGGTCCACCCCCGGCAGCTGGGCCGGATGCTGGCGCGGCGCAGGAGCCTGCGGGCGCTGCCTCCCGAGGCGCCGGTGTGGTTGCTGATCTGCGAGATGTCCATGACGCGCGCCGACCAGGACCTGCTCACCCATCCCTCCTCCGCCCAGTACGTCGCCAACGAGACCCGCCGCACCGTCTTCACCGTGGACCGGCAGATCTCGCCGAGCGAGGCCGAGGGCGGCCTGCCGCCGCGCCTGGTCCTGGACGACGACCCCGACAACCCCGTGGGTCACATCGGGGAGTTCCCTCCCGAGCCCAGGACCGTCGCCCTCGACGCGCTCGCCGACCTGGGCGGACTGCCCGCCCAGGTGCCGGGGCGCACCGACCGGGCCCGGCACTGGGTGCGGGCCCTGCGGCAGACCCACGGCGTGCGCATCGACTCCGACCCGGCCCGTGAGGAGGAGTTCCACGAGCTGATCGAGGGCTTCGGCGCCCTCGAAGGACTGCGGTTCCAGGCGGCCGGCAACACCGACCCCGGCCTGCTCACCTGGGGCGGGCTCCGGCACATCGTCGGCCGGTACGCCGCCCGACAGGGCTGGGACCGGTCGCTGACCGCCGGCTCCCTGGCACACCTGCTGCGCGCCGCACGCGCCGGCCGGCTGCGGCCCTCCGACGCCGTGGAACCCACCGCCGCCGCCGCGCCGCCGGTTGCCACCGACACCGCCGCCGCGCCGCCGGTTGCCACCGACACCGCCGCCGCGCCGCCGGTTGCCACCGACACCGCCGCCGCGCCGCCGGCCGACACCGCCGCCGCGCCGCCGGCCGACACCGCCGCCGCGCCGCCGGCCGACACCGCCGCCGCGCCGCCGGCCGACACCGCCGCCGCGCCGTCGGCCGACACCGACACCGCCGCCGCGCCGCCGGTTGCCACCGACACCCCGGCCCCGACGGACACGGTGTCGCGGCCGGCCGGTCGGGGGGCCGTGTCGGCCATCGACGGGCGCGGGACCGTTCCCGGCGGCGCGGAGTCCGCCCCGGCGCTTGCCCCGTCCCGGTCCAGGGCCGCCTTCGAGCATCGCCACCGGGACATCACCGATCCGGACCAGCGCCGGCAACTCGCCGACCTGGCCGAGGCGGTCGCCGCCCGGACGGGGGCCGCCCGGACGGTGTGGCTGCCGACGGGGCCGTTCCGGCTCCTCGACCGGCGGCCGGCGGTGAACGAGAGCCTCCTCGTGCCGACCTCGACCCGGGACGACACGGCGGCGCACTGGTCGCAGACGTCTCCGCCCGAGTTGGCGGCCCAGCCCTCCGGACCCGCCCCCGACGTCATCACGGCCGGCGACGACATCCCGCTCCAGGCGCCGCCGCCCGAGGACGCCCGGCGCCAGTGGATCGCCGGCCGGGTGAGCGGGGAGGACCTGCCAGGCAACCCGCCGGGGTTCACCGGCGCCGAGATCGTCACCCTGGCCGAACTGAGGGACGCGGGCATCGGGATCACTCCCGGAATGGACGTCGAGGCACAACTCGGCGGCGGCGTGCGCGGCAGCGGACTGGCACCGCTCGACCAGGTGCGGCTGCTGCTGGCCCGCCCCGGCCCGTGGCCGGACGCCCTCGACGCCGTCGCGGCCACCGTTTCGCGCCGGATCTGGCGCTCGGCGTTCACGGACTTCGAGAGCGCGACCCCGGCCCCGAACGCCGTCCGGGCGTGGGACACGGCCCTCGGGCTGCTCCTGCCGGGCGAACCGGACTCCGTACTCGCGGACTGGCGGTACGCCGCGGAGGCGTACCGCGACGCGGTGCGCCGGCTCGCCGGACTCCTGGCGGCGGAAGGAACGGACCCCCGGACGGTTGCGCGCCACGCCGCCCGGTTCCGGGAGGTTCTCGGCTTGCCGCCCCTCGGGAAAGAGAACATGGGTGAATGAGATGAGTGAGCGGAGCGCGGCAGCGATGCCCACGCCCCCCGACGACATCGTCAAGGCTGCACGGCTCGCGCCGGAGCACTGGATCGGCATGACCGGCCCCGGCTGGCACGGCGAGGGCGTGCCGCCCGCCCGGGTCGTGGTCGGCCGCCGGCGCACGGGGGCGACCGGCGAGATCGAGGAGTGGGAGGACAACGAGGCGTACCGCCCCTCCCCGGAAGCGCTCGGCCGGCCCGAGCCCACCGACGACGTCGACGCGGCCCTCCAGCTCGCCGTCACCGGTTACGGACCGGCCGAGGACGTCCTGCGCGCCCTGGCCACCGCCGAGGTGGCGGTGCTGACCCTGCCGGACGGATCCCCGGTGACCGCCGCCGTGGAGGACGGCGGACTCGTGGTCCCGGTCTTCACCGCCCCGCCCCACCTCGACGCCGTGGGCGGCTTCGCCTTCGAACACGTCACCGTCCCGGCCCTCCTGGACCGCCTGCCCCCCGGCCACGCGCTCTACATCAACCCGGCCGGTCCCGCGGGCAGCGTGCTGGAGTCCGATCAGCTCGCGGAGACGATCGTGACCGGACCGAGCACCACCTGATTCCCGGCGCGCTCCGCCCCGCTCGACGCGCGCCCGGTCCATGGCGCAGACCCACCGCCGCGACCCGGCTGTCCCCTGCGCGCGGACCGGCCCCGTCGACTCCTGTTCGTCAGGCCCCGCGGCACCTGCGTGAAGTGGCAGAACCGCCGTGCGCCTCCTGACGCCGTCCCGCCGCACATAAGGTGGAGCCCATGACGTCAGCGCAGGAGAAGCCGCCGCGCGCGCTGCTCGCGGGGGCTTCGCGTCAGTGGGTACGGCTGCTGCCGTGGGGCGTGGCGTTCGTGCTGTGCGTCGCCCTGCTGCCCACCACCATCCAGGTGCTGACCGCCGACTACGGCCTGAACGGCGGCATCGCGAGCGCGCTGGCCGTCGCACAGTCGGCACCGCTGCTGCTCGCCGTCGTCCGCCCGCTGCGGGCCTGGTGCGTGATCTTCGTCGCGGACGTGGCCGGGGCGCTCGCCCTGCGCACCGTCGACTTCGAGGAGCGGCTCCTGTGGCCGTTCCCGCCCATGGAGATCGTCGGGTACGTCGGCCTCTGCCTCGCCCTCGGCCTGCGCGCGCGGCGCCGGACGCTGCTGCTGGTGTGGCTGGCGACGGCGGGCGCGGGCATCGGTCTGGGGTTTGTCGTCCCCGACGGTATGAGCAGCAACAGCACAGTGCTCATGATGCTCAGCGGCGTCACGCTCCTGCTTGCCGGTGCGCTCCGCGAGCGGCACGAGGCACAGCGCAGGCTGGCCGAGCAGGAGACCATCAGCGAGGCCGAGCGTGACCGGCGAACACTGCTGGAGGAGCGCGCCCGCATCGCCCGCGAGCTGCACGACGTGGTGGCGCACCACATGTCCATCATCACGGTGCAGGCGGACACCGCTGCGTACCGCCTCGACAGGCTGCCGCCGGACGCGCAGGAGGAGTTCACGTCCATCGCGGCGACCGCGCGCGAGTCACTCGGCGAGATGCGACGGCTCCTCGGCGTGCTGCGGAACGAGGAGGCGCACGGCGAGCTCGCGCCCCAGCCGGGCCTGACGCGGATCGGGCAGCTGGTGGAGGCGACGGTCAGGGCGGGCATGCCGGTGGAGTTCACCCCCTGCGACGCCGAGGTGCCCGAGACGGTGGGCCTGTCCGCGTACCGCATCGTCCAGGAGGCCCTGGCGAACGTCGTGCGGCACGCGCCGGGTGCTCCGACGCGGGTGTCGGTGTCGGTGCCCGTTTCGGAGTCCGTCACGGAGGACGGCGCGTGGCTCACCGTCCTCGTCGTCAACGGACCGCCGGCGGAGCCGCCCGCCGCGCCGCTCGAGGTGGGCGGCACCGGACACGGCCTCGTCGGCATGCGCGAGCGGGTACGGATCATCGGCGGCACCCTCGACGTGGGGCCGCTGCCGGACGGCGGCTTCCGAGTGGCCGCCCGACTCCCCCTGACCGAAGAGGACTTCACGTGACGACGCGCGTCATCATCGTCGACGACCAGGCCATGGTGCGGGCCGGCTTCGCCGCCCTGCTGGCCGCCCAGAGCGACATCGACGTGGTGGGCGAGGCCCCCGACGGCGCGCAGGGCGTCGAGCTGAGCCGACGCACCCGTCCCGACGTCGTGCTGATGGACGTCCGCATGCCCGAGATGGACGGCCTCGAGGCCGCGCGCCGCATCCTCGCGCCCCCACGGGGGGTGACGCACCGGCCGCGCGTCCTGATGCTCACCACGTTCGACGTCGACGACTACGTCTACGAGGCGCTGCGGGCGGGCGCGAGCGGCTTCCTGCTGAAGGACGCGCCGCCGGCCGACCTCATCGCGGCGGTACGCGTCGTGGCCTCGGGCGACGCGCTGCTCGCCCCCTCCGTGACGCGCCGCCTCATCGCGGACTTCGCCCGGCAACGTCCCGCCGCCCGGGGCAAGCCCGCGCTGCGGCTCAAGGCCCTGACGCAACGCGAGACCGAGGTCCTCACCCTGGTGGCCCGCGGCCGGTCCAACACGGAGATCGCGTCGACGCTGGTGCTGGCCGAGCAGACGGTGAAGACGCACGTGAGCCGCGTCCTCACCAAGCTCGACCTGCGCGACCGTGCCCAGGCGGTGGTCATCGCGTACGAGTCGGGGCTGGTGACCCCGGGCGAGTAGGACGGCGCGGGCGGCAGCCCGCCACTCCTCCACCCCCTACCGGGGTAGCACCTGCACATTGGCTCCCGGGTATGACGCCCGGCGCGCAACCGTCCCCGCACTCTTCACCCCGTCGGAAAGAAGAGATCGCGAGAGGGCGGAACATGAGGCTACGCAGCGGCAAGCGCCAGAAGGCGGACGACCGGCCGGAGGCCCCGGCGACCACACCGGGCACACCCGGTCTCGCCGTCGAACTGCGCGGTGTCCGGCGGCAGTACGGCCGTGGCGCGGGCTCCGTGCACGCCCTCGCGGGCGTCGACCTCGCCCTCCCGCGCGGCACGTTCACCGCGGTCATGGGCCCGTCCGGGTCCGGCAAGTCCACCTTCCTGCAGTGCGCCGCCGGACTCGACCGGCCGTCGGCGGGATCCGTGCGGCTCGGCGGTACGGAGATCACCGGCATGCGCGAGAACGAGCTCACCGAACTCCGCCGCAGCCGCCTCGGCTTCGTCTTCCAGGCGTTCAACCTGCTGCCGTCGCTGACCGTGGAGCAGAACGTCCTGCTGCCCCTGCGCCTGGCCGGACAGCGCCAGGACCGCCGACGGGCGCAGCAGGTGCTCGCGCAGGTCGGGCTCGCCGACAAGGCGCGCCGCCGGCCCGGCGAGCTGTCCGGCGGCCAGCAGCAGCGCGTGGCCGTCGCCCGCGCCCTGGTCACCGGCCCGGACGTGATCTTCGCGGACGAACCCACCGGCGCCCTCGACACCGGCACCGCCGCCGAGGTCCTCGGCCTGCTGCGGAACGCGGTGGACACCCTCGCCGCCACCGTCGTCATGGTCACCCACGACCCGGCCGCGGCCGCCTGGTCCGACCGGGTGCTGTTCCTCGCCGACGGCGCCTTCGCCGACGGTCTGGAGCGCGGTTCGGCGGAGCGGATCGCGGCACGGATGGCCGTACTCACCTCCCGTACGGGCGCGATGGCGGGTGCGGCGGCATGAGGCGCCCCAACGGGCTGGCCCGCGAGGCCGTCCGCTTCAAGCCCGCGTCCTTCGCGGGGACCTTCCTCGCGCTGCTGATGTCCGCACTGATCGTCTCGGCCTGCGGAATCCTGCTCGAGACCGGCGTGCGCGCGACGGTGCCGCCCGAACGGTACGCGAGGACGCCCGTCGTCGTGGCGGCGGACCAGTACGAGTACGTCGTCACGGGCAGCGGTGAGGACCGTGAGAAGGAGGCGGTCCCGCTGCCGGACACCGCACGGGTGGACGCCGGGCTGGCGGCGAGGGCCGCCGAGGCACCGGGTGCGGCCACCGCCGTCCCGGACGTCACCTTCCCGGTGCGCGCGGCGGACGAAGGCGCGGGCCCCGGTGTACGCGAACTGCCCGTTCCGGGCGGTGTGCTCACCGCACACGGGTGGGGTTCGCACACCTTCACCGGCACCGCGCTGACCGCCGGCTCCGCGCCCCGCGAGGGCGAAGTCGTGCTCGACGCGGGTACGGCCCGCGCCGCGAAGGCCGTCGTCGGTGACACCGTCGTGCTGGGGACCGCCGCCGGGCAGCGGGACTTCCGCGTCGCCGGCGTCGCCGACGCCGGATCCGAGGGCACCGCCCGCGACACCGGCGCCGCCGGTGCCCTGGTCTGGTTCACCGACGCCCAGGCCCCCACGCTCGCCGGCCACCCCGGCAAGGCCGACGCCATCGCCGTGGCGGCCGAGCCCGGCACCGATGCCGACGCCCTCGCCGACTCCGTGAAGAAGGCCCTGGCCGGCTCCGGAGCCCAGGTGCACACCGGCGACGACCGCGGTGCCGTCGAGGACCCGGGCCTCGCCTACGCCAAGGACACCCTCTTCGGAATCGGTGGCTCCTTCGGCGGCATCGCCACCCTCGTCGCGATCCTCACCGCGGCCGGGACCGTGACCCTGTCCGTGTCCCAGCGGGCCCGCGAATTCGCGCTGCTGCGCGCCATCGGCGCCACCCCGCGGCAGGTCCGGCGCGCGGTCGCCTCCGAAGCACTGCTCGTCGCGCCGCTCGCCGGGATCGTCGGCTGCCTGCCCGGCATCGGGCTCGCGCACTGGTGGTTCGGACAACTGCGGGACCGCGGCGCGATCCCGCGCGCCGTGGACCTGCACGTCTCCGGGTTCCCCCTCCTCGCCGCCGTCGGCGTGGGACTGCTCACCGCCCTCGCCGCCGGCTGGACGGCCGGGCGCCGGCCCGCAAAGATCAAGCCGGGACAGGCGCTCGCCGAGGCGTCGGTGGAGCGGCTGCGGCCCGGCCTGATCCGCACGATGCTGGGCGTTGCCGCCCTCGTCGGCGGCGGGTTCCTCACCGGCCTCTCCGCGAACTCCACGGGAGGTGACGCGGCCGGCGCCGCCCTCGGCGTCGTCATGCTCCTCATGTTCGCCGTCGCGCTGCTCGGCCCGCTGGTGGCGCGGCTGTGCGCGGGCCTGTTCGGACTCCCGCTGCGGGGCGCGGGCCCGGCCGCCCAGCTCGCGGTCGCCAACTCCCGTACCAACGCCCGCCGTCTCGCCTCCGCGATCACTCCGATCGTCCTCGCCATGGCCTTCGCCTCGACCCTCGTGTTCATGCACACCAGCGAGACCCACGCCGCCGACAAGCAACTGCGCGCGGGCATCACCGCGGACCACGTGGTCACGGACCCGGCCGGACTCCCGGTGGACGCGTCGGCACGGGCCGCCCGCGCACCGGGTGTGGAGGCGGCCGTCGGCCTGCTGAACACGCGGGTGCTGGTGCCCCTCGGCTCCGGCGAGTTCAAGTCACTGCAGGGCGCGGCGACCCAGGGCGTCACCGGCTCCGGTGCCGAGCTCGCGAAGGTGCAGGACCTGGACGTACGCGAAGGCAGTCTCCACCGGCTCGGCGAGGGCCGGATCGCCATCGACAGGACCCTCGCGGACTCGGCGGACGCCGGCGTCGGCGACCGGCTCCCGCTTTACCTCCCCGACGGCACCGAGGCAAACCTCGAGATCGTCGCCGTCTACGGCCGTGGTCTCGGCCTGGCCACGGTGACCATGGACCGGGCGTCCCTGGCCGGGCACGTCACCTCGGGCTTCGACAGCACACTGCTGGTACGGGGCGGCTCGGAGAAGTCGCTCACCGCCCTGGGCGAGGTCACCGACGCCTCCGGCTACGCCACCGAGCGGAACCTCGACGCCGAGCTGGGCGCCTGGACCAACAACACCATGGCCGCGGTCCTCGGCGGCTTCGCCGCCGTCGCCGCCGTCAACACCCTGGTGATGACGGTCCTCGACCGCCGCCGCGAACTGGGCACGCTGCGCCTCGTCGGCTCCACCCGGCGCCAGGTGCTGACGATGCTCGGCTGGGAGAGCCTGCTGGTCTCCACGGCAGGCGTGGTCCTCGGCTCCGCGATCGCCGCGGCCACGCTCATCCCGATGATGCGCGGCACGACCGGCGAGGGGCCGTACGTGCCCCCGCTGGTGTACGGATCCTTCGTGGCCGCCGGCGTCGGCCTGGCACTGCTCGCGGTCACCCTGCCGGCGCGAGCGGCACTGCGCCGCTGGTCGTAGCGCATCCCTCCGGAACGGGAGCCGGCCTCACGCCGGCTCCCGCCCCGTACGACCTCTCACACCGTGGGCCGCAGGACGGCAGCGCCACGCCTGCCGCCCGCCCCCTCACCCGCCCGGCGACGAAAGAAGGCACGTTCATGACCGCAACTCCGGCTCCTCCGGTCCGCATCGGGAAGGCCGCTGTCTGGGCTCTCGGCGTACTGGCACTCTCCACCGGTGCCCTGGAGTCGGTGGTGACGCCGACGCTCCCGCTCCTGCAACGCGAGCTGGACATGAGTCCGGCCGAAGGGGCGTTACTGAGCATCGTGCTCCTCATCACCGGCGCGCTCATCACACCGCTGGCAGGCAAGTTCGGCGACCGTTACGGCGGGAAACGGATCCTGATCCGGCTGATGGCGGTGGTCTGTGCCGGCGGTCTGGTGTCCGCCCTGGCGCCGAACCTGCCCGTGCTGCTGCTCGGCCAGGTACTGCAGGGGGCGATGGTGGGCGCGCTGCCCCTGTCGTTCATCGTGGTGCGCAAACACCTTCCCGCGGGAGAGTCGAAGGTGGCCATCGGGGTGGTCAGCGGACTGTTCGTCGGGGGCGGGATGGTGGGCATGCTGTCGGCCGGACCCGTGGCGGAAGCGCTCTCCCGGCACTGGATGTTCGCGCTGCCGACGATCGCGGTCGTCGGGGCCACCCTGCTGGTGAACCGGCTGATGCCGGACGATCCACCGGGCCGGTCGGACGACGCCGGGATCGACTGGCCCGGCCTGCTCCTGCTGAGCGGGACGCTGGTCACGCTCATGCTCGTCCTCGCGCTGGCGCCCGACCTCGCCTCGCAGCCGCTCGTGCTCTGCGCCCTCGTCGTGGCTCTGGCCGCCTTCGTCACCGGATGGGTGGCCGTCGAACGGCGTGCGGCCGCGCCGATGATCGACCTGCGCATGCTGACACGGCCCGCGATGTGGAAGTCGTGTGTGCTGACGTTCGTGATATGCCTCGGTACCTCGATGGGGGTCTATCTCGTTCCGCAGCTGCTCGACGAGACCGGCGACGGGCACGGATTCGGGGCCAGTGCCACCGAGATCGGCTTCTTCCTGCTGCCCGGCGCCATCGCCGCGACGCTGGCCGGGCCGCTCGGTGGGATCGGGGACCGGCGTTTCGGCTCGCGTGCCGTGGTCACCGCCGGAGTCGTCGTCATGGCCGCCTCCCTGGTCGCCCTGGCAGCCGTACACACCGAGGTCTGGCACCTCGTCGTCGGCAAGACGCTGATCGCGCTGGCCAACGGCCTGTGCGTCACGGCGATGATGACCAGCACCGCCACAGCCGTCGACCGGAGTGACACCGGCATCGCCACCGGCCTGATCCTGGTGAGCCGCGTGCTCGGCTACGCCGTGGGCGGGCAGCTCGGTGGTGCGCTCCTCACCGCCGGGACCTCTTCCGGGTCCGACGTCGCGGCCGAATCGGCCTACGTCACCGGCTTCGTCATAGCCGGCGCCGTCACGGCGCCGGCCCTGCTTGTCACCCGCACCATGAGCAAAGGAGTCAAGGCATGAAGCGCACCGATCAGCCGGCAGGTACCCGTACCGCGCCGAGGCGCAGGGTCCTGATATCGGGGGCCGGCATCGCGGGTCCCGCCCTCGCGTTCTGGCTGAACCGCTACGGATACGCGGTCACGGTGGTCGAGAAGGCGCCCACACTCCGTGGCGGTGGTTACCCCGTCGACGTGCGCGGCACCGCACTGGACGTCGTGGCGAGGATGGGGATCCTGCCGCGACTGCGGGACGCGCACATCGACCTGCGCCGGCTGACCTTCCTCGAGGGCGACGGCGGCGAAGTGGCCTCGCTCCACCCGCACAAGGTCACCGGCGGTGTCGCGGGACGGGACCTGGAGGTGCGGCGCGGGGATCTGACCGACGCTCTCTACATGGCGGTCCGTGACGACGTGGAGTTCCTGTTCAACGACTCCATCGCCACCCTCGACCAGTCCGGCCACGGGGTCGACGTCACCTTCCGCGGGGGCGGCAGGCGCACGTTCGACATGGTGTTCGCCGCGGACGGTATGCACTCACGTACCCGGGAGACGCTGTTCGGCCCCGAAGAGCGGTTCCACCACCACCTCGGCTACTGCTTCGCCGTGTTCACCATGCCCAACACCTTCGGCCTCTCCCACGAGACGGTGATGTGGAACGCGCCGGGCAGGGCCGCGGCGCTCTACGCCGTGGGGGACGACGACGAGGTCCACGCCTTCCTGAACTTCGCCCACCCGGAACCGCCGTCGGACACGTTCCGCGACCCGGAAGCCCAACGGGACCTGGTCGCCTCGGCCTTCGCCGACGCGGGATGGGAGGTCCCGGCCATGATCGCCGCCATGCGCGACGCGGACGACCTGTTCTTCGACGCGGTCGGCCAGATCCGCATGCCCCGCTGGTCCAGCGGCAGGGTCGCGCTGGTGGGCGACGCCGCGTGGGCGCCCTCGTTCCTCACCGGACAGGGCACCAGCCTCGCGCTCGTCGGCGCCTATATGCTCGCCGGCTCCCTGGCCCACCAGGACCACGCCGCGGGCTTCGCCGCCTACGAACACAGCACCCGCGAGTTCGTGACCATGAACCAGGGCCTGGTCGGCAAGGGCGGCGCCACACTCTTCCCGACCACCCCCCAGGCCCTGGAGCAGCGCAACAACAGGCTCCGCGAACTCGGCGCCATCCCCTCCGGGGAGGGACGCCCGGCCCACTCGGCCCTCACCCTGCCCGACCCCATCGGGGACAGCCTCGGGAACGGTTGACATCCCGACGCGGCGGTTGCGTGGCCGCTGCTGAGAGGATGCGGCCGGCCTCCGTCGGGGCCGGCTTCCCGCTCCGGTCGCCGTACGAGGCCGTCAGGACCGGCTGCCCGGTGACCGGCTCTTCCTCCCGTCGCGTGGGCGGGGAAGGAGCCGGCAGCGCCGAAAGACGCGAACGCGCCGCTCAGGGTCCATCCCCTCAGCACTCGATGATGTTCACCGCGAGCCCGCCGCGGGCCGTCTCCTTGTACTTGACCGACATGTCCGCGCCGGTTTCCTTCATCGTCTTGATGACCTTGTCCAGGGACACCTTGTGGGAGCCGTCGCCGCGCATCGCCATCCGGGCCGCCGTGACGGCCTTCACCGCGGCCATGCCGTTGCGCTCGATGCACGGGATCTGGACCAGGCCGCCGACGGGGTCGCAGGTCAGGCCGAGGTTGTGCTCCATGCCGATCTCGGCGGCGTTCTCCACCTGCTCGGGGGAGCAGCCCAGCACCTCCGCGAGGGCGCCCGCCGCCATCGAGCAGGCGGAGCCGACCTCGCCCTGGCAGCCGACCTCGGCACCGGAGATCGAGGCGTTCTCCTTGAAGAGCATGCCGATCGCGCCGGCCGCCAGCAGGAAGCGGACCACGCCCTCCTCGTCGGCGCCGGGCACGAAGTTCATGTAGTAGTGCAGGACGGCCGGGATGATCCCCGCCGCGCCGTTCGTCGGTGCCGTGACGACCCGCCCGCCGGCCGCGTTCTCCTCGTTCACGGCCATGGCGTACAGCGTGATCCACTCCATGGCGAGCGCCTGCGGGTCGCCTTCGGAGCGCAGCTTGCGCGCGGTGTTCGCGGCACGCCGCCGCACCTTCAGACCGCCCGGCAGGATGCCCTCGCGGGACATGCCCCGGTCGACGCACGCCCGCATCACGCGCCATATCTCCAGCAGCCCCTCGCGGATCTCCTCCTCGCTCCGCCAGGCGCGCTCGTTCTCCAGCATCAGCGCGGAGATGGACAGGCCGGTCTCCTTCGTCAGGCGCAGCAGCTCGTCGCCCGTGCGGAAGGGGTACTTCAGGACCGTGTCGTCCAGCACGATGCGGTCCGCGCCCACCGCGTCCTCGTCCACGACGAAACCGCCGCCGACCGAGTAGTACGTCTTGGTCAGCAGCTCCGTGCCGGAGGCGTCGTACGCCCACAGGGTCATGCCGTTGGCGTGGTACGGGAGCGCCTTGCGGCGGTGCAGCACCATGTCGTCGTCGAAGGAGAACGCGATCTCGTGCTCGCCGAGCAGCCGGATCCGGCCACCTTCCTTGATCTTCTCCACCCGCTCGTCGGCCGACTCCACGTCCACCGTGCGCGGCGAGTCGCCCTCCAGGCCCAGCAGCACCGCCTTGGGCGTGCCGTGGCCGTGACCGGTGGCGCCCAGGGAGCCGTACAGCTCCACCCGGACCGAGGCGACCGGGTCCAGCAGGTCCTCGTTGCGCAGCCGCCGGGCGAACATGCGGGCCGCCCGCATCGGGCCGACCGTGTGCGAGCTGGACGGGCCGATGCCGATCGAGAAGAGATCGAAGACCGAGATGGCCACGGGAGGACTCCTAAGGGTTCGGCGGACGACGCTGTCCACCGGGAAGGGGTGGTTCAGGGAATCTGAGGACCGGAAGAGGGATCGTTCATGCGGCGGGCATGGTGCGGGGCACCGCGCCCACTGACCCAGTGTGCGCGATGCCCCTGATGTCCGTACGTGTGAAAGCGTACGAAACTACTGCAGACCGGGGTACAGCGGATGCTTCGCGGCGAGTGCCGTCACCCGGGCCCGGAGCGCCTTCACGTCGAAGGACGGCTTCAGCGCCTCGGCGATCACGTCCGCGACCTCGGCGAAGTCCTCGGTCGTGAAGCCGCGGGTGGCCAGGGCGGGCGTGCCGATGCGCAGACCCGAGGTGACCATCGGCGGGCGCGGGTCGTTCGGGATCGCGTTGCGGTTGACGGTGATGCCGACCTCGTGGAGGCGGTCCTCGGCCTGCTGTCCGTCCAGCTCCGAGTTCCGCAGGTCCACCAGGACCAGGTGCACGTCCGTGCCGCCGGACAGCACGTCCACGCCCACGGCCTTGACGTCGTCCTCGACCAGCCGCTCGGCCAGGATGCGGGCGCCCTCCAGGGTACGGCGCTGGCGCTCCTTGAAGTCCTCGGTGGCGCACACCTTGAAGGCGACCGCCTTGGCGGCGATCACATGCTCCAGCGGACCGCCCTGCTGACCGGGGAACACCGCGGAGTTGATCTTCTTGGCCAGCTCGGCCGTGGAGAGGATCACACCGCCGCGCGGGCCGCCGAGGGTCTTGTGCGTGGTGGTGGTCACGACGTGGGCGTGCGGCACCGGGTTCGGGTGCAGACCCGCGGCCACCAGACCGGCGAAGTGCGCCATGTCGACCATGAGGTACGCGCCGACCTCGTCGGCGATCCGGCGGAACGCGGCGAAGTCCAGCCGGCGCGGGTACGCCGACCAGCCGGCCACGATCAGCTTCGGCTTGTTCTCCTTGGCGAGGCGCTCGACCTCGGCCATGTCGACCTGGCCGTCGTCGCCGACGTGGTACGCGACGACGTTGTACAGCTTGCCGGAGAAGTTGATCTTCATGCCGTGGGTCAGGTGCCCGCCGTGCGCGAGGTTCAGACCCATGATCGTGTCACCGGGCTTGAGCAGCGCGAACATCGCGGCGGCGTTGGCCTGCGCGCCCGAGTGCGGCTGCACGTTGGCGTGCTCGGCGCCGAAGAGCTCCTTGACCCGGTCGATCGCGATCTGCTCGATCACGTCGACGTGCTCGCAGCCGCCGTAGTAGCGGCGGCCGGGGTAGCCCTCGGCGTACTTGTTGGTGAGGACCGAGCCCTGGGCCTCCATGACCGCGACCGGGGCGAAGTTCTCCGAGGCGATCATCTCGAGGGTGGACTGCTGACGGTGCAGTTCGGCGTCGACCGCGGCGGCCACCGCCGGGTCGAGCTCGTGCAGGGGCGTGTTCAGAACGGACATGCGGTTACGGACTCCTCAGCCGGCGATCTCGGCGTCGTACTCGGCGGCGGAGAGCAGATCGGCCGGCTCCTCCGCGACGCGCACCTTGAACAGCCAGCCGCCCTCGAAGGGGGCGGAGTTCACCAGCGACGGGTCGTTCACCACGTCCTCGTTGACCTCGGTGATCTCGCCGGTGACGGGGCAGTACAGGTCGCTGACCGACTTGGTCGACTCCAGCTCGCCGCAGGTCTCGCCCGCGGTCACGCCGGCACCGACCTCGGGGAGCTGGACGAAGACCACGTCGCCGAGCGCGTTGGCCGCGTGCTCCGTGATGCCGACCGTCGACACGCCGTCCTCGGCGGCCGACAGCCACTCGTGCTCCTTGCTGTAACGCAGCTGCTGGGGGTTGCTCATGGCCTGAATTCTCCTGTACGCGGGGGACTGCTGATGACTGAGGGAACTGCGTGCGGCGCAGGTGGGCAGGCACGACGTGCCCACCTCACGCGCGGGAACCGCCTACGACGGTGTCACTTCCGCCGCTTGTAGAACGGCAGCGCCACGACCTCGTACGGCTCGTGGCTGCCGCGGACGTCCACGCCGACACCCTCGGTGCCCGGCGCCGCGTGCGCCGCGTCGACGTACGCCATCGCGATCGGCTTGCCCAGCGTGGGGGAGGGCGCGCCGGAGGTGACCTCGCCGACCACCTCGCCGCCGGCCACGACCGCGTACCCGGCACGCGGGACCCGGCGGCCCTCGGCGACCAGGCCGACCAGGACCCGCGGCGGCTCGGCGACGGCACGCTCGGCGGCCTCGGCGAGCGCCGCACGGCCCACGAAGTCGCCCTCCTTCTCGAACTTCACCACCCGGCCGAGACCGGCGTCGAAGGGCGTGAGGCCGGTGGTCAGCTCGTGCCCGTACAGCGGCATGCCGGCCTCCAGGCGGAGCGTGTCCCGGCAGGACAGGCCGCAGGGGACCAGGCCGGCGCCCTCGCCCGCCTTGGTCAGCGCCTGCCACAGCTCGACCGCGTGCTCCGGCTTCACGAACAGCTCGAAGCCGTCCTCGCCGGTGTAGCCGGTACGGGCGATGAGCGCGGGGAGACCGGCGACCGTGCCGGGCAGACCGGCGTAGTACTTCAGGCCGTCCAGGTCGGCGTCGGTGAGCGAGGCGAGGATGCCGGGGGACTCGGGTCCCTGCACGGCCAGCAGCGCGTAGGCGTCGCGGTCGTCGCGGACCTCGGCGTCGAAGCCGGCCGAGCGCTCCTGGAGGGCGTCCAGGACCACCTGGGCGTTGGAGGCGTTGGCGACCACCATGTACTCGGTGTCGTCCAGCCGGTAGACGATGAGGTCGTCCAGGATGCCGCCGTCCTCGCGGCAGATCATGGTGTAGCGGGCGCGGCCGGGCTTGACGCCGCCGATGTTGCCGACCAGGGCGTGGTCGAGGAGCGCGGCGGCCCCCGGGCCGGTGACGGTGATCTCGCCCATGTGCGAGAGGTCGAAGAGGCCGGCCCTCGTGCGGACGGCGTTGTGCTCGTCGCGCTCGGAGCCGTAGCGCAGGGGCATGTCCCAGCCGGCGAAGTCGGTCATCGTGGCGCCGAGCGAACGATGCAGGGCGTCGAGCGCGGTCCGGCGGGGTTCGGTACTGCTCATCGGTCGGTCTCCCAAGGCGATGGGGGAAGGCGAGGGCGTTTCCTCCCCATCTGTCATCGGAACCTGAGAGGTTCGCCATGACCGCCCACGCAGGGGGCGTCCTGGCTTGCACCGTGGGTGGAGCCGCCGGAGCGCTGCTGCACGCTCTTCGGTGGCCCGCTTTTCAGATGTGCCTCGCCCGCGCGGTAACGGGGCCTGAGAGATTCAAGGGAGGGACTTGCTCCTTCGGCGCCCCGGCGGCAAACGGTGCCAGGGACTCTCCCGCGCGGATTCAAACGGCCGGTATGCAGTTGGCGCGCCCATCATTGCACGCATCGCGGGGGCGTGGCAGGGGGACCCTTCCCAGGGGGTGCGCAGGGTGTGCGGGCGCCGTCACAGGGTGCTGTGACACGCCTGTTTCAGGAAACGGACGGAAACGACAGACACCCGGCATTACCTTCTCTTTACACTCGGCGGGGATCGGTACTCGTACCCGGCCCCAGGGGAGGACGATCACGGTGAACAGGACCACGGCGTGCGCCACCACCACGGGCGTCACGCTGCCCCAGCAGCCGGCCGCCCAGGCCCGTCGGGCCCGCGGCGCGCTGCCGGCGCCCGTAGTCCGCGATCTGCGCGCACGGGCCGGCCGCAGCCCGCGCGCCCTGATCTTCGGGCCCCGGGACGTCGTCGTGGTCACCGGGTTGCCGGGCAGCGGCAAGTCCACGCTGATGCGGCGCACGGTGCGCGGCACCCGCGTCGACTCCCAGGACACCCGGGACCGCTGGGACCGCCGCATGCCGCGCTTCCTGCCGTACGCGGTCTACCGCCCGCTGGTCCGCCTCGCCCACTACGCCGGACTGCGCCGCGTGCTGCGGACCGGCGGGCCGGTCGTCGTCCACGACTGCGGTACACAGGCCTGGGTGCGCCGCTGGCTGGCCCGCGAGGCCCGCCGCCGGGGCGCGAGCCTGCATCTGCTGCTGCTCGACGTCACCCCGCAGCAGGCCCTGGCCGGCCAGCGCGAACGCGGGCGCGGTGTCTCCCGGTACGCGTTCCTGCGCCACCGCACGGCGAGCGAGCGGCTGCTGCGCTCGGTGGAGCGGGGCGCGCTGACGGCGGGCGCGGGTTCGGCGGTCCTGCTCGACCGGGACGCGGCGGACGCGCTGCGCCGGATCGGCTTCACGGGCTGACCGGTAGCCTTTCCAGCCACAGCAGCGGTTCCAGGCAGCAGGCGGTAGGCAGATGGACTTCCCGGCGGACTTCCCGGCACAGACGCACCCCCATCCGCACGGAGGATGGCCCGGCAACGAACTGGAGGAGGTGCTCTCCGCCTCCCTCGGCGTCCCCTCGGCGGGCGGCAGGATCGTCGAGGTGCTGGGCCGCAGCTTCGTCTGGGTCCCGCTGCCGAACGGCGGCGGCCCGGACAGCGGCCCGCTGGACCTGCCCACCATGGAGATCGACGGCCAGGCCCACGTCCCCGTCTTCAGCTCCGAGGAGCAGTTCCGCCAGGTCGTCGGCTCCCACATGCCGTACACGATCGCGCCCGCCGTGGAGTTCGCCCGCGGCCTGCCGCCGCAGGCCGGGATCGCGGTGAACCCCGGCGGCGTGGTCGGCCTCCCGCTGCCGCCGCCGGCCGTCGCCGAACTGTGCCGGGCCGGACGCACCCCGCTGGACGGCCCGGCGGCCGGCGGCCGGGTCCGGCTGTTCGAGCCCGACTGGCAGGACGACCCGCTGGACTTCCTCGCCGCCGCCTCGGCGGAGTTCGACTCCCTCGGCGTGGTGACCACCGCCCGCCGCTGCCTCGCCGCGATCGAGACGGCCGACCCGGTCCTCTTCATCGGCGTGGAACTCTCCCAGTGGGAGGGCGACGCCCGCGCCCTCCCACTGAACGCCCTGGGCCGGGCCCTCGGCCGAACCCCGGCCCCCTGGCCGGTCAACCTCATCGTCCTGGACATCACCCAGGACCCGGTGGGCGACTGGCTCCGCACCAGGGTCAACCCCTTCTACCAACGCGCGCTGTAAACCCCCCAGGGGCGCGGGGCCGTACCGATGTGCGGCTCCGCCGCGTGGGCGCGAACAGCCACAACGCGTCCGCACCCGCCGGACGACGCACGGCCCCGGGCTCTTCCGCGCTCGCCGCACGGCAGCCCGCCGCACGGCGTCGGCTTAAGCTAGGTTCGTTGGCCGGCGAGGTACGGAGGGGCGATACAAGTGAGCGCTGGCACCGCGGCGGCCGGACAGGTCGAGCACATGCTGCGCCAGGTGACGCCCGGGCGTTACGACGCGTATGAGGCGTTGCTGCGTGCTCTCGCGGCCCCCGCCTCCGGCCAGGTCTGGATGCTGCTCTGGCACGGCCAGGCCGGCTCCCCGGACGCCCAGTACGGAAACATGGAGGTCGAGGGCTTCGGCTACGCGCCCTGCGTCACCTCCGCCCAGGAGCTGTCCGCCAGCGGCTGGAACCGGTCGTACGAGGTGGTCGACGGCCTCGAAGTGGCCCGCGCGCTCTACCCCGACCACTACGGGCTCTGGCTCAATCCGCACGCTCCCGGCGGCGGCGTCGGCATCCCCTGGCTGGACCTGCGCCGGATCGCCGGCGGCCTGGACCGCCAGCCCGCCGGACCGCTGCGGTTGTCCGAACCGGCCATCGAGATCCCTCAGTTCTACGCCCTCCTCGCGCAGAACGCCCACCGCACCCCGGCCGTCCGCGCCCTGCGCCGCGCCTGGGTGCAGCCCGCGCTGGGAGCCCCGTACCTCGCCGTCGGCCTGGACGTGTACGACACCTCCCCGCCCGCCGTGGACGCCGTACGCGCGATGATGCGGCAGTCCCTCGGCGCGGTCCCGGACGGACTGCCCGTGTCGACCGTCGCGATGTCCGACGAGCACGACCCGGTCGCGATGTGGCTGCGCGCCAACTCCCGCCCGTTCTACGACCGCGAGGCCCACGGCGCCGTGCCGTCCCCCGCCGCGGCCTACGGCTACCCGCCCGCGCACCGGGGCTGACCGGCCCGGACGCCAGCTGTGCTGACGAGCCGTCACGGTCCACGGAGTGGACCGGGGCACGAGCCGGAACCGACGCGTCCGCCCGGCCCGCCGCGCACCGCTGATTTCTCGCCACATTTTCGGCCATGCGCGCTCAGCGATCGTCCGTTGACCGCCCGTCACCTGCGGTTTCACCCGTTCTTCACGTCGTGCGGCGCCACCTGGGCGACCGTCGGAACGGCGCTTCTGTGTCCGGCGGGTTAAATCCTGACGGGGGGACGCCTGAACCGTCCCTTATGTCAACTGTTCAGATCTCAGGTAGGTATCACCGCTATCCGGACTGTTCCTGACACCCTTCGATCGTCTGTAGTGTTCGGCCGGTCAAGATGCATCCACATAGCGGACCCGGAGTGGCCCCAATATGCGCATATTCAAGTCCCGAGCCGCTCGGGCGATCACGGCCGCGGTGGCGGTCGGTCTGATCGCCACGGGCTGCTCCAGTGAACGGGACGCTGACAACGAAAGCGGCGGCGGCGACAAGGACACCTTCGTCTTCGCCGGTGCAGGTGACCCGGGTTCCCTGGACCCTGCCCTCGCGAGCGACGGTGAAACCTTCCGTGTGACGCGTCAGGCGTTCGAGGCCCTGCTCGAGCACGAGTCCGGCGGCACCAAGCTGGTGGGTGGCCTCGCCGAGACCTGGTCGAGCAACGACGAGGGCACCGTCTGGACCTTCAACCTCCGCAAGGGCGTGAAGTTCCACGACGGCGAGGCGTTCAACGCCGCGGCCGTCTGCGCCAACTACGACCACTGGTTCAACTGGACGGGCACCTACCAGTCCAGCGCGGTCTCCTACTACTGGCAGACCATCATGGGCGGCTTCGCGAAGAACGAGGACAAGGAAACGCCCGAGGCGAACTACAAGTCCTGCACCGCGAAGGACGACAACACCGCCGTCATCGAGGTCAAGGAGCCCTCCGCCAACCTCCCCGGCGGCTTCTCCCTCCAGGCCCTGGCGATCCACTCGCCGAAGGCCCTCAAGGAGTACGCGAAGGAGGAGGCGACCGCCAAGGGCGACGCCATCACGTACCCCAAGTACAGCCAGGAGGCCGGCACGGTCGCCGGTACCGGCCCGTACAAGATCACGAAGTGGAACAAGGGCAACAAGGAAGTCACCCTTGAGCGCTTCGACGACTACTGGGGTGACAAGGCCAAGATCAAGAACCTGGTCTTCCGCACCATCGACACCGAAGAGGGCCGCCGCCAGGCGCTCCAGGCCGGTGACATCGACGGCTACGACCTCGTCGCCCCGGCCGACGTGAAGACCCTCGAGGACGAGGGCTACGTCGTCCCGACCCGTGGCGTCTTCAACCTCTTCTACGTGGGCATGAGCCAGGAGGCCAACAAGGCCCTCAAGAAGAAGGAAGTCCGCCAGGCGATCGCGCAGGCGATCGACAAGGAGAACCTGGTCAAGACCCAGCTGCCCGAGGGCGGCAAGGTCGCCGACCAGTTCATGCCGGACACCATCGCGGGCTACTCCAAGAACGTCAAGAAGTACCCGTACGACACCGCCGCGGCCAAGGGACTCCTCAAGAAGGCCGGTGAGGAGAAGCTCAAGGTCGAGTTCTGCTACCCGACCGAGGTCACCCGCCCGTACATGCCTGCCCCGCAGGACCTGTTCGAGCTGATGAAGGCCGACCTGGAGAAGGCCGGCATCACCGTCACGCCGAAGGCCATGAAGTGGGCCCCGGACTACATCGACGCCACCGAGGCGGGCTCCTGCGACCTGCACATGCTCGGCTGGACCGGTGACTTCAACGACGGCTACAACTTCATCGGCACCTGGTTCGCCGGGTACGACAAGCAGTGGGGCTTCAAGGACAAGAAGGTCTTCGACGCCGTGAACGCCGGCTCGAAGCTGGGCAAGGCCGAGGAGCGCGTCGCCGCGTACGAGAAGGCCAACGAGGCCATCATGGAGTACCTCCCCGGTGTTCCGATCTCGTCCTCCCCGCCGGCCATCGCCTTCGCCAAGAACGTGAACCCGCCGAACGTCTCCCCGCTGACGCAGGAAGTCTTCTCGGAGACCTCCTTCAAGTAGGCGAGCAGCGGTAGGAAACCGAAACGGGGGGTCCGCCCGGTCGTCGCAACTCGGCGGCCGGGCGGGTCCATTCATGTAAGACATCACGTAAGAAAGGGGCATGCGGGGTGCTGCGTCTCGTCGTACGAAGACTGCTCCAGCTCATACCCACGCTGCTCGGCCTGTCGGTTCTGCTCTTCCTGTGGCTCGACCGTCTGCCCGGTGGACCCGCCTCAGCGATCCTGGGGGAGAAGGCCACCGAGGCCGAAGTGGCGCGCATCAACCGCGCGCTCGGGCTCGATCAGCCCGTTTACGTCCAGTACTGGCGTTTCCTGAAGCGGATCGCCGAACTCGACCTGGGCACCTCCACCCAGACCGGACAGCCGGTGTGGGACGAGTTCGTCCTGCGCTTCCCCGCGACCGTGGAGCTGTCCCTCCTCGCGATCCTCATCGCCGTGGTCGTCGGTGTCCCGCTCGGCTACTTCGCGGCCCGCAACCGCGGTGGCTGGCTCGACGTCAGCGCGGTCTCCGGCTCGCTCATCGGCATCTGCATCCCGGTCTTCTTCCTCGCGCAGATCCTCAAGGGCCTCTTCGCAGTCAATCTCCACATCTTCCCGGCCTACGGACGCCAGGAAACCGGTATCAACGCCACCGACGTGACCGGTTTCGCCACCCTGGACGGCATCCTCACCGGGGAGTTCGACGCCACCCTGGACGCGCTCCACCACCTGGTCCTGCCGTCCATCGCACTGGCGACCATTCCGCTCGCGGTGATCGTGCGCATGACCCGCGCCAGCATCCTGGAGGTGCAGGACGAGGACTACGTGCGCACCGCCGAGGCCAAGGGCCTCAAGCGGAGCGTCATCCGCAGCCGGCACGTGCTGCGCAACGCGCTGCTCCCCGTGGTGACCGCGGTCGGTCTGCTCACGGGCTCCCTGCTGTCCGGCGCCGTCCTGACCGAGTCCGTGTTCTCCTTCGGTGGCATCGGCTCCTTCATCCGGACCGCGATCGACGGCCGCGACTACCCCGTGCTCGTCGGTTTCATCATGTTCATCGCGCTGATATACGTCCTGATCAACCTGTTGGTGGACCTCGCGTACAGCCTCATCGACCCGAGAGTGCGGGTGCACTGACATGAGTGTCGCCACCAAGACCGACAAGATCCAGCGCCTCGCCGAACTGGCCGCGACCAAGGAGACCAGCACCGGCGCCAGCCTGTGGCGGGAGGCGTTCCGACGCCTCAAGCGCAGCAAGATGGCGATCGTCGGCGCGGTCGTCATCGCCCTGTTCGTCGTCCTCGCGATCGTCGGGCCCTACGTCGCCCCGTTCTCCCCGACCGCCCAGACCTGGCGCGGCGAGGTCTTCCCCAACCGCGGTGAGTTCGTCGGCATGCGCGGCGAGAACTGGTTCGGTCTCGACCACCTCGGCCGGGACATGTTCTCCCGCATGCTGGTCGGCGCCCGCCAGACGCTGCTCGTCGGCGTCGTCGCCACACTGATCGGCCTGATCACCGGCTTCCTGATCGGGGGCCTCGCCGGCGCCTTCGCCACCCTCGGCGGTGAGACCGGCAAGCGCGTCGACTCCCTCATCATGCGCTTCATCGACATCATGCTGGCGATGCCCTCGCTGCTGCTGGCCGTGTCCATCGCCGCGGTCATGGGTCAGTCACTGACCACCGTGATGATCGCCGTCGGTGTCGTCCAGATCCCGGTGTTCGCCCGGCTGCTGCGCGGCTCCATGCTCGCTCAGGGCAACGCGGAGTACGTGCTCGCGGCCCGGTCCCTCGGTGTGCGCAAGCGGCGCATCGTCCTCTCGCAGATCATTCCCAACTCGCTCAGCCCGGTGATCGTGCAGGCCACGCTCTCCCTGGCCACCGCGATCATCGAGGCCGCCGCCCTGTCCTACCTGGGCCTCGGCAACCCCGACCCGGCCATCCCCGAGTGGGGCGTCATGCTCACCCAGGCGCAGCGCTTCTTCGACAACGAACCGATGATGGCGGTCTATCCCGCGGTCGGCATTGTCATCACCGCCCTCGGCTTCACCCTCCTCGGCGAGGCCATGCGGGAAGCCCTCGACCCGAAGCTGAGGGGCTGAACCACCATGTCTCTGCTCAATGTCGACGAACTGACCATCACCTTCGGCGGCCGCGGCCGCAAGGAGTCCCGGGCGGTCGACGGCGTCTCCTTCGAGGTCGACCAGGGCCAGGTCGTGGGCCTGGTCGGCGAGTCCGGCTGCGGAAAGTCCGTCACCTCCCTGGCCCTGATGGGCCTGCTGCCCCACAAGGGCGTCACCATCGGCGGCCGCGCCGAGTTCGACGGCACGGACCTGTTCACCATGAACCCGTCCGCCCGCCGCGACCTGCGCGGCAGCGAAATGGCGATGATCTTCCAGGACCCGCTGTCCTCGCTCAACCCGGTCGTACCGATCGGCGTGCAGGTCACCGAGATCCTGGAGCGCCACCGCGGACTGAAGGGCGAGGCCGCCCGCAAGGAGGCCGCCCATCTGCTGGACCGGGTCGGCATCCCCGACCCGACCCGGCGGCTCAAGGAGTACCCGCACCAGCTCTCCGGCGGTATGCGCCAGCGTGCGCTGATCGCCATGGCGGTGGCCTGCGCCCCCCGTATGCTCATCGCCGACGAGCCCACCACGGCCCTCGACGTGACGATCCAGGCGCAGATCCTGGAGCTGCTCAAGGAACTGGTGGACCAGGAGGGCACCGCCCTGCTGATGATCACCCACGACCTCGGCGTGGTCGCCGGCCTCTGCGACCAGGTCAACGTGCTCTACGCGGGCAAGACCGTGGAGTCCGCGGGGCGCCGCGAGCTGTTCGGCCACCCGACCCACCCCTACGCGCACGGACTGCTGGGCTCCATCCCGCGTCTGGACGCTCCCCGGGGCGAACCCCTCACCCCCATCCGGGGCTCCATCAACGACCGCATCGCCTGGGCCGACGGCTGCGCCTTCGCGCCCCGCTGCGACCGGTACGAGATGGGCTGCCTGACCGGCACCCCGCAGCTCACCGAGCCCCGCGCGGCCGGCCACCAGGTGCGGTGCGTCAACCCCGTACTCGACGACGCGAAGGCCGAGGAGGTCACCGCATGAGCCTGCTCGAACTGGACGGCGTCAAGGTCCACTTCCCCATCAAGAAGGGCATCTTCGTCGACCGCACGGTCGGTCACGTCTACGCCGTGGACGGGGTGTCCCTGAAGGTGGAGGCCGGCGAGACCTACGGTCTGGTCGGCGAGTCCGGCTGCGGCAAGACCACCCTCGGGCGGTCCGTGCTGCGGCTGGTGGACATCACCGAGGGGTCCGTCGTCCTCGACGGCACCGACCTGGCGAAGCTGCCCGGCGAGGAGATGCGCCGCTTCCGGCGCCGGCTCCAGATGGTCTTCCAGGACCCGCTGGGCTCGCTCAACCCCCGGCAGAACATCGAGTCGATCCTGTCCGAGGGCATGGTCGCCCACGGCATCGGCAAGGACCAGGAGGAGCGCCGGGAGAAGATCAAGTCGATCCTGGACAAGGTCGGCCTGCCCTCCAACGCGCTCGCCCGCTACCCGCACGAGTTCTCCGGCGGTCAGCGCCAGCGCATCGGCATCGCCCGCGCCCTCGTCCTCGAACCCGACGTGATCATCTGCGACGAGCCGGTCTCCGCGCTCGACGTGTCGGTCCAGGCGCAGGTCATCAACCTGCTGGACGAGCTCCAGGAGGAACTCGGCCTGACCTATGTGGTGATCGCCCACGACCTCGCGGTGGTCCGGCACATCTCCGACACGATCGGCGTGATGTACCTGGGTTCGCTGGTCGAGGAGGCACCGAGCGACGCGCTGTACGCCGAGCCGAAGCACCCGTACACCAAGGCCCTGATGTCGGCCGTGCCGGTGCCGGACCCGGAGGTGGAGGACAGGCGCGAGCGCATCCTGCTCACCGGTGACCTGCCCTCCCCGGCGAACCCGCCCAGCGGCTGCCGCTTCCACACGCGTTGCCCCTGGGCCCAGGCCGAGCGGTGCGCGACCGAGCGGCCGCAGCTGCGGGACCTCGGCGGCGGCCACCGGGTGGCCTGTCACTTCGCCGAGGAGATCGAGTCGGGGAAGCTGGCGCTGACCCGGCCCACCGGCATCGAGGCCGTCACGGAAACCGAAGACGTGGTGGCCGAGCGGACCGAGGCCGAGGCGGAGGTTCCCGCCGCACTCCTGCCGGCCGACTCGACGACCAAGCCGGACGCCGCGGTGGTCAAGGAGAAGATGCCGACGGCGGCCGACGCCCCGAGCGACCGAACGGCCGACGCGCCCGCGAAGGACCTCGACGCCGCGGCGCCGGACGAGTCCGGCAAGGGTTCGGGCGGGACCGCCTGACCGGCCGCCGTACTTCTCGGGCCTTCGGGCAGCTCCGCTGATCGGTCCGAGGACAGCAAGTCCCCCTCACCCCTCGCCTTGCTTTGCAAGGCGAGGGGTTCTTGCTGGGTGAGAATGTAAAGGTGCTCCAGCAACTGTTCAGTCCGTCCGTCCTGCATACGCTCGACCTGGTCGGCATCTTCGTCTTCGCGATCTCCGGCGCCCTGCTGGCCGTCCGCAAGAACTTCGACGTCTTCGGCATCGCCGTACTCGCCGAGGTCACCGCGCTCGGCGGCGGACTCTTCCGCGACCTGGTCATCGGCGCCGTACCGCCCGCCGCCTTCACGGACCTGGGGTACTTCGTCACCCCGCTGCTCGCCACGGTCCTGGTGTTCTTCCTCCACCCGCACGTGGAGCGCATCCAGACCGGCGTCAACGTGTTCGACGCGGCCGGCCTGGGTCTGTTCTGCGTCGTCGGCACGACCAAGGCGTACGACCACGGCCTCGGCCTGACCGCCTCCGCCTGTCTGGGCCTGGCCACCGCGGTCGGCGGCGGTGTGCTGCGCGACGTGCTCGCCAACGAGGTGCCCTCGCTGCTGCGCTGGGACCGCGACCTGTACGCCGTCCCGGCCGTCGTCGGCGCCGCCCTGACCGCGCTGTGCATCCGCTACGACGTGCTGAACGCGGGGACCAGCAGCCTCGCCGTGCTCACGGCCTTCGTGCTGCGGCTGCTCGCGATGCGCCACCACTGGCGCGCTCCTCGCGCGTGGCACCGCCGTTCGACGGTCCGGGAGGAGTAGTTCCCCGGGCCGTGAGAACAAAGCTACCGCTTAGTATTATCGTCTTGTACTGTTCAGCCATGCCAGAAGCAGCCTCCGCCCAGCCCACCCGGGCCACCATCGGCGCCAGTGAGTTCGACCGCGACACCGCGGTCACCCCGCGCACGCCCGGCGTCTACGACATCGACCTCTCCGCCGGCTGGACGATCATCAACGCCGTCAACGGCGGCTATCTGCTGGCCGTCCTGGGCCGCGCGCTCGCGGACGCCCTGCCGCACTCCGACCCGTTCACCATCTCCGCGCACTATCTGACCGCCTCCCAGCCGGGCCCGGCGGTCGTGCGCACCGAGACCGTGCGCACCGGACGGACCCTGTCGACCGGTCAGGCCTCCCTCTTCCAGGTCGACGAGGAGGGCCGCGAGGTGGAGCGCATCCGCGTGCTCGCCTCCTACGGCGATCTGGACGCCCTACCCGACGACGTCCGTACGACCGCCGAGCCGCCCGGGATACCGCCGATGGAGCAGTGCTTCGGCCCCGAGGACGGTCCCGCCCCGGTCGACGGCAGCTCCGCCATCACCGAGCGCCTGATGCTCAAGCTCGACCCCTCGACCCTGGGATGGGCGCTCGGACAGCCCTCCGGCAAGGGGGAGATGCGAGCCTGGTTCGGTCTCGCCGACGGGCGGGACCCCGACCCGTTCGCACTGCTCCTCGCGGTGGACGCCCTGCCCCCGACCGCCTTCGAGCTGGGCCTGTCCGGCTGGGTCCCGACGGTGGAGCTGACCGTCCACATCCGCTCCCGCCCGGCTCCGGGCCCGCTGCGCGTCTCGATCACCACCCGCAACCTCGCCGGCGGCTTCCTGGAGGAGGACGCCGAGGTCTGGGACAGCGCCGACCGCCTGGTGGCCCAGTCCCGCCAACTGGCCCGAGCCCGTCTGACCTGACACCGGCCCGTCCGGCACCGGTCGGCCCGTCCGGCGTTGCTCAGCCCCTCCGGCGTTCGGGAGCGGGGGGCCGGGGGGGGCGCCCCCGGGGACGGGTGGGGGCGGCGGGGGTGAAGACCCTCACCCGCCCCCACCCGCCCCCTCCAGCCAGTGCGCGCGCCCGATGCCGATCAACCGCAGCCGACGCGTCGCCATCCGGAACACCCGCTCCCGCTCCCGCGCCCCCCTCGCCGGCGCCTCCAGGAACAGCGAAGCGGTGACAAGCATCTGGTCCACGTACAGCTGCGCCAGCATCATCAGATCCTCCTCGCCCCATCCCGCGGACACCGGATCCTGCGCCAACGCCTCCCCCACCTCCACGGCGAACAACGCCAGCTGATCCCGTATCGCCTCCCGCACCGGCTGCACCCCGCCGTGCCGCTCCCGGGCGATGAACCGCACGTGCGCGGGATGCGCGTCGACATGCCCGGCGATCAACCCGATGGCACGCGCGATGCGTTCCTCGCCGTCACCCGTCGTGGACACCGTCGTCCGGATCATCGGATGCAGACTGCCCAACGCCTCCTCGACCAGCGCCACCCCCAGGTCCTCGATGGAACGGAAGTGCCGGTAGAAGGCGGTCGGCGCCACCCCCACCGCACGGGTGACCTCACGCAGCCCCAGGCTGCTCAGGCTCTGCTCCTCCAGCAGCTCCAGCGCCGCGTCGAGCAGCGCCCGCCGTGTCTTCTGCTTCTGGGCCTGCCGGACGCCGAGGGTGTGACTCATGCCATGCAGTCAACAACTGTTCTCTGTCATTGGGAAGCCATGGCCCGCGCTAGGCTGGGAACTCAGTGAACAACTGTAACTACAATCGTTCACCGAACCTGGGGGATCCACTCATGCTGTTCCTCGTCGCGGCGCTTCTGCTGCTGGGCCTCGTCCTGGGCACCGTCGCCCACGCCCCGCTCTCCTTCTCCGTCGTCGCGGGTGCCGTCATCGCCGTATGGCTCGGCGTCTTCGCCCTGCGCGAGCGCCACGGCCGCGGACGCGGCAGCTCGGCACACTGACCCGCGCGAGGCCGTCCGAACCCCGTCCCTCCGACCGTGGGAGCCGATCACCATGCACCTGACCGCACCGGCCGCCCGACGCACCGGTTTCCGTGACGCCGACGGCATGGCCGTCGCGTCCTTCGTCCTCGGCCTGCTGGGCCTGCTCGTCCTCAACGTCTTCCTCGGCCCGACCGCCATCGCGCTGGCGGCCTCGGCGCTGTGGCGGGGCACGGCCCGACGCGGCCGCGCCTTCCTGGGGCTCGGCCTCGGCGTCGCCGACCTCCTCGTCCTCGCCGTGTTCGTCCAGGCGGACGACACGATCTCGTGGAGCTTCTGAGCGGGTGTCGCATCCCGGCCGACCGCGACCCGTGGCCGGTGCGCGGGGCCCGTAGAATCGGCCCCACCATGGCTTACCTCGACCACGCCGCGACCACCCCGATGCTTCCCGAGGCAGTCGAGGCGCTCACCGCGCACCTGGGCGTCACCGGCAACGCCTCCTCCCTCCACGCGGCCGGCCGCCGCGCCCGGCGCACCGTCGAGGAGGCCCGCGAAACCCTCGCCGAGGCCCTCGGCGCCCGCCCCAGCGAGATCGTGTTCACCTCCGGCGGGACCGAGGCCGACAACCTCGCCGTGAAGGGGCTCTACTGGTCCCGCCGCGACGCGGACCCGGCCCGCACCCGGGTCCTCGCCAGCCCCGTCGAGCACCACGCCGTCCTCGACGCCGTCCACTGGCTCGGCGAGCACGAGGGCGCCACCGTCGAGTACCTGCCGGTCGACTCCCACGGCCGGGTCCACCCGGACGCCCTGCGCGAGGCCATCGCCCGCAACCCCGACGACGTCGCCCTCGCCACGGTCATGTGGGCCAACAACGAGATCGGGACGATCCTGCCGGTCCGTGAACTCGCCGAGGCCGCCGCGGAATTCGGCGTTCCGCTGCACTCCGACGCGGTCCAGGCCTTCGGCCAGGTCCCGGTGGACTTCGCCGCGTCGGGGCTCGCCGCGATGACCGTGTCCGGTCACAAGATCGGCGGGCCGTACGGCATCGGCGCGCTGCTCCTGGGCCGCGAACACACCCCCGTGCCCGTACTGCACGGCGGCGGCCAGGAACGCCACGTGCGCTCCGGCACCCTCGACGTCCCCGCCGTCGCCTCCTTCGCGGTGGCCGGGCGGCTCGCCGCCGAGCAGCAGGAGTGGTTCACCCGCGAGATCGGGAAGCTGCGCGACGACCTGGCCGCCGCGGTCCGCGAGGCCGTCCCGGACGCCGTCCTCGGCGGCGACCCCGCCCCCGGGGGACGTCTTCCGGCCAACGCGCACTTCACCTTCCCCGGCTGCGAGGGCGACTCCCTGCTGCTCCTCCTGGACGCCCAGGGCATCGAGTGCTCCACCGGCTCCGCCTGCACCGCCGGCGTCGCCCAGCCCAGCCACGTCCTCCTGGCCACCGGCACCGACCCGGACCTGGCCCGCGGCACCCTTCGCTTCTCCCTGGGGCACACCTCCACGGAGGCCGACGTGGAAGCCGTGGCCAGGGCCATCGGACCGGCGGTGGAACGGGCCCGGGCGGCGGGGCTGACGTAACGGGGTTCCGCCCTCTCCGCTCCTTCCCGTTCCCGGGGGCGCCCCCGGCCCCCTTCGCGCCCACGCGTCGGAGCCGCATGCCGGTCCGGCCCCGCGCCCCGAGCGAGTGGCTAGGCCCCCCGGGCGCTCTTCGTGCCGGTCGGGGTGGCGTCCGGCGCGGCCGGTGCCGTGCGGGCCCGCCGCACCAGCTTCATGTAGCGGTCCCAGTCCCAGTGCGGGCCCGGGTCGGTGTGGTCCGTGCCCGGGACCTCGATGTGGCCGATGACGTGGTCGCGGTCGACCGGTATGTCGTAGCGGGCGCATATGCGGGCCGTGAGCCGGGCCGACGCCTCGTACATCTCGTCCGTGAGGTCCTCGGGGCGGTCCACGAAACCCTCGTGCTCGATGCCGACACTGCGCTCGTTGTAGTCGCGGTTGCCCGCGTGGTAGGCCACGTCCAGCTCGCGGATCATCTGGGTGATACGGCCGTCCTGGCCGACGATGTAGTGCGTGGACGCCTTGTGCCCCGGGTCCTGGAACGCCTGCACCGCGCTGTCGAAGCTGCCCTGGGTGACATGGACGATCACCATGTCGATGCCGAAGTCGTCCGGCCGGTCCGCGCGGCGCCAGTTGGCGTCCGAGGCCGCCACCCAACGGGCGCCCGCGTAGTCCACCACGCCCTGCTCGCGCGGCTTCTCGACGCCCGGCATGCGCCACCACAGCCGCGCCAGCTCGTCCCGCGCCAGCACCGCCGTGCCCGCCGCGGCCGCCACCCCGCCCACGATCAGGGCCCGCCGCCCGATGCGCCGGTCCCCGTCCGCGGATGCCTTCTCTGCCCCCATGTGATCGTGAACGGATACCCGGCGGCCGTGGTTCCCGTGCCCCCGTACCCTGGAGGGGTTATGACTGACACCTCGCAGCGCTCCCGCCCCCTCCGCGTCCTGGCCGCCATGTCCGGCGGAGTCGACTCCGCCGTCGCCGCCGCCCGCGCGGCCGAAGCGGGCCACGACGTGACCGGCGTCCACCTCGCGCTCTCCGCGAACCCGCAGTCGTTCCGTACCGGCGCGCGGGGCTGCTGCACCATCGAGGACTCGCGCGACGCCCGCCGCGCCGCCGACGTCATCGGCATCCCGTTCTACGTGTGGGACCTCGCCGACCGCTTCCGCGAGGACGTCGTCGAGGACTTCGTCGCCGAGTACGAGGCCGGCCGCACCCCCAACCCGTGCCTGCGCTGCAACGAGAAGATCAAGTTCGCCGCCCTGCTGGACAAGGCGCTGGCGCTCGGCTTCGACGCGGTCTGCACCGGCCACTACGCCCAGGTGATCCCGCGCGAGGACGGCACCCGCGAACTGCACCGCGCCTCCGACATGGCCAAGGACCAGAGCTACGTCCTCGGCGTACTCGACGACCGCCAGCTCGCCCACGCGATGTTCCCCCTCGGTGACACGGTCACCACCAAGGAGGAGATCCGCGCGGAGGCCGAGCGCAGGGGACTGGCCGTCGCCAAGAAGCCCGACTCGCACGACATCTGCTTCATCGCCGACGGCGACACCCGGGGATTCCTCGCGGACCGCCTCGGCAGGGCCGAGGGCGACATCGTCGACGAGTCCGGCACCAAGGTCGGCAGCCACGAGGGCGCGTACGGCTTCACCATCGGCCAGCGCAAGGGCCTGCGGATCGGCACCCCCGCCCCCGACGGCAAGCCCCGCTACGTCCTCGACATCTCCCCGGTGACCAACACGGTCACCGTCGGTCCCGCGGGGGCCCTCGACGTCACCGCCCTGTCCGCCGTCAAGCCCCGCTGGTGCGGCGCCGCCCCGTCCGGCCCCGGCACCTACACGGCCCAGCTGCGCGCCCACGGCGGCGAGACCGAGGTGACGGCGGAACTCGTCGACGGCGACCTGCGCGTCCACTTCGCCGAGCCCGTCCGCGGCGTCGCCCCCGGCCAGGCGATCGTCCTGTACGACGGCACCCGCGTGGTGGGCTCGGCGACCATCGCCTCGACGGTGCGGGCGACGGCGGACATGGCCTGAGAAGCGCCTTCAGGCCCCGGGCGGAGAGCTCACCGCGCGAAGAACTCCGCCAGGACCGGGGCCAGGACGTCCGGTTCGACCATGTGGGTCTGGCCCTCCAGGGTGCGGTACGTGCCCCGGGGGACGGACTCCGCGATCGCCCGCGCGGCCTCACGCATCCACGCCGGACTCGCGTCGCCCGCGATCGACAGCACCGGTACCCGGATCGACGACAGCAGCCCGCGCGGGACGCTCCCGTCGCCCATCACGGCGTCGTCGTGGGCGAGGCTCGGCGCGATCGACTCCATCCCGGCCCACATCGGTGACTGCCGCGCGCCCCGGATGACCTCCTCGCCCAGCCCGGTCAGCCGCAGGAAGAGCTCCACCGCATCCCCGCGCCGCCCCTCGGCGAGCGCCGCCGTCAGCCGCTCGGTGTACCGCGCCCGCTCCCCGAGATCCTCCTCGGACATCGCGTACGGCGTCTCGTACACGGCGACATGGCGCACCGGCAGTCCGCTCGCCGCCGCCCTGAGTGCCAGGGCGCCGCCCGAGGAGACGCCGTACAGCGCGGCCTCGCCGCCCACCGCCTCGATCAGCGCCGCCAGGTCCTCGACCTCGCGCTCCACCGCGTACGGCGCCGCGTCGCCGCTCCCGCCCCGGCCCCGGCGGTCGTACACGACCACCCGGAACCGCTCCGAGAGGCGTGCCGCCAGCGGCGCCACCGTGGCACCCGTCGACATCGCGCCACTGACGAGAACGATCGTGGCACCCCGCCCGGCGCTCTCGTACGCCAGGGAGGTGCCGTCACGCGAAGAGATGTTCTTGTCCATGTCACCCCAGACTGCCGCACGGGGAGGCATTCATCGGTGAGGCGGGCGGCGCGTCCGCCGATCACAACCCTTCTACGCGATCAGCCGACTTCTGCTTCGTAGAAGCAGAGGTGGTCCTTGATCTGCGCGACGTCCGGCTTCGGCTCCGGGTACGCCCAGACCAGATCCGCCGCGTCCGGCAGCGACCAGTAGGACGCCGTGCCCTTGAAGGGGCAGTGCGTGTGCGTCCCGGAGGGCGTCAGCAGGTCCAGCCGTACGTCCGCCGGCGGGATGTAGTACCGCGCGGGACAGCCCGTCTCGCGCAGCACCAGCGCCCGGTCGCTCTCCGCCAGCACCTGCCCGCCGTGCACCACGCGCACGTGCCGGTCACTGGCCTCGATGGTGATGCGGTGGCCTGTGGTCACGATCGTCCCTCCTCGGGTAGCCGACTCTGCGAGTACAGCGCACGCCGAAGCGGACTTCTTCCCGAGGAGGGCCCGCGGGAGGGCCCGCTCGAGAACGCGGCCGACCGCGATGTCCGGCCGGGCCCGTACTGTGGGCCCGTGAACATCTGTGTCTTTCTCTCCGCCGCCGACCTCGACGAACGCTACACACGCCCCGCGCGGGAGTTCGCGCGGCTGCTCGGCAAGGGCGGGCACACGCTGGTGTGGGGCGGTTCGGACGTCGGCCTGATGAAGGTCGTCGCCGACGGTGTGGAGGAGGCGGGCGGCCGGCTCCTCGGCGTCTCCGTGGAGTTCCTCGCGGCGAGGGCCCGCGACGGCGTCGACGAGATGGTGATCGCCAGGGACCTCGCCGAGCGCAAGCGGCTGCTGCTGGAGAAGGCCGACGCGGTGGTCGTCATGGTCGGCGGCACCGGCACCCTCGACGAGGCGACCGAGATCCTGGAGCTGAAGAAGCACGGGCACACCGAGAAGCCGGTGGTCCTGCTCAACACCGCGGGCTTCTACGACGGGCTCAAGGAGCAGTTCCGCCGCATGGAGGACGAGGGCTTCCTGCCCCGCCCGCTGACCGACCTGGTGTTCTTCGCCGAGGAGCCGGTGGGCGCGCTGGCCTACCTGGAAGAGAGCCTGGGCGAAAAGTGACCGCCCGGTGATGCGAGCATGGCGGGCATGGCTACACATCTGATCACCGGAGCGGGCTCCGGCATCGGCGCGGCCGTCGCCCGCCGCCTGCACGCGCGCGGGGACGAACTCGTCCTGCACGCGCGCGACGCGGGCCGGGCGAAGGAACTGGCGGCCGCCTTCCCCGGCGCCCGCACCCTCGTCGGCGACCTGGCGGATCCCGACAAGCTCTCCTGGGCCCTCTCCCACCAGTCGCTGCCGGACCGGGTGGACTCCCTGCTCCACATCGCCGGCGTGGTCGACCTCGGTCCGGTCGGTGAGCTGACCCCGAAGACCTGGCGGCACCAGCTCAACGTCAACCTGATCGCCCCCGCCGAACTGACCCGCCACTTCCTGCCCCAGCTCCGCGCGAGCCGCGGCCACGTGATCTTCGTCAACTCCGGCGCGGGCCTGAGCGCCCACGCCGACTGGTCCGCGTACGCCGCCTCCAAGCACGGGCTGAAGGCCCTCGCCGACTCCCTGCGCGAGGAGGAGCACGCGGACGGCGTCCGCGTCACCTCGGTCTACCCCGGCCGCACGGCCGGCCCCATGCAGGCCAAGGTCCACCGGCAGGAGGGCAAGGAGTACGACGCCGCCCGCTGGATCGACCCCGAGTCGGTCGCCACGACCATCGTGACGGCCCTGGACCTGCCGAGGGACGCGGAGATCAACGACCTGACGGTACGTCCGGGGCGGTGACACCCAGCCCCTCCGGCGTTTGAGGAGCGGAGGTCCGGGGGCGGAGCCCTCGGGCACGGGACGGGTGGGGGCGGCGGGGGCGAAAACCCCGGCCGTCCACTGCGTACGCTCTACGGGTGAGCGAAAACAGCCAGTTCAGTTTCGGCCCCGCCACCGGCATCGGCTCCATGCCGGGCGGGGACGCCCGCGAGGCCGCCAGAACGGTCACCGGCAGCTTCGAGACCTTCCCCCACCTCCCCGAACTCCCCGCCCGCGGCCCCGGCGCGGACATGATCGGCCGCACCGCGGGCATGCTCGTCGAGGTCTACGCCCGCGTCGAGCCCAGCGGTTGGCGCATCGGCGACCGTCCGGGCCGTGACACCAGGCGCGCCCGCTCCTGGCTCGGCGAGGACCTCGACGCGCTGGAGGAGTTCACCCAGGATTACCAGGGGCTCCTGAAGGTCCAGGCGGTCGGCCCGTGGACGCTCGCCGCCGCCCTGGAGTTGCGCAACGGCGAGTCCGCCCTCTCCGACCCCGGCGCCTGCCGCGACCTCGCCGCCTCCCTCGCCGAGGGACTGCGCCTCCACCTCGCCGAGGTGCGGCGGCGCGTCCCCGGCGCGCAGCCGGTCCTGCAGCTCGACGAACCCTCCCTCACCGCCGTACTGCGCGGACAGGTGAGGACCGCCAGCGGCTACCGCACCCACCGCGCGGTGGACCGGCAGATCGCCGAGGCCACGCTGCGGGACGTCGTCGGGGTGCACGACGGCGGGCCCGTCGTGGTCCACTCGTGCGCACCGGACGTCCCGTTCGCCCTGTTGCGCCGGGCGGGCGCGGCGGCGGTCTCCTTCGACTTCTCCCTCCTCACCGAGCGTGACGACGAAACGATCGGGGAAGCGGTGGAGAGCGGGACCCGGCTGTTCGCCGGTGTCGTCCCGGGCACGGACGGCCCGTTGTCGGACCCTGCGGGTAGCGTCATGGGTGTCAGGACGCTCTGGCGCAGGCTGGGGCTGCGGCCGGGACTCCTCCCGGAGGCGGTCACGCTCACCCCGGCGTGCGGACTCGCGGGGGCTTCCCCGGAGCACGCGCGGAGGGCCCTCGCCCATTGCGTCCGGGCGGCGAGATCCCTCGCGGACAACCCAGAGTGACGGGAGGACACACGGTGGCCGGCGACAAGCAAGCGGAGACGACGAGCGTGCCCGCCGAGGCACGGGAGAAGCACGCCAGGCTCGCTGAGCGGATCGAGGAGCACCGCTTCCGGTACTACGTGAACGACGCCCCCGTCATCAGCGACGCCGACTTCGACCGGCTGCTGCGCGAACTGGAAGGGCTGGAGGAGGACCATCCCGAGCTGCGCACCCCCGACTCGCCGACCCAGAAGGTCGCCGGGGCGTACGAGACGGAGTTCACCTCCGTCGAGCACCGCTCACGCATGCTCTCCCTCGACAACACGTTCAACGACGACGACCTCGCCGCGTGGGTGGAGCGCATCCACCGGGAACTGGGCACGCAGAAGTACCACTTCCTGTGCGAGCTGAAGGTCGACGGCCTCGCCGTCAACCTCACCTACGAGCGGGGCCGGCTCGTCCGCGCGGCGACCCGTGGCGACGGTCGCACCGGCGAGGACATCACGCCCAACGTGCGCACCATCGCCGAGATCCCGGACCGGCTGAAGGGCGACGAGGTCCCCGACCTGGTGGAGATCCGCGGCGAGGTCTACTTCCCGATGGAGAAGTTCCAGGAGCTCAACGCCCGGCTGGTCGCGGCCGGCGACAAGCCGTTCGCCAACCCGCGCAACGCGGCGGCCGGTTCGCTGCGCCAGAAGGACCCCCGGGTCACCGCCACCCGCCCGCTGCACATGGTGGTCCACGGCATCGGCGTCCTGGAGGGCTACCAGGGCATGACCCGCCTCTCCCAGGGCTACGGCCTGCTGAAGACCTGGGGCCTACCCACCTCCGAGCACAACAAGGTGGTCGACGACCTCGCCGGCGTACGGGAGTTCATCGCCCACTACGGCGAGAACCGCCACTCCGTGGCGCACGAGATCGACGGCGTCGTCGTCAAGCTCGACGAGATCCCGCTCCAGGGGCGTCTCGGCACCACCTCGCGCGCCCCGCGCTGGGCCATCGCGTACAAGTACGCGCCCGAGGAGGTCAACACCAAGCTGGTCGACATCCGTGTGGGGGTGGGCCGTACGGGCAGGGTCACGCCGTACGCCCAGGTCGAACCGGTCACGGTGGCCGGATCCGAGGTCGAGTTCGCCACGCTGCACAACCAGGACGTGGTCAAGGCCAAGGGCGTCCTCATCGGTGACACGGTGGTGCTGCGCAAGGCCGGTGACGTCATCCCCGAGATCCTCGGTCCGGTCGCCGACCTGCGGGACGGCAGCGAGCGCGAGTTCGTGATGCCGGCCGAGTGCCCCGAGTGCGGTACGCCGCTGAAGGCGATGAAGGAGGGCGATGTCGACCTCCGTTGCCCCAACGCCCGTACGTGCCCTGCCCAGTTGCGGGAGCGGTTGTTCTACCTCGCCGGGCGCAGGGCGCTGGACATCGAGCACTTCGGCTATGTCGCCGCGGCGGCGCTGACCCGGCCGCTGGAGCCCGCGGATCCGCCGCTGCGGGACGAGGGCGACCTGTTCGACCTGACCGTCGAACAGCTGCTGCCCATCAGGGCGTACGTCCTCGACCAGGACAGCGGGCTGCCCAAGCGGGACCCGAAGACCGGCGAGGAGAAGATCGCCACCGTCTTCGCCAACCAGGAGGGCGAGCCGAGGAAGAACGCGGTCGCGATGCTGGCGAACATCGAGGCGGCCAAGGAGCGTCCGCTGGCGCGCGTGCTGACCGGTCTGTCGATCCGTCACGTCGGCCCGGTCGCGGCGGAGGCGCTGGCCCGTGAGTTCCGCTCCGTCGACCGCATCGAGCAGGCCACCGAGGAGGAGCTGGCGGGCACCGAGGGGGTCGGCGGGATCATCGCCGCCTCGCTCAAGCAGTGGTTCGCCGAGGACTGGCACCGCGAGATCATCCGTAAGTGGAAAGCGGCCGGCGTCCGCATGGAGGACGAGGGGTCGGGGGAGGACGAAGGGCCTCGTCCGCTGGAAGGGCTCACTGTCGTGGTGACCGGAACGCTGGAGAACTTCACCCGGGACGGCGCGAAGGAGGCGCTGCAGAGCCAGGGGGCGAAGGTGACCGGATCCGTCTCCAAGAAGACGTCGTTCGTCGTCGTGGGTGACAATCCCGGGACGAAATATGACAAGGCGATGCAGCTCAAGGTGCCGGTTCTGAACGAGGACGGCTTCACCGTCCTCCTCGAACAAGGCCCGAAAGCAGCGGCGGACGTCGCTCTTTCGGCCGAGGAGTAGCGGTTGAAGGCCACCCGATCGGCGCATACCAGATGCATACGGGTGGCTGGGGCGCATTCGGGCAACCGTCGACGAGCGGTGCCCGTACAGGCCTTCTGCGGCCTACTGTTGAGATGTGCGCCTGCCGTGCCCAGCTGCGGCCGGGGTAACCCCGTACTCGTGAGGGGTCCGGGGTAAGGGCTTTCTGCCGCGGAGCCGCTGAGGGTCGTCGGGCATCGGGCCGCGTGGCGTGGGCACCGCCGGCTGGGAGAGGGACGGGAATGGAACCGACCGAGAGCGCCGCCCCGGGCTCACGGCCGCGCCTGCGCCGCTTGGCGGTCGCATGGCGGCGCGGACGTGAGGACGGGCGGCCCGCGGGGCGACCGGGCGCAATGGGGCGCACCGGGGCGCGTACCGCGGACGCGCGCGGGGTGGATGCGCGCGGTGCGGACGTGCGCGGTGCCGGGCAGTCGGCCGCCGGGCACGGTCCCGGGCTGGCCGAGCTGTCCGAGGCGGACACGGAACGGCACCCGTCCTGGCCCGCGTTGCCCACGGCGGTCGTCGCCGCCGCCGGTTTCGTGCTGGGCGCCGGCTTCCTGCGGGCGTTCACCGGAGGGCACGCGCTCTTCCCGTCCGGGGCCGTCGGCTGGTCCCTGGCCGTGCTGACCGGAATCATCGTCGGCCATCTGGTGATGCTGGGCCGCTCCCGCTGGTGGGGCGGCACGGGTTCCGGCGCCGCCCTCACCCTTGCCGTGCTGCTGCTCTACGGCTGGATCGCGGCCGGGATGATCAGTCTCACCGTCGTCGTGCTGGTCGGCATGGCCCGGCGGGGCCGCTGGCGGCAGGGTGTGCTGCACGGCGCGGTGGATCTGCTCGGCATCGGCGCCGGGGCGCTGGTGCTGGCCGCGTTCGGCTGGGTGCCGTCCGTCGAGTCGCCGTCGACTCCGGACACCTGGACGCTGTACACCGCGCCGGGGGTGGTGCTGGTCGCCGTCACGTACCTCGTGGTCACGCGCACGCTGCTCTGGTATCTGCACACCCCGCGCGCGGGGCTGCCCACCGTGGCCCGTACCGCTCTGGTACGGCAGGGGCTCGTCGCGGTCGCCCTGCTCGGCATAGCGCCCCTGGTGTGTGTGGTCGCGGTCGCCAAGCCGGTGCTGCTGCCGCTCTTCTCCATTCCGCTGATCGCCCTCGACTCCACCCTGTGGATAGCCCGCGCGCGGGCCGAGGAGCAGCTGCGCGATCCGCTGACCGGACTGCCCAACCGGCAGTGGCTGCTGGAACGCATCTGGACCGCGCTGGACGACGCCGAGCGGATCGGTGCCCGTGCCGCGCTCATGCTGATCGACCTGGACCGGTTCCGGTCGGTCAACGACACCCTCGGTCATCTCGCCGGTGACCGGCTGCTGTTGCAGATAGCCGACCGGCTCAGACTCGCCCTGCCGCGCGGGGCGGAGGCCGCGCGGCTCGGCGGTGACGAGTTCGCCGTCTTACTGCCCGTCGCCGACTCCACGACGTCCGCGACCCGCGTCGCCCGCGGCCTCGTCGCCGCCCTCAGCTCCCCGCTCGACCTCGACGGGCTCACCCTCGTCCTGGAGGCGAGTGCGGGGGTCGCCGTCTTTCCCGACCACGCGGACGACGCGGAGGGGCTGTTGCGGCGGGCGGACGTGGCGATGTATCAGGCCAAGCGGGACCGTACGGGGGTCGAGGCGTACGAGTCCAAGCGGGACTCCAACACTCCTGACCGGCTGGGGCTGCTGGGTGATCTGCGGCGGGCGCTGGACGCCCGGGAGGTTCAGCTGCACTACCAGCCCAAGGTCCGCTTCGACGGGCAGGTCGCGGGGCTCGAGGCACTGGTGCGGTGGGTGCATCCGGAGCGGGGGAAGGTGCCGCCGGACGAGTTCATAGCGATCGCCGAGTCGTCCGGACTGATGCCGCATCTCACCGAGTACGTGCTGGAGACCGCGCTGGGGCAGGTCGCCAAGTGGCGCGCCCAGGGGCTGTTCGTGCCGGTCGCCGTCAACGTGTCCCCCCGCGATGTCCACACGCCCGGCTTCGCGGGCTCCGTGGCGGCGCGGCTGGCTCGGCACGGGGTGCCGGCGGGGGCGCTGCAGTTGGAGATCACCGAGCATGTGCTGCTCGAGGATCCGCAGCGTGCGGCCGACACGTTGAACGCGTTGACCGGGCACGGGGTGAAGATGTCGCTGGACGACTTCGGTACGGGGTACTCGTCGCTGGTGCATCTGCGGCGGCTGCCGGTGAGTGAGCTGAAGATCGACCGGTCGTTCGTGGCCCGGCTGGCCGTGGACGCCGAGGACGCGGCGATCGTGCGCTGCACCGTCGATCTGGCGCATTCGCTGGGGCTGCTCGTCGTCGCGGAGGGGGTGGAGGACGACGAGACGTGGGAGCGGCTGCGCGATCTTCACTGCGACGCGGTCCAGGGGTGGCTGGTCGCCGCGGCGATGCCGCCCGAGGAGACGACGGCCTGGCTCCTCGCCCGCGGCTCCCGCGGCTGGGTGCGGGCCGCCGCGGCACTGCCCGCCGCGGCGGCCGACGAGTGACCTGACCACCCCGCGACGCGGCCCCGGGGAACCGTTTAACGGCCAGGGGGCCCGGACCCATAGGATTGGGCCAAATCGACTTGCCCAAACCGCACACTCACCCCAGAGGATCGCTGCATGCCTGGCATTACGCGCGAGGAGGTCGCCCACCTCGCCCGGCTGGCGCGTCTGGAGCTGAAGCCCGAAGAGCTCGACCACTTCGCGGGCCAGCTGGACGACATCATCGGCGCGGTCGCCCGCGTCAGCGAGGTCGCCGACCAAGACGTACCGCCGACCTCGCACCCGCTCCCGCTGACGAACGTCATGCGCGCGGACGAGGTCCGTCCCTCGCTCACCCCCGAGCAGGCGCTCTCCGGCGCCCCGGCCCAGGAGCAGCAGCGTTTCAAGGTGCCGCAGATCCTGGGGGAGGAGTAACCCGCCATGAGCGATCACATCATCAGGCTCACCGCCGCCGAGACCGCCGAGAAGATCGCCTCCGGTGAGCTCACGGCCGTAGAGGTCACCGAGGCGCACCTGGCCCGGATCGAGGCCGTCGACGAGAAGGTGCACGCCTTCCTGCACGTCGACCGCGAGGGCGCCCTGGCGCAGGCGCGTGCCGTCGACGAGAAGCGCGCCAAGGGCGAGAAGCTCGGCCCGCTGGCCGGCGTCCCGCTCGCGCTCAAGGACATCTTCACCACCGAGGGCATCCCGACCACCGTCGGTTCCAAGATCCTCGAGGGCTGGATCCCGCCGTACGACGCGACGCTCACCAAGCGGCTGAAGGCCGCCGACGTCGTCATCCTCGGCAAGACCAACATGGACGAGTTCGCCATGGGGTCCAGCACCGAGAACAGTGCCTACGGGCCGACCGGCAACCCCTGGGACCTGACCAGGATCCCCGGCGGATCCGGTGGCGGGTCGTCCGCCGCGCTCGCCTCGTTCCAGGCCCCGCTCGCCATCGGTACCGACACCGGCGGTTCCATCCGCCAGCCGGCCGCCGTCACCGGCACCGTCGGTGTGAAGCCGACGTACGGCGCCGTCTCCCGGTACGGCATGGTCGCCTTCTCCAGCTCCCTGGACCAGGGCGGCCCCTGTGCCCGTACGGTCCTGGACGCCGCCCTGCTGCACGAGGTGATCGCCGGGCACGACCCGATGGACTCCACCTCCATCGACGCCCCGGTCCCGCCGGTCGTCGAGGCCGCCCGCAACGGCAGCGTCGTCGGCATGCGCGTCGGCGTCGTCAAGCAGTTCCGCGGTGAGGGGTACCAGGCCGGTGTCGTGCAGCGGTTCGACGAGTCCGTCGAGCTGCTGAAGGGGCTGGGCGCCGAGGTCGTCGAGCTGGACTGTCCGTCCTTCGACCTGGCGCTCTCCGCGTACTACCTGATCGCGCCCTCCGAGTGCTCCTCCAACCTCGCCCGCTTCGACGGCCTGCGCTACGGCCTGCGGACCGGCGACGACGGCTCGCACTCCGCCGAGGAGGTCACCTCGCTGACCCGTGAGGCCGGCTTCGGTGACGAGGTCAAGCGCCGCATCATGCTCGGCACGTACGCGCTCAGCTCCGGCTACTACGACGCGTACTACGGCAGCGCCCAGAAGGTCCGCACCCTCATCAAGCAGGAGTTCGAGCGGGCGTTCGAGCAGGTCGACGTGATCGTCTCCCCGACGACCCCGACCACCGCCTTCCCGATCGGCGAGCGCGCCGACGACCCGATGGCGATGTACCTCGCCGACCTGTGCACCATCCCCACCAACCTGGCGGGCAACGCGGCCATGTCGCTGCCCTGCGGCCTCGCGCCCGAGGACAACCTGCCGGTGGGTCTGCAGATCATCGCCCCCGCCATGAAGGACGACCGGCTCTACAAGGTCGGCGCCGCCGTCGAGGCCGCCTTCGTGGAAAAGTGGGGCCACCCGCTGATCGAGGAGGCACCGTCGCTGTGAGCGCACTGTCCAAGGCCAAGGGCTTCAAGAAGTCCAAGTCCGGTCTGTACGTCTCCATGGCCACCTCGGCGTTCGGCGCCGTCGGTGTGTACAAGCAGATCAAGAAGGCGCGTGGCGAGAACGACACGCTGCGGCTGCTCGACGCCGTCGTCACCGGCGCCGCGGTCGTCACCAACCTCGCCATCCTCTACCGCGAGCTGAAGAGCCTCGGCGACGACGACGTCCTGCTGGGCTGAGAGGGAAGTTTCACCGTGACCACCACGACTGACCTGGTGTCGTACGAGGACGCGCTGGCGTCGTACGACCCCGTCATGGGCCTAGAGGTCCATGTCGAACTCGGCACCCGCACCAAGATGTTCTGCGGCTGCTCGACGACGCTCGGCGCCGACCCGAACACCCAGACCTGCCCCGTCTGCCTCGGCATGCCCGGCGCGCTCCCGGTCGTCAACGCGACCGGCGTCGAGTCGGCGATCAAGATCGGTCTCGCGCTGAACTGCGAGATCGCCGAGTGGTGCCGCTTCGCCCGGAAGAACTACTTCTATCCGGACATGCCGAAGAACTTCCAGACCTCCCAGTACGACGAGCCGATCGCCTTCAACGGCTACCTCGACGTGCAGCTGGAGGACGGCGAGACCTTCCGCGTCCAGATCGAGCGCGCCCACATGGAGGAGGACACCGGCAAGTCGACGCACGTCGGCGGTGCCACCGGCCGTATCCACGGCGCGTCCCACTCCCTGCTGGACTACAACCGCGCCGGCATCCCGCTGATCGAGATCGTCACCAAGCCGATCGAGGGAGCGGGCGAGCGTGCCCCCGAGGTCGCGCGGGCCTACGTCCGTGAGCTGCGCGAGCTCATCCGGGCGCTCGGCGTGTCCGAGGCCCGGATGGAGATGGGCCAGATGCGCTGCGACGTGAACCTGTCGCTGCGCCCGCACGGGCGGGAGAAGTTCGGCACCCGCAGCGAGACGAAGAACGTCAACTCGCTGCGGTCCGTCGAGCGCGCCGCCCGCTTCGAGATCCAGCGGCACGCGGCCGTCCTGAACGACGGCGGCACGATCATCCAGGAGACCCGCCACTTCCACGAGGACACGGGGTCCACGACCTCGGGTCGCGTGAAGGAGGAGGCCGAGGACTACCGGTACTTCCCGGAGCCCGACCTGGTGCCGGTCGCCCCGTCCCGCGAGTGGGTCGAGGAGATCCGTTCCGCCCTGCCCGAGCTGCCGCTGGTGCGCCGCAACCGGCTCCGCGAGGAGTGGGGCATCTCCGGCACCGACATGCAGTCGATCCTCAACGCCGGTGCGCTGGACCCGATCGTCGCCACGATCGACGCCGGTGCCGACGCGGCCTCCGCCCGCAAGTGGTGGATGGGCGAGCTGGCCCGCGCCGCCAACGAGTCCGGCAAGGGGCTCGACGAGCTGGCGATCACCCCGGAGCAGGTGGCCCGGGTCGCCGAGCTGGTCGTGAAGGGCGATCTGAACGACAAGCTGGCCCGTCAGGTCATCGAGGGTGTGCTCGCGGGTGAGGGCACTCCCGACGAGGTGGTCGACAAGCGCGGTCTGAAGGTCGTCTCCGACGAGGGTGCCCTGGGCACCGCCGTCGACGAGGCCATCGCCGGCAACCCGGGCATCGCGGACAAGATCCGCGGTGGCAAGGTGGCCGCGGCCGGTGCCCTGGTCGGCGCGGTCATGAAGGCCACGCGCGGGCAGGCGGACGCGGCCCGCGTGAAGGAGCTGATCCTTCAGAAGCTGGGCGTCGACGAGGGCTGACCGTCGAAGAGCGGAAGAGGGGGCGCATCGGGTTCGATGCGCCCCCTCCCTCATGCGGTCACGCGGTCACGCGGTCAGGCGCGGCGGCCCACCACGCGTGCGAAGCCCAGCGTGCGGCCCCGGTCCGCGCGCAGCATCTCCGCGCTCTCCCGGCTCATCCGCACGTGGAACTCCTCCGCGCTCTCCTCGGCGACGACGTCGCACCAGAGCAGCCACTCCCGCCAGCCGTCCTCCAGCCAGTCGGCCGTCTCGACCTCCACGGCCCCGCTGCGGGTCCAGTGGCGGCGCCACCAGGCGGGGCTGTGGAAGCACCAGAACGCGGGGTCCCAGTAGGGCTTCATGTGCTCCGGCGGTTCGGTGCCCTCGATCTCCTCGGGCATCGCCGGGACGACGACTCCGATCCGCCCGCCGGGCTTCAGCAGCCGGGTCAGCGTCGGCAGGTAGAGGTCGTCGGTGCCGAAGTACTGGTACGCGTCGATGGAGACGATCGCGTCGAAGCTCTCCTCCCCGAAGGGCAGGTCGTGGGCCTCGGCGTGGACCGGCAGTACCCGGTCGGCGACGCCCGCCCCGGCGATGCGGCGCGCGTTGTCGTCCGGCCTGATCCACAGGTCGGCCGCGGTGACCTGGACGTCGTACTCCCTGGCCAGGAAGACCGACGTCATGGCGCGTCCGCAGCCCAGGTCGAGCACGCGTGCGCCGGGGCGCAGGGTGTCGAGGCCGAGGGCCGGGGCGAGCCACTCCAGCAGCCACAGCGCGTGCGGGCCCATCCCGTTCTCGATGGTCCAGCGGGCGTCGTAGGCGCTGCTGCGGGGGTACCGGGGCAGGGTGAGGCGGCTAGTGAGGTCGTCGTGCGGGGTGTTCGAGGTGATGTCCGACATCGGTGAACGGGCTCCTTGGGGCCGTGAAGAGGGAAAGGGTCGCGTCGGAGATCGAGCGGACAAACATCAAAGCACCTGCTTCGGCCGGCGGCGGACTGCCGCGGAACGTCGGACCGACGGACGCTAGCAGCCGGACCCGCACCCCCGCATCCGGGTTTCCGGGGCCCGGCCGCTACGCTCGCGCGCCATGAGTGGACGTGCCGATTCCGAACCGCCTCCGGACACCCGGGCCGAAGACGCCTCGCGGGAGGCGCGCCGGGCCCGCCGGCTCGCGGTCGGGACCGGTGCCGTACTCGCGCTGTCCGGGACGGCCGCCGCCCTCCTTCGTCTCACCGGTCCCGTGCCGGCCCTCGTCCCCGCCGCGTACGCCTGCGGGGCCGCCGTCTGCGCCCTGGCCGCGGTGCTGGGCTCCCGGGGGCGGACCCGCAGGGCGCTGTGGCTGCTGGTCGCGGGGCTCATGGTCATGGCGCTGGGGGACCAGTTCGACTGAGCCGCACCGCTGGTCGCGGCGATGTGAATAAGCACACGAAAGCGACAAACGATCATTCGTGCCTGCAACAGTGTCAGTGCATTGCTCATGCGTTCTTTGCGGGATGTTCGGTTCACGCTCGACTGTTCCCGGTCAAAGATCCACACCTCAGTCACTCCGGGAGCACGTTTCGTGGCAGCCCTCGCACGCTGGTGTGTCCAACGCCGTCTGATCACCGTTCTGCTCTGGCTCCTCGCCCTCGGCGCCTTCGCCGCCGGCGCCTTCGCCGCCGGCTCCGCCTACTCGAACGACTACCAGGTGCCCGGCACCGAGTCCGGGCGGGCCACCCAGCTGCTGGAGGAGGGCTTCCCCGATCTCGGCGGCGACAGCGACAACGTGGTCTGGCACACCACGTCCGGCACCGTCCGGGACACCGGCGTCGAGCAGGCCATGACCCGCACCCTGGACCGGATCGGGGACCTGCCCGGCGTGGCCGCCGTGAGCGGTCCGTACGACGACCAGGGCGCCGGCCGGGTCAGCGCGGACGGCCGCACCGCCTACGCCACGGTCACCTTCGACGACCGGTCCAAGGACATCGACGCGGGCGAGGCCGCCGCCGTGGTGGAGACGGCCGAGGCCGCTCGGACCGACGGACTCCGGGTCGAGCTGAGCGGCAGCGCCGTCGAGCTCAGCGAGTCATCCGGCGGGCACACGGCCGAGATCGTCGGCGTGCTGGTCGCCGCCGTCGTCCTGTTCCTCGCCTTCGGCTCGCTCGCCGCCTCACTGCTGCCCATAGCCACCGCCCTGGTCGGCGTCGGCACCGCCTACGCCGGGATCGTGCTCCTCGGGCACGCCATGACCGTCGCCGACTTCGCCCCCATGCTCGGCATGCTGATCGGGCTCGGCGTCGGCATCGACTACGCGCTGTTCATCGTGACCCGGCACCGGCGCGGACTGAAGCGCGGCCTCACCGTCACCGAGGCCGCCACCAACGCCGTCGCCACCACCGGACGGGCGGTCGTCTTCGCGGGCGCCACCGTGTGCATCGCCCTGCTGGGCATGCTGATCCTCCGGCTGAACTTCCTCAACGGCGTCGCCATCGCCGCCTCGCTCACCGTCGTCCTGACCGTCGCCGCCTCCGTCACCCTGCTGCCCGCCCTGCTGTCGTTCATCGGCATGCGCGCGCTCAGCCGCCGGGAGCGGCGCCGGCTGGCGGAGCACGGGCCCGAGCCGGAGCTGCCGACCGGGTTCGCCGCCCGCTGGTCGGCGTTCGTCGAGCGCCACCCCAAGCTGCTCGGCGCCGTCGCCGTCGTCGTCATGGCCGTCCTCGCGCTGCCCACCCTCTCGCTGCACCTGGGCACCTCCGACCAGGGCAACGACCCCAAGGCGTCCACCACCCGCCAGGCCTACGACCTCCTCGCCGACGGCTTCGGCCCCGGCGTGAACGGCCCCCTCACCCTCGTCACCCACGTCGACGGCGCCGAGGACCGGCTCGCCCTGGACAACCTCGACGCCACCCTGCGCGCGACCGAGGGCGTCGCGTCGGCGTCGCCCGCGACCTACGGCGCGGGTGGCGACACCGCCTACCTCACCGTCGTACCGGAGTCGTCCCCGCAGTCGAAGCAGACCAGCGACCTGGTCGACCGGCTGCGTGACGACGTGCTGCCGCGGGCCGAGTCGGGCACCTCGCTCGATGTGCACGTCGGCGGCGTGACGGCCGGATACGACGACTTCGCCGACGTCATCGTCGACAAGCTGCCCCTCTTCGTCGGTGTCGTCATCGGCCTGGGCTGTCTGCTCCTCCTGCTCGCCTTCCGGTCCCTCGCCATCCCGCTCAAGGCCGCCGCGATGAACGTGGCCGCCGTCGCCGCCGCCTTCGGCGTCGTCGTCGCGATCTTCCAGTGGGGCTGGGGCAGCGAACTTCTCGGCCTCGGCCGGGCGGGCCCCATAGAGCCCTTCCTGCCGGTGATCATGGTGTCCGTCCTCTTCGGGCTCTCCATGGACTACCAGGTCTTCCTGGTCAGCCGGATGTACGAGGAGTGGCTGGAGACCGGCGACAACCGGCGTGCCGTCCGCGTCGGCCTCGCGGAGACCAGCCGGGTGATCAACTCCGCCGCCGTGATCATGATCTCGGTCTTCCTGGCCTTCGTCCTCACCGGCGACCGCGTGATCGCCATGTTCGGCATCGCGCTCGCCGCGGCCGTCGCCCTCGACGCCTTCGTCCTGCGCACCCTGCTCGTCCCCGCCCTCATGCATCTCCTCGGCGGCGCCAACTGGTGGCTGCCGCGCCCGCTGGACCGGATCCTGCCGCGCATCAGCATCGAGCCGCCCGAGGCCAGGGCCGCCCATGAGAGGCTGGCCGCCGCCACGGACGCCGAGGCGGCGGACGTGCTGGCCGAGGAGGAGCAGCAGCGGGATGTACGCGATACGACTGGGTGACGACGGAGCCGAACTGCGCCCCCTGGAGCCCTGGCACGCGGAGGAGTTCCTGGCCCATCTGGACCGGGGCCGGGAGTTCATCAACCAGTACGTCCCCTTCGGCTCCAAGGCCACGGACGTGGCCGGCGCCCGGGAGGCGCTCCAGCGGTACGCCGACTGGCGTGCCGCCGACACGGCCTCGCTGCACGGGCTGTGGCTGGACGGCACGCTCGTGGGCGGGGTGCTCACCCTGAACTTCGACGCCGCGAACGGCAGCTGCGAGGTGGGCTGCTGGCTGGAGCCCGCCGCCACCGGGCGCGGGCTCGTCACCCGCGCGATGCGGGTGCTCATCGACTGGGCGGTCGAGCGGCGCGGCATCCACCGGGTCGAATGGGTCGCGGCGGCCGGCAACGGGCCGAGCATCGACATCGCCCGCCGGCTCGGCATGACCCGGGACGGCGTCCGCCGCGAGGCCCACCTCCACCACGGGGTGCGCCACGACCTGGAGGTGTGGTCCGTGCTGGCCCCGGAGTGGCGGGCGGCGCACAACGGTCGTTAAGCGGACTCTCAGAGAGCGTCCGTACGGTGCGGGGCATGGGAACCAGGACAGCGGACGAAACCGGAGCCGACACCGAGCGCGACGAGACGGCGGTGGACACCACCGAGTCCGACGGGGCCGACGTCACGGAGACGGAACCGGAAGCGGCGCAGGACGCACCCGGGACCGAGGACCGGGCCCCGTCCGGTGTCGGACAGGGCGCCGCCGCGGTCGTCTCCGCGGCCCTCGGCCTCGTCTCGCTCACCGGCAGCTGGCTGGGCACGGTGGCCGCCGCGCGGGAGACCCTCGTGGGCCAGCTGGAGACGGCCGCGGACGCCGGCGTCGCCACCCAGGTCAAGGAGATCTACGGCGACGCCTGGCACACCAGCGCGCTGTGGGGCGGCCTGTTCGCGCTGACCGCGCTGATCGTGGGCGTGGTGGTGCTGGTGAGGCCCGCGTTCGGGACGCCCGGCCGGACGGACCGGGCGCCCTGGATCAAGTCGGTCGCCTGGGCGGGCGTGTCGCTCGGCGTCGTCGGGCTGCTGCTGGCGGTCCTCAAGTACACCGACGTGCTCCTGGGCCTGCCCGCGACCGGCTGAGTCGTGCCGTACGGGGTCTCCGGGTGCCCGGAGACCCCGTAAGCGCGTTCAGGAGGCGAGGACGGCGCGCGCCTCGGCGATGATGGCCGCCAGCTCCTCGGTCTCGGGTGCGGTGAGGGGTGTCAGCGGCGGCCGGACCGGTCCGGCTTCCAGGCCCTCCAGGGTGACTCCGGCCTTCACCAGCGCCACCGCGTACCCCGGGACCCGCTTGCGCAGCCGGACCAGGGGGTGGAAGAAGGTGCGCTGCAGCGCGTCGATCCGCTTCTGGTCGCCCTCCTCCACCGCGCGGTGGAAGGCGAGGGAGACATCGGGCGCGAAGGCGAAGGCGGCCGACGAGTACAGCTCCACGCCCAGCGCCCGGTACGCGAGCTGGCTCGCCTCGGCCGTGGGCATGCCGTTGAAGAACTGGAACCGCTTGCCGGTCCCGTCGAGCACCTCGCCCACGGCGGGGATGATCCGCGCGAGGAGATCGAGGTCGCCGGTTCCGTCCTTGAAGCCCGCCACGGTGGGCAGCTGGGCGATCGCCGCCGCCGAGCGCTCGTCGAAGCGCGCGTTCGCCCGGTTGTAGACGATCAGCGGCAGGGCGGTCTCGCCGGCCACTTCACGGGTGTAGGCGACCAGCCCGTCGGCGGGGCCCTCGACCAGGTAGGGCGGCATCAGCAGCAGACCGTCCGCACCGGCCTGAGCGGCCGCCCGCGCGAGCAGGCGGGCCTGGCCGACGGCGCCGCCGGCCCCCGCGTACACCGGGACGCGTCCGCCCACCGCCTCGACGGCGGTGCGCACGACCGCGCCGTACTCCTCGTGGTCCAGGGCGTGGAACTCACCGGTGCCGCAGGCGACGAAGACTCCGCCGGGGCCGGCGTCGACCCTGGCCGCGATGTGCCGGCGCAGGGCGTCGAGGTCGACGTCACCGGTCGCGGTGAACGGGGTGACGGGGAAGAAGAGAACGCCTTCGAGCATGGGTGTCTTCCTACTCTGGGTGAGGGGCGGGAGTGATGTGGTCAGCGGTCGGGGGAGGAGGAACCGGCACGGACCACGTGGGTGAGCGCGTCCCCCCGCTCCAGCCGGCCGATGTTCTCGGCGATCTCGGTCGCACGGGCGGCGAAGGTGTCGGCCGTGTGGCCCGAGTGGTGCGGGGTCATCAGCACGTTCGGCAGGTCGTGGAAGGGCAGCCGGCTCGGCGCGTCGGGCGGTCCTGACCACCACACGTCCAGCGCGGCGCCCGCGATGGTGCCGGAGACGAGCGCCTCGTGGAGCGCCTCCTCCTGGACCACCGGCCCCCGCGCCACGTTGACCAGCAGGGCCTGGGGGCCCATGGCCTCCAGTTCGGCGGGGCCGATCAGCCCGCGGGTCGCGGGGCTCAGCGGGACGGTGACCACCACGACGTCGGAGTCGGCGAGGAGCTCGGGCAGCCGGTCGTCGCCACCGATCCAGTCGGGCCGCAGGTCCGCGGGGAACGGAGCGCGGGGGTCACGTCGTACGGCGCGGACGCGCAGGCCGACCGCCTGGCACAGCCGGGCGACCTCGGTGCCGGTCTCGCCGAAGCCGATGACGCCGACCCGGCGGCCCCGCAGCGAGGTCCCGAAGGGCAGTGAGGGGTCGACCGCCACGTTGCGCCACTGCCCGGCGCGCAGCGCGCGGTCGGCGCCCAGGACGTCGCGGGAGAGCATCAGGACCGACATGAGCACGTGCTCGGCGATGGAACGGCCGTGGTGGTGGGTGGTGGCGACCGTCACCGAGGGGTGGAGCGCGTCCAGCGGGATGCCGTCGTAGCCGGCGCCGACGACGTGGACGAGCCGCAGCCGCCGCGCGCGCCGGGCGTCCTCGGGGCTCAGCTTCGAGCCGACGTAGACGTCGATGTCACCGATGGCCTCGGTGAGCCGTGCGGCGTCCAGGTCGAAGGCCTCCAGCCAGTCGTGATCGCCGTGCGTGGACGCCTTGAGCCGGTCGTGGAAGCGGCTCAGGATGCGGTGGTTGAGCATGATGCGCATCAGCCGCTCACCACCGGGGGGTCTCGGTGGAGAAGGACGGCTCGAAACGGCGCATGTAGCCGGTGTCGTCGCGGTCGCGCAGCCCGCAGTCGAGGTACTGCCGGTGCAGCCGGGCGAGGGCGTCCCGGTCCAGTTCCACGCCGAGCCCGGGAGCCGTCGGCACGGCGAGCCGGCCCTTGTCGAACCGCAGCGGCGTGGGGTCGACGACGTCCTCGTCGGGCCGCTTCCAGGGCCAGTGCGTGTCACAGGCGTAGGTCAGCCGCGGTGTCGCGGCGGCCAGGTGGGTCATCGCCGCGAGGCTGATGCCGAGATGCGAGTTGGAGTGCATCGACAGGCCGAGGCCGAAGGTGTCGCAGATCGCGGCGAGCTGCCCGCAGCGCCGCAGTCCGCCCCAGAAGTGGTGGTCGGACAGGACGATGTCCACGGCTCCCTCGGTCACGGCGGGGGCCAGGTCGTCGAAGGAGACCACGCACATGTTGGTGGCCAGCGGGGTGGAGGTCCCGCGGGCCACGGCGGCCATGCCCCCGATGCCCTCGGTCGGGTCCTCCAGGTACTGCAGGACACCGTCCAGCTCCCGGGCGACGTGCAGGGACGTTTCCGTACTCCATGCCGCGTTGGGGTCGAGGCGCAGCGGAAGGTCCGGGAACGCCTTCCGCAGCGCCTTGACCGCGGCGATCTCCTCGTCGGGCGGGAAGACACCGCCCTTGAGCTTGATGGAGGTGAAGCCGTACGTGCCGATCATGCGGCGGGCCTGTTCGACCAGCCCCGCCGGGTCGAGGGCGGGGCCCCAGTCGTCGTCCTCCTGGCCCGGGTGAGCGGCCCACTTGTAGAAGAGGTACGCGCTGTAGGGCACCGAGCCGCGGACCGCTCCGCCCAGCAGATCGCTGACCGGCCGGCCCACGAGCTTGCCCTGGATGTCCAGGCAGGCGACGTCGAACGGGGACATGACCCGGTCCACGGCGCTGCTGCCCGTGACCATGCCGGACATGCCGTCGCCGCCCGTGGTGTCGGCACCCAGTGCGCGTGTGGTGCGGGCGACCAGCTCGTTGAGGCTCCACACGTCCATGCCGGTCAGTTCGTCGGCGGCGCGCCGCAGCCGCTCCAGATGCACCGTGCCGCCGTAGGTCTCGCCGACGCCGCTGACACCCGACTCGGTGGTGATCTCCACGACGGTGCGCAGTGCGTAGGGCTCGTGCACGCCGACCGTGTTCAGCAAGGGGTGGTCCCGGAAGGCCACGGGGGTCACGGTGACGCCGGCGATCCGCTCTGAGGTCCGAACCATGAATGCCATCCTCATATGTAGTCGGCGTTCTCATTTGTAGACAGCCGGATGGGGTGGTGTCAATGGGCGGACCCCGGCACCGGGGTGAGCAGGACCCCCTCGGTCATGAACCGCTCCACATTGCGCAGCACCAGGTCGCCCATGGCCTCGCGGGTCTCCCGGGTGGCGCTGGCGATGTGGGGGAGCAGGACCACCCGGTCCGAGTCCAGGAGCGCCCGCGGCACGTTCGGCTCGTCGGCGAAGACATCGAGCGCCGCTCCCGCGATCCGACCCGTCTCCACCGCCGCGACCAGGGCGGATTCGTCGACGACGCTGCCCCGCGCGACGTTCACCAGGTGCCCCTCGGGGCCGAGCGCCTCCAGCACCTCCGCCGAGACCAGGCCCTCGGTGCCCGCGCCCCCCGCGACGGTGACGACGAGCGCGTCGCACGCCTTCGCCAGCGCCTCGGCAGTGGGCAGACGGCGGTACGCGACACCGGGCACCGGGACGCGTGAGCAGTACGACACCTCCACGCCGAACCCCTCGAGCCGTCGCGCCACGGCCCGGCCGATCCGGCCCAGCCCGAGGACGCCGACCCGCTTCCCGCTCACCCGCGAGGCCAGTGGGAAGGGTGCGGCGCCCCAGCCGCCGGCCCGCACGTACCGGTCGGCCGCCGACATCCGGCGCATGACGTCGATCAGCGCGCCGACGGCGAGGTCGGCCACGCAGTCGGTGAGCACGTCCGGGGTGTTGCTGACGTCGATGCCGCGCGCCCGGGCGCGGACCACGTCCGTGGTCTCGTGGCCGACGCCGAAGTGCACGATCGCGCCCAGCCTCGGCAGCGCGTCCATCAGGGCGTCGCCGACCCCGAACCGAGCGCTGGTGACGGCGGCGACCACGTCCCCGCCCCGCTCGTGAAGGAAGCGGTCGGGGTCGGGCAGTTCGTGCAGACGCACCGTGTGGTGGCGCTCGGCGAGGGCCTGCTCCAGGCCGGGGAGCAGGGGCGAGACCTGGAGCAGAGTGGCCGGGCCGACGGGAGCGGTGGGGGTGGTGCCGGGGCTGGACATGGTGTTCTCCTGTTTCTCCGGCGAGTTCCGGAATGTGAGGCTCCGCCCCGCGGGGCGGGATCCCGCGGCCGTCGCGCGGTCGCCCTCGCGCGGCGGCCGCGGGACCGGACGGTCCGGGGTGCGGGATGCGGGGCGGGACGGATCCGTTCCTGCGCATGTCTTGACGCTGCCACGGCGCCGGTTTAGCTTCGGCGTTCACAGATGCGGACCGAGTACGCAAGTGTAGACAGCCTCTCGCAGTCGACCGTACGTGGAACGCGACACACCAGCACTCACCGGAGACAGGCCGACGATGAAGTTCTCCGTTTCCTCCCTCCCGCCCACCGGACGAAGGCGCCTCCGCGCGCCGACGGCGACACTCCTGGCGGGCACGGTGCTGCTGTCCAGCGGCTGCGCCGTGGCGGGCAGCGCCGCCGGTGACGCCGGCCGCGCCGACGGCCGCACCCTGCGGGTGGTGCTCACCCAGGAACCACCGACCCTGGAACCCTGCGAGGCATCGCTGACCGGCACCGGCGTGGTCGTCCGGTCCAACATCACCGAGCCCCTCGTCGAACGCGACCCCGACTCCGGCGAGCTGCACCCGCTGCTCGCCACCGGCTGGAAACAGACCGGTGACCGCACCTGGACCTTCGACACGCGCGAGGGGGTGACCTTCCAGAACGGCGAGCCGTTCACCGCGCGGGACGCCGCCTTCTCCATCGACCGGGCGGTCAACTCCGACCTCGCCTGCAACGTCGAGGGCTATGTCTTCGGCGACGAGGACCTGAAGGTGAAGGCCGAGAGCGACACCCGGCTGACCGTCACCACCGAGCAGCCCGACCCGATCCTGCCGCTGCGCCTGAGCTTCGTGGAGATCGTGCCGCGCACGACGAACGCCGAGGCCAAGGTCCGTATCCCTGTGGGCACCGGCCCCTACGCCGTCAGCTCCTGGCAGCCCGGAGCGGCGATCGACCTCAGCCGCCACGACGACTACTGGGGCGACGCCCCGGACTTCCCCCGGGCCCGCTACGTATGGCGCAGCGACGCCAGCGTCCGCGCCGCCATGATCGACAAGGGCGAGGCGGAGATCGCCGTGGCCCTCGACCCCGTCGAGGCCGAGAAGGACACCACGGTCGCCTTCCCCAACAACGAGACGACCGCGCTGCGGCTGGACGGCCGCGAGGCACCGCTCGACGACATACGGGTACGCCGCGCCGTCGACCTGGCCGTGGACCGGGACGGCATCATCGACGCCCTGCTCGGCGGACTCGCCGAACCGGCCGGCCAGCTGGTCCCGCCCGGAGTGGTCGGACACGACGAGGAGATCGAGCCGGCCCGGCAGAACGTGGCCGAGGCCAAGGCCCTGATCGAGGAGGCCGAGGCCGACGGCGTACCCGTCGGCCGGCAGATCACCCTGGTCGCCCGCAACGGCATGTTCTCCGGGGTGTCGGAGACGGCGGAGGCGCTCCAGTACCAGATGCGGCGGATCGGACTGAACGTCAAGGTCCGTATGGCGGACACCGCCACCCAGCTCCAGTACCAGCTCCGCCCGCTGCCCGAGAACGTCGGCCCCATCGCCCTGCTGATCATGCACGGCAACCAGGCCGGTGACGCGGCCTTCACCACGAGCCAGTACCTGCTGAGCGACGGACCCCAGTCCACCTTCGGCACCGAGGAACTCGACCGGCGCATCGCCGACGCGGGCGCGCTCTCCGGCGACCAGCGCCAGGAGGCCTTCGCCGGCCTGCTCGCGGACCAGAACAGGTCGGTCGTCCAGTACGCCCACCTGGCCCACATGAGCGGACTGCTCGGCCTGTCACCGTCCATCCGGTACGAGCCGAACTCCGCCACCGGTGACGAGATGCGGCTGGCAGAGGTCGGCCCGGCGAAGGCGGGACAGCACTGACATGGTCACCTTTCTGCGCAAACGCGTCCTCTCCAGCGCCATCCCCCTGGTGTGCGTGGTGCTGGGCGTGTTCTTCCTGGCCCGGATGACCGGCAACCCGGTCGACCTCTACCTCCCGCTGAGCGCCACCGCCGAACAGCGCGCGGAGTTCTCCGCCGCGCAGGGCTTCGACCTCTCCGTCCCGGCCCAGCTGTGGAACTACCTCGTCGACGCCGCGCACCTGGACTTCGGCACCTCGCTGCGGACCGGGCAGTCCGCCACCGAGATGGTGCTGGACGCCTTCCCCGTCACCCTCCAGCTCGCCGGCGTCACCATGCTGCTTGCGATCACCGGCGCGGTGCTGATCGGCAGCCTGGCCGCCTACCGGCCCAACTCCCTGGTCGACCGGATCGCCAGCCTGCTGTCGATGACGGCCGCCAGCATCCCCGACTTCTGGTTCGCCGTCATGGGCGTCCTGGTCTTCGGCGTCAGCCTCGACCTGCTGCCCACCTCGGGCACCCTGGGCGGGCCCGAGGTCTGGGTGCTGCCCATCGCGACCCTGCTGATCCGCCCCTTCGGCGTGCTCGTCCAGGTGGTGCGCGGCAGCATGGTCTCCGCGCTCTCCGCGCCCTACGTCAAGATCGCCCGCGCCAAGGGCGCCACGCCCCAGCGGGTGATCTTCGGCCACGCCCTGCGCAACGCCGTGACGCCGGCGCTGACCGTGGCCGGCGACCTGACGGTGGGCCTGGTCAACGGCGCCGTCATCGTGGAGACGATCTTCGGCTGGCCCGGCATCGGCAAACTCATGATCGACTCCATCCTCCAGCGCGACTTCGCGGTCCTCCAGGCGGCCGTCCTGATGACCGCGGTGACGATCTTCGCGCTGAACATCCTCGTCGACGTCTGCCACGCGCTGACCGACCCCCGAGTACGTCAGGCGGTGCCGGCGTGAGCGAAGGAAGCATCATGACCGAAGAAGAGGTCCCCGCCGCGGACGGGCGCGAGGACGCCCCGGAGTCCGCCCCCGTGCGGAAGAACCCGCCGCGCTGGTGGCGGCTGCTCGGCCGGGACCGGGCCGCCGCCGTCGCAGCCGTCGTCCTCACCGGGGTCGTCCTGGTCGCCGTCTTCGGCCGGCTGTTCATCGGCGACCACGCACAACGCCAGGACCTGGACGCCTCCCTGCGGGCCCCCTCCCTGAGCGACGGCTTCCACGGACTGCTCGGCACCGACGTCCTCGGGCGCAGCGTGCTGGCCCGGCTGATCGACGCGGCGGCGACGACCCTGTCCGTGGCCGTCCCCGCGGTGCTCTGCTCCCTGCTGATCGGATCGGCGATCGGCCTGTGGGCCGGCTACCACGGGGGGCGCCGGGAGAGCGTGGCGATGCGCGTCGCCGACGTCATCCTCAGCTTCCCCTCCCTGCTCGTCGCGGTCGTCGTGCTGTACGTCTTCTCGCCCTCCGCGCTCAACATCGTGCTGATCCTCGCGGTGGCCCGCATCCCCGTATACCTGCGCACCTCCCGCGCGGAGGCCGCCGAACTGCGCAGCCGCCTGTTCGTCGACGCGGCCCGCACCTTCGGCACCCCCAGCCGGAACATCATCTACCGGCACATCCTGCCGATCGCCCTGCCGACGCTGCTGACGGTCGCCACCCTCGACTTCTGCTTCGTGATGCTCACCGAGTCCTCGCTGAGCTTCCTGGGCATCGGCATCCAGCCCCCGGACGTCAGCTGGGGCCTGATGGTCGCCCAGGGCCGGCAGTACCTCCAGACCGCCTGGTGGATCACCGTGCTGCCCGGGCTCGCCATCGTGCTCACCACCGTGTCCGCCACGGTGCTCGCCGCCTGGGCCCGCATCGCCACCGACCCCGCCCAGCGCTGGCGTCTGACGCTGCCCCGCAAGCGCCGCGGAGCCTCCGCCGCCGTTCCCCCGGAGATGATCCCGTGACGACCACATCCGCACCCGCCCCGTCCGCCACCGGCCCCGCCCTCGACGTCGAAGGGCTGTGCGTGGACCTGAGCACGGCCTCCGGGACGGTACGCGCCGTGGACGGCGTCAGCTTCAGCGTCCGCCGCGGCCGCACCCTGGCCCTCCTCGGCGAGTCCGGCTGCGGCAAGTCGATGACCGCGCTCTCGGTCGTGGGACTGCTCGACCCCGCGGCGGAGGTGACCGGGGGCGCCGTACGGGTCAGAGGCGAGGACACCCTGCGGATGAGCCCGGCCGAACGCCGCAAGCTGGCCGGACCCGTCCTGTCGATCGTCTTCCAGGACGCCCTGACCGCCCTCAACCCGGTGCAGCCGGTGGGCCGGCAGATCGGCGAGCCGTTCCGCATCCACCGCGGACTCTCCCGGCGCGAGGCGCAGGAGAAGGCGATCGAGCTGATGACCCGCGTCGGCATCCCCGAGCCGAGGCAGCGGGCCAAGTCCTACCCTCACCAGTTCTCCGGCGGCATGCGCCAGCGGCTGCTGATCGCGATGGCCGTCGCCCTCGACCCCGACGTGCTCATCGCCGACGAGCCGACCACGGCCCTCGACGTCACCGTGCAGGCCCAGATCATGCGGCTGCTGCGGGACCTCCAGGACGAGCGGGACATGGCCGTCGTACTGATCACCCACGACCTCGCCGTGGTCGCCCAGCGCGCCGACGACGTGGTCGTGATGTACGCCGGAACGGTCGTGGAGAAGGGCACGGTGCGAGAGGTCTTCTCCGCGCCCCGCCACCCCTACACCCGCGGACTGCTCGACTCCGTCCCCGAGGACGCGGAGCGCGGACAGCCGCTGCCCGCCGTCCCCGGCAGCCCGCCCGAGCTGAGCGCGGTGCCGTCCGGCTGTGTCTTCCAGGCCCGCTGCCCGCTGGTGCGGGAGCGCTGCGTACGGGAACGGCCGGCCCTGCGCGCCACCGGCGACGGACGTTCGGCCGCCTGTCACTTCTCCGAGGAGCTCGACCGTGACTGAGTCCCGCACCACCGAAATCCCCGGACCCCGGACCGACGGACGCCCGCCGCTGCTGGAGGTCCGCGGTGTCACCAAGAGCTTCGGCAGCGGCCGCCGCCGGCTGACCGCCCTGGACGGAGTGGACGTACGGCTCGGCCGGGGCGAGACCCTCGGGCTCGTCGGCGAGTCCGGCTGCGGCAAGTCCACCCTCGCCCGGGTGCTGCTCGGGCTGGAACGGCCCGACGCGGGCACGGTGCGCTACGACGGGGTCGACCCGTTCGCCCTGCGCGGCAAGGAGCTGCTGAACTGGCGGCGCCGCGTGCAGATGGTCTTCCAGGACCCCTTCGCCTCGCTCAACGCCCGTATGTCGGCCGCCGATCTGATCGGCGAGCCCTGGCGCACCCACAAGGACGTCGTACCGGACGCGAAGGCCCGCGAGAAGCGGATCCGCGAACTGCTGTCCCTGGTCGGGCTGCGGGACAGCGACGCCCACCGCTACCCCAACGAGTTCTCCGGCGGACAGCGCCAGCGCATCGGCATCGCCCGCGCGCTGGCCCTGGACCCCGACCTCATCGTCTGCGACGAGCCGGTCTCCGCCCTGGACCTGTCGGTGCAGGCCCAGGTCCTCAACGTGCTCTCGGAACTCCGGTCCCGGCTCGGCGTCGCCTACGTGTTCATCTCCCACGACCTGTCCGTGGTGCGGTACATCTCCGACCGGGTGACCGTGATGTACCTGGGCAAGGTCATCGAACACGGCGAGACCGAGGACGTCTTCGACCGCCCCCAGCACCCCTACACCGCCGCCCTGATGTCGGCCGCACCGGTCCTGGACGCCTCCCGCGCCGCCCACGACCAGGAGATCCAGCTCAAGGGCGAGATCCCCTCGCCCTTCGACATCCCCTCCGGCTGCCGCTTCCGCACCCGCTGCTGGCGCGCCGAGGACACGTGCGCCACCGGGACGCCCCCACTCGTCGTCCGGGAGTCCGCGGGCGCGGGCGACGACCACACCGCCCTGTGCCACTTCCCCCTGGAGGCGCGGTCCGCGTGGGCGTGACCGGCGCGGAGTTCGCCCTGCTCTCCCTCACCGTGGGCGTCGGCGCGGTGCTCCAGGTGTCCGTCGGCTTCGGCCTGGGCATGATCGCCGCGCCGGTGTTCTCCCTGGTCGACCCCACCTCGGCGCCACCGGTGGTGCTGCTGCTCGCCGCCGGGGTGACGGCCGCGGTACTGGTGCGGGAGCGGGGCGGGGCGGATCTGCGCGGCTGCGGCTGGGCCCTCGCCGGGCGGGTCCCGGGAGCGGCCGCGGGCGCGCTGCTCGTGGTGGTGCTGCCGGCCAAGTACCTCGCGCTGCTCATCGCCGGGGTGGTGTTCACCGGCGTCGCGGTGAGCGCGGCGGGGTACGTACCCCGGGCGCGACGCTCCTCGGTGCTCCTGGCCGGGATGGCGTCGGGGCTGATGGGCACGGCGACCTCCATCGGGGGCCCGCCGATGGCGATGGTGTGGCAGCGGCTGAGCGGGGCGCGGCTGCGGGCCACGATGAGCGCGTTCTTCCTGGCCGGCTCGCTGATGAGCATGGTCGCGCTGGGTGCGGCGGGGGCGGTGGGCACGCACACGTTCCAGCGCACGGTGCTGCTCGCGCCGGCGGCGGTCGCCGGCGTGCTGCTCGCCGGTCCGCTGACCCGGCGGCTGAACGCGCGGCACACCCGTACGGCGGCCATGGCGCTCGCGGTCGCCGGTGCGGCGGGGCTGGTGGTACAGCACCTGGGCCCAGGCGGCCTAAGTACCTTCTAAGGCCCCGCGCCGGCCGGAAGATACGGAACCCTCCCGATGTGGCGGACCCGCCTCGGAGACGAAGGTGGAGGCATCGCAGAAAGCGATGACCGACACCGGCTCCTCCGGGGGGAACACACCATGTTCGAGTACGCACTCCACCAGCTCCGTCACGACGACCTCGTCCGCCAGGGGGAGGAGCGCCGCCTGGCCCGGGAAGCCACCCGACTCCGACGCGCCGCCCGCCGCACCGCCGCCACCCGAAACCCCGAGGCGGAAAGCCATACCCGCCGCCACTGGTTCGCCCGGGCCGCGTAACCGCGGGGCGGCGACCGCACGGGGGTCGGCCGCCGCCCCGCCGTTCCCGCGGGCAGTCGTGCCGCCGCCCTCGCTCACCGCGGGCAAGTCGTGCCTCCCCCGGTGCCTCAAGGGTCTGGGAGGTACCCCCAGGGGCGGCACGGGCGGGCTGGGGGTGCTCCCGCCGGGGGAGGCACCCCGCGAGCGCCGGGCCGCGCAACCCACAAGCGCCGGTCCGCAGGACCACCCCCGCGCACCGGGAAAACCGGTGACCCGTTGCCGGAAGGGCATGACATGCTCAGGACCGTGGAGACCAAGTCCGTCAGTCCCGTGTTCGTGGGCCGCAGCACCGAGCTCGACACACTGAACACCGCCCTCACCCGCACCACCGCCGAGCCCCAGGCCCTGCTCGTCGCAGGCGAGGCCGGCGTGGGCAAGACCCGCCTCGTCGAGGAGTTCGCCGCCGCCGCCCGCCGTCGCGGCGCGACCGTCGCCCTCGGCGGCTGCGTCGAGATCGGTGCCGACGGACTCCCCTTCGCCCCCTTCTCCACCGCCCTGCGCCAACTCCGCCGCGAACTGCCCGAACAACTCGCCGCCGCCGCCTCCGGACAGGAGGAGGAACTCGCCCGCCTGCTCCCCGAGATCGGCACCGCCGCCCGCGAGGCCCGCCGCGACGAACAGGGCATGGCCCGCCTCTTCGAGCTCACCGCCCGCCTGCTGGAGCGCGTCGCCGCCGACCGCACCGTCGTCCTCGCCCTGGAGGACCTGCACTGGGCCGACGCCTCCACCCGCCACCTGCTCGCCTATCTGTTCCGCACCCTGCGCACCGGCCGCCTCGTCGTCCTCGCCACCTACCGCTCCGACGACATCCACCGCCGCCACCCCCTGCGCCCCCTCCTCGCCGAACTCGACCGCCTCCGTACGGTCCAGCGCGTCGAGCTCGGCCGCCTCAGCCGCGACGAGGTCGGCCGGCAGATCGCCGGCATCATCGCCCGCGAACCCGACCCCGACCGCGTCGACGACATCTTCGAACGCTCCGACGGCAACGCGTTCTTCGTCGAGGAGCTGGCCGTCGCCGCCGACGAGGGCTGCTGCACCGGCCTCACCGACTCCCTGCGCGACCTGCTCCTGGTCCGCGTCGAGGGACTGCCGGAGAGCGCCCAGCAGGTCGCCCGGATCGTCGCCGAGGGCGGCTCCACCGTCGAGGACCGGCTGCTGGCCGCCGTCGCCCGGCTCAGCGAGGACGACCTCATCGAGGCCCTGCGCGCCGGCGTCAACGCCAACATCCTCACTCCCGCACCCGACCGTGACGGCTACCGCTTCCGCCACTCCCTGGTCCGCGAGGCCGTCAGCGACGACCTGCTGCCCGGCGAACGCTCCCGCCTCAACCGCCGCTACGCCGAGGCCCTGGAGGCCGACCCCACCCTCGTCCCCGCCGACGAGCGGGCGACCCGCCTGGCCAGCTACTGGTACCACGCCCACGACGCGGCCAAGGCCCTCCCCGCCGTCCTCGACGCCTCCGTCGAGGCCCGCCGGCGCAACGCCTACTCCGAGCAACTGGACCTGTTGGAACGGGCGATGGAGCTGTGGGACGCCGTCCCCGACGCCGTACGGGCCACCCTGCGCCCCCTCGGCCACGCCGAGGTCTACCCTCCCTGTGGCTGCGCCCCCGAGACGACCCCGCCGCGCTACCTCGACCTGATGGCCGAGGCCGCCGTCGCCGGCCGCCTCTGCGGGGAACGCGAACGCTCGATGAAGATCACCAAGCGTGCGCTGCGCCTCCTCGACGAGGATCCGGACCCCCTGCGCGCCGCCTGGTTCTGGGTGCAGCGCTCCCGGCTCACCCAGGGCCTCGCCCGTGGCGACGGCTGGGCCGAACTCGGCACCGCACAGGACCTGGTGCGCGGACTGCCCCCGTCCGAGGTGCACGCCGAGGTCCTCGCCTCCGCGGCCGGCTGGTCGATGCTGCACGAACCCGGCCCGGAGGCCATGGCCGCCGCCGAACGCGCCGTCGAGTACGCCCGCATGGTCGGCTGCCACGACATCGAGCTCAACGCCCGGCTCACCCTCGGCGGACTCATGGTCGACGCCGGTGACATCGACACCGGACTCGCCGAGATGTACGAGGTCAAGGACCGGGCGACCGAACTGGGCGTGGACATGGTGGTGGGCCGCGCCCATGTGAACCTCCCGTCCGTCCTCGAAGGCGTAGGCCGCTCCGCGGAGGCCGCCGGACTCCTCCACGAAGGCGTCCACGTCACCCGCGGACTCGGACTGCTGGACTCCGAGGGCTGGGTGTGGGGCAACCTCGCCGAGTCCCTCCACTCCCTGGGCCGCTGGGACGAGGCGGCCCGCGCCGCGGCCAACGCCCAGCGTCTCGAACAGAGCGCCAAGCCCCGCGCCGGAGGCTCGATGCGCCTGGCGTATCTCGCGTACGACCGGGGGGACATGGCCGAGGCGGCACGCCGGCTCGCCGACGCCCGCACCTTCTTCGGCACCCACGACCCGATGCCGCAGTACGCCCTCCCCATGAAGTGGGTCGCGGTCGGCATCGCCGCCGCCGAGGGCCGCCTGGCCGACGCCCGTGCCGAACTGCTCACCGCCCTCGACACCGGACTCCCGCCCGGCACCCAGCGCTACGGCTGGCCCCTGCTGCTCGCCGCCACCACCGCGGAGGCCGACGCCTACGGCGACCCGGCGACCGAGCCCGGCCGCCCGGAGATCCTGGAACGGATCCGCAAGGCGGCCAAGACGCTGGCGACCGGCGTGCCCGTATGGCAGGCGTACGACCTGTGGCTGCGCGCCGAGCTGCTGCGCGCCGAGGGCAGGATCGCGCCGGACGCATGGTCCGCGGCCGTCGCCGCGGTCGAGCCGCTGGAGCGGCCCTTCGACCTCGCACGCGTCCGGTTCCGGCTCGCCGAGGCACTGCTCGCCACCGGAGCGGGCGTCGACGAGCGCGCCCGCGCCACGGAGCTGCTGCGGCTGGTGACCGCCGTCGCCGACCACCTCGGCGCCGCACCGCTGGCCCGGTCCGCCACGCTGCTGGCGCAGCGCGCCCGCCTCGCACTGCCTTCCGTCCCCCGTGAGCCTGCCCCCGCCGACCCGGCCGACGCACTCGGCCTCACCAGCCGGGAGCGCGACGTCCTGCGCCTGGTGGCCGCCGGCCACACCAACCGCCGTATCGCCGAGGAACTGTTCATCTCCCCCAAGACGGCCAGCGTCCACGTCTCCAACATCCTCGCCAAGCTGGGCGTCTCCGGACGGGGCGAGGCGGCGGCGGTGGCGCATCGGCTCGGTCTGTTCGCGACGGAGACGGATGAACGGCTGACGGCGGGACAATAGACGTACGATCCGGTCGCCCTTGGGAAGGGGAGCGATGTTCAACGCCTTCGAGGAACTGTTCGCCCCCGGCCGTAAACACACCCGCGACGAGCAGAACCGCCTGGAACTGACCCGGGAGGACGTCGGCGACGCCGACCCCGGACGCGGACCGATAGACCTCGCCTCCGGAAAGGTCACCGTACGCCCGCCGGAGGAGGAGCCCGAGGCGGACTGAGCGACTAGCTCACCTCCAGTTCCAGAATCCGGTCGTCCCCCTCCTTCGGGTTGCCGCGCCCGTCCGTGTTGCTGGTGACCAGCCACAGCTTGTCGCCGCCCGCCGGGGCCACCGTCCGCAGCCGGCCGTACTCGCCCTCCAGGAAGGCCTCCGGGTCCGCCGAGGCCTCCGTGCCCTCCAGGGGGATGCGCCACAACCGCTCGCCGCGCAGCCCCGCCATCCAGACCGAGCCCTCGGCGTGGGCGATACCGCTGGGGGAGGCCTCGTCCGTGCTCCACTGGTCGATCGGGTCGTGGAAGCCGCCGTCGTCCGACTCGCCCTCCGCCTCCGGCCAGCCGTAGTTGTCGCCCGGCTTGATCGCGTTCAGCTCGTCCCAGGTGTTCTGGCCGAACTCCGAGGCGAACAGCCGCTGCCTGCCGTCCCACGCCAGGCCCTGCACATTGCGGTGGCCGTACGAGTACACCGCGGAGTCGGGGAACGGATTGCCCGGGGCCGGCTCGCCCTCCGGGGTCAGCCGCAGGATCTTGCCGCCCAGGGACTCCTTGTCCTGGGACAGACCCGTGTCGCCGCTCTCGCCCGTGCCCACGTACAGCATCCTGTCCGGGCCGAAGGCGATCCGGCCCCCGTTGTGGATCTCGCCCTTGGGGATGCCCCGGAAGACCGTGTCCGGCGCGCCCAGCTGCCCACCGGCCGGTTTCCCCTCGTCGTAGATCATGCGGACGATGCGGTTGTCGGAGGCCGAGGTGAAGTACGCGTAGATCATGCGGTCCGAGGCGTACTCGGACGAGAGGGCGATACCGAGCAGGCCGCCCTCCCCGGACGGTGACACCCCGGGCACCTCGCCCAGCTCGGTCTTCTCGCCGGTCTTCCCGTCGACCCGGGTGATCGTCGCCTCGTCCCGGGAGGAGACCAGCAGATCGCCGTCGGACAGCGGGGCCAGGCCCCAGGGGGAGCTCAGGCCCGTGGTCACCGTACGGACCACCTTCACCGAGCCCTTCGCGGGCGGTGCCTCCTCCGCGCCCCTCTCCGGTGGCGATGACGACGACGTCGCCGCCGTATCGGTCGGGGAGGCGCTGCCGTCTCCGCCCGGCGATCCCCCGTCGTCGGAGGAGCAGCCGGCGGTCAGCAGGAGCGTGGCGGCGGCCAGCACGGCCGTCACGGCTCGTCGTTGCACGATCTCGTCCCTTCGACGCGGCGGGGTCCTACCTGTCATACACCGCTCGCGCTTCCGAAGTTCCCGATCGCGGAACCCCGGACCGCCGGATCACCGCCGCCGGTCCGCCGCTCAGTCCCACGACCCCTGTGCCGCGGGCAGTTCCGCGATCTCCACGAGGTCGCGTTCCGTCAGGCGCAGATCCGCCGCGGCCGCGTTCTCCACGACCCACCGCTCCCGCTTGGTGCCGGGGACCGGGATCACCTGGCGGCCCCGGCCCAGCACCCAGGCCAGCGCCACCTGCGCCGGTGTGACGTGCTCGCCGTGCCGGCGGGCGACGCGGCGCAGGCCGACCACGACCGGCTGGTTCGCGGCCATCATCTCGGCCGTGAAGCGGGGGTGCCGGGCGCGCAGGTCGTCCGCCTCGAAGCCCACGCCGGGCGTCAGCGTCCCGGTCAGGAAACCGTTGCCCAGCGGCATCGCCGCCAGGAAGCCGACCCCCCCGCGACGCGCACCACGGCAGCAGCGCCCGGAGCGCCTCCGGCGACCACACCGACAGCTCCGCCTCCACCGCGCTCACCGGGAAGACCTGCTGCACCCGCTCCAGCTGCCGGATCGTCGCGTCGTGCAGCCGCGCCCCCGGCCGCCGCGCCGAGCGCGCCCCCACCGCGCACAGCCCCAACGCCCGCACCTTTCCGGCCTGTACGAGCTCCGCCATCGCACCCCAGGTCTCCTCGACCGGGACCTCCGGGTCGGCGCGGTGCAGCTGGTAGAGGTCGATGACATCGGTCCCCAGCCGACGCAGCGACGCGTCGCAGGCCCTTCTCACGTACCCGGGGCGGCCGTTGGCCACGATGTGCTGATCACCCACCAGCAGACCGACCTTCGTGGACACGAAGGCGTCGGAGCGCCGCTCCTTCAACACCCGCCCCAGCAGCAGCTCGTTGGTGAACGGGCCGTACATGTCGGCGGTGTCGAGGAGCGTCGAGCCCACGTCCAGCGCCCGGTGCACCGCCCTGAGCGACTCCTCGCCGCGCTGCCGGGACGTGCTGTAGGCCCAGCTCATCGGCATGCACCCGAGTCCGACGGCCCCCACCGCGAGTGCCCCCGCGCCGATCGTCCTGCGCTCCACCTGGTCGTGACCCTCCCTCTCCGGCCCCCAACCTAACCTCTGCGCTCCCGCGCTCCTGAACGAGGGCCCGCCCGGCGGATCATGCCGAAGACGCGGGGCCCGGCACGCACTCCCTCACCGCCTGAAGGGCGTGGGCGGTACCCCCAGCGGCGTTGTCGCCGGTTGTCAGGGCTCCGCCCCGAGCCCTCCTCCGCTGTGCAGCCGCACGCACCGGACCCCGCTCCCCAGGGCTCGCAAGGCAACCCTGATCCCCCTCGACTCGATCCGCCGGACAGGCCCTACCCTCCGAACCATGAACGCTGCTGACGTATGGCTGCCCATTCCGCCGGACGAGATCGAGGGGCTTCCCGAGGGGCCGCACTACCGTTTCTGGGACGGCGGTGAGGAGTTCCCCGCCGACCCGGCCGACTGCGCCTTCTACGTCGTGCCCTACATGAGGCCCGCCGGGGTCGGTGTGCGCCCGCTGCCGCTGATGCGCTCCGTCCGTGTCGTACAGACCCTGTCGGCCGGCACCGACCACGTGGAGGCCGGCCTGAAGGACCTGCCCGCCGGCGTGCGGCTGTGCAACGCGCGCGGCGTGCACGAGGCCAGCACCGCCGAGCTCACGCTCGCGCTGATCCTGGCCTCGCTGCGCGGCATCCCCGATTTCGTGCGGGCACAGGACAAGGGGGAGTGGCGCGGCGGGTTCCGGCCCGCGCTCGCCGACAAGAACGTGCTCATCGTGGGGTACGGCTCGATCGGCGCGGCCATCGAGGACCGGCTCGTTCCGTTCGAGCTCGCGCGGGTGGCGCGCGTCGCGCGCTCCGCACGCACCACGGAGCGCGGTCCGGTGCACCCGCTCACCGAACTGCCCGCCCTGCTCCCGGAGGCGGACGTCGTCGTCCTCTCCACGCCGCTGACCGAGGCCACCCGGCACCTCGTGGACGCCGGATTCCTGGCCCGGATGAAGGACGGCGCCCTGCTGGTGAACGTGGCCCGCGGCGGCGTCGTCGACACCGAGGCGCTGCTCACCGAGCTGAAGAGCGGCCGCGTCACCGCGGCCCTCGACGTCACCGATCCCGAACCGCTGCCCTCGGAACATCCCCTGTGGCGGGCGCCGGGCGTCCTCGTCAGCCCGCACGTCGGCGGAGCCACCTCCGCCTTCCGGCCGCGCGCCGAGCGGTTGCTGGTCAATCAGTTGCGCCGCTACCTGAACCGGGAGGAGCTCGGCAACGTGATCCTGGTGACGGGAGCGGAAGACTTGTAGTCCGCTTCGAGTACCGTCCGCGTTTATCCGGGCGCGGTGGGTACTCGTATATTCGTTGATCGTTACGGAGCGTAGAGAACCTATGTCCCTGAGTGACGATACTGGTGTATCGTCCCGACAGGGGCTGCGCCGCTGACCAACGGCGCGGGGCAGGACACTGTGGACAGTGAGGGGGGCGACGGACGATGCACGGCCTATGGACGAGCGATCCGACGCGGCGGAGCCGTCGGCGACGACCGTGGCGCACGGCCGCGCGCAGCCGCGGTCACCACGGCGGCGGCCACCACACCCGGCACGACGGTCCCCACGACGGTCCCGGCCACCACCACAGGCACGGCAGCCGCCGCAGGCATGCCCACCCGGTGCACCGGGGGCCGAGGGACCCGGGAGCGGAGTGGACCGGGAGGTACCGGTGAGCGCGCCGACCCCCACCTCCACGATCGACGGGACACTGCGGAAGCAGCCCCCACCGACGGCGCCGCTGTCCGGTGCGCCGGCCGCCGACCGTCGGCCCGGCCCGGCCGCCCAACTCGTTCTGGCCCTGGTCTGCGCGGCCTACGCCGTCGGCGCCGCGTCCGGCTGGGGCTCGGAGCGCCTCGCGCTGATCATGGGCGACTTCGGACTGAGCGCCGCGGCCGGGGCCGCCGCCGTGTCCTGTTTCGTCTACGCCCGCAGCCCCCGCACCCGGTTCCGGCCCGCCTGGCTGATGTTCGGCCTCTCCTCGACCATGGCTTCCCTGGGCAACCTGGTCTGGGGGTGGTACGAGGTCGTCCTCGGGCTTCCCGTGCCCAGCCCCAGCTACGCCGACCTGTTCTTCCTGTGCTTCGCGCCGCCCGCCATCGTGGGGCTGCTGGTGCTCGCCAAACGGCCCGTGACCAAGGCCGGCTGGGTCTGTCTCGCCCTGGACGCCTGGCTGATCGGCGGTTCCCTGCTCACCCTCGCGTGGAGCCTCGCGCTCGCCCAGGCCGCGCAGGCCGAGGGGCCGGGCGTCGCGCACACCGCGCTGTCACTGGCGTACCCGCTGCTCGACATCGCCCTGGTCAGCATGGTGCTCGCGCTGCACTTCCGGCGCTCGGCGGTCAACCGGTCCGCGGTCAACACCGCGATCGGCGCGCTCGCGCTGACCGTGATGTGCGACGCCCTGTTCACCTCCCCGCTGCTGCACGCCGACTACCGCTCCGGACAACTGCTCGACGCGGGCTGGTTCGCCGGCTCGCTGCTCCTGGCGTACGCCCCCTGGACCGCGCCCCGCGGCGGACGGCCCGAGCGGGAGGGGCACACGCGCGTGGTCCGCGAACACCTGCCGGGGCGGCACGGCGTGCCGGACCACCATCACGGGCCGCCGCCCGGGGAGCACACCCGGCATCCGCTCTCCCGGCCCATCGCCGGCTCCCTCGCCGCGCTCACGCCGTACCTCGCCGCGGCCGTGTGCACCCTGGGGATCCTCTACAACGTCCTCAACGGCCGCAGTGTCGACCGCGTCGTGCTGCTCACCGGAGGCACGGTGGTGCTCGCGCTCGTCGTGCGCCAGGGCATCATGCTGCTCGACAACATCACCCTCACCCAGGAACTGGCGCAGAAGGAGAACCACTTCCGCTCCCTGGTGCAGGGCTCCAGCGACGTCATCATGATCGCCGCCCCCAGCGGCATCCTCCGCTACGTCTCCCCGGCCGCCGCCGGGGTGTACGGCAGGCCCGCGGAGGAGCTGGAGGGAACCGAACTGGCCGGTCTCATCCACCCGGAGGACCTGGGCTGTGTCGTGCACGAGGTGCGCCGCTTCCTCGCCGCGGACCCGGTCGAGGAACCCACGACCCGCATCGAGTGCCGTTTCCGCTTCGGCGGTGGGGGCGCCTCCCGTTCATGGGGGTCCCTCCGCTCGAGCGAGGCCGAGAGCGGGGGAGAAGCCGAGAGCGGGGGAGGCTGGCTGAACGTCGAGTCGACCGTCAACCGGCACCACGGCGGCCTGATCTTCAACAGCCGTGACGTGACCGAGAGGGTGCGGCTCCAGGCGCAGCTCCAGCACAACGCGGAGCACGACCCGCTCACCGACCTGCCCAACCGCGCCCTGTTCACCCGGCGCGTCCAGCAGGCCCTGTCCGGCCGCCGCGCCTCGGACCGGGGAGCCGCCCTGAGGGGCACGGCGGTGCTCTTCATCGACCTCGACGGCTTCAAGGGCGTCAACGACACCATCGGGCACCAGGCCGGGGACGAGCTGCTCGTCCAGGCCGCCCGCAGACTCCAGGACGCGGTCCGCAAGGGCGACACCGCGTCCCGGCTGGGCGGCGACGAGTTCGCGGCCCTGATCGTCGGGGACGGCGTCCGTGACCGGGATGCCCGTGAACGGCACATCCTGGAGCTCGCCGACCGCCTGAGAGCGACCCTCTCCCAGCCCTACGTCATCGACGGCAACGATGTCCGGGTCGACGCCTCCATCGGCGTGGCCTTCGCCGAACCCGGCCTCGGCGCGGGCGAACTGCTGCGCAACGCCGACCTCGCCATGTACCGGGCCAAGGCCGCCGGCAAGGGCCGTGTGGAGCTGTACAAGCCGCAGATGCAGCAGGACGTGGTGCGCAGGGCGGAGCTGGCCACCCGGCTGCGCGCGGCGCTGCACCACGGCGAGTTCGCCCTGCTGCACCAGCCGGTGGTGTCCCTGGAGGACGGCCGGATCACCTCGGTCTGCGCCCAGGCGCGCTGGCGTTCCTCCCAGGGGGCGCTGTTCACCCCCGCGGAGTTCCTGCGCGTGGCCGAGGACAGCGAGAGGACCGCCGTGCTGGGCCGCTGGGTGCTGGAGGAGGCCGTCGAACAGGCCGCCGAACGGCACGCGACAGGTCTGCCCGTCCCGGTGGCCGTCCGGCTGAGCGCGCACCGGCTGCTGGACCGGTCACTGCCCCTGGGCTCGATCGAGGCCCTGCTGACCCGGCACGGGCTGCCGTCCGGCTCCCTGGTCGTCGAGCTGGCCGACACCGACCCCAGGGCGTCGCTCGACGAGCTGGAGCGCCGGCTGGCCGTGCTCAAGCGGCTCGGCGTCCGGATCGCGCTCGACGGCTTCGGCAGCGGCCCTGCGGCGATCACGGCCCTGAGGCGGCTCCCCGTCGACGTACTGAAGCTCGACCGGGGCATGGTCGACGGCGTGGTGGAGTCCGCGCGACTGCACAAGATCACCAGCGGTCTGCTGCGGATCGCCTCCGACCTCGGGATGCAGTCCGTGGCCGACGGTGTGGATCTGCCCGAGCAGGTCGCGGCCCTGCGCGCGATGGGCTGCACGCACGGGCAGGGCAAGGCCTTCTCCGAGCCGCTGGACGAGTACCGGCTGCGCAGGGCGCTGGCCGCCGGGCACTACCCGGTGCCGCCCGGACCGGCCGAACCCGTGTTCGTCGGCGGTGGCTCCGGGGTGTACTCCACCGGAGGGACCGCCGTACTCCAGGGCGGTACGGCACTGCGCTCACATAATGAGACTCCCGTCCCACCCACTTGACAGTGAGTGTGCGCCGGGGGGAGGGTCAGTGCCATGCGCACCCGAATTCTCGTACTTGGAAAGCGCGTCGGCTGACGCTGAGCCTCGACCGCTCAGCGACCACCACCCGGCGCGCTCCCCTCGCTTGCCTTATGGCACGAGGGGTTTTTTGTTGCACAAGCACCAGCCGAGCAGCACGCGTAACCCGCACGAACTTCGCAAAAACCCTCAGCATCGAGAAGAGAATGCCGATGACCGAGCAGGCCACCGGGGCCCATCACCCGCAGCCCCGGCCCCGATCCGGAGGACAGTCCGCCCCCGTCGAGCACGTCACGGGCGCACAGTCCCTCATCCGCTCTCTCGAGGAGGTCGGCGCCGACACGGTATTCGGCATTCCCGGCGGTACGATCCTTCCGGCCTATGACCCACTGATGGACTCCACCCGGGTGCGCCACGTGCTGGTCCGGCACGAGCAGGGCGCCGGTCACGCGGCCACCGGCTACGCGCAGGCCACCGGCAAGGTGGGCGTCTGCATGGCGACCTCGGGCCCCGGCGCGACCAACCTGGTCACGCCCATCGGCGACGCGCACATGGACTCCGTGCCGCTGGTCGCGATCACCGGCCAGGTCGTCTCCAAGGCGATCGGCACGGACGCCTTCCAGGAGGCGGACATCGTCGGCATCACCATGCCGATCACCAAGCACAGCTTCCTGGTCACCAAGGCCGAGGACATCCCGCGGGTGATCGCCCAGGCGTTCCACATCGCCTCCACCGGCCGCCCCGGCCCGGTGCTGGTCGACATCCCCAAGGACATCCTCCAGGCGAAGACCACCTTCTCCTGGCCGCCCACCATGGACCTGCCCGGCTACCGGCCCGTCACCAAGCCGCACGCCAAGCAGATCCGCGAGGCCGCGAAGCTGATCACCGCCGCGAAGCGGCCGGTCCTCTACGTCGGCGGCGGGGTCCTCAAGGCCCGGGCCACCGCCGAGCTGAAGGCCCTCGCGGAACTCACCGGGGCTCCCGTCACCACCACCCTGATGGGACTCGGCGCATTCCCCGACAGCCACGAACTGCACGTGGGGATGCCGGGCATGCACGGTGCGGTCACCGCCGTCACCGCGCTGCAGAAGGCCGACCTGATCGTCGCCCTCGGAGCCCGCTTCGACGACCGCGTCACCGGCAAGCTGGACAGCTTCGCCCCGTACGCGAAGATCGTCCACGCCGACATCGACCCGGCCGAGATCGGCAAGAACCGGGCCGCCGACGTGCCGATCGTCGGTGACGCCCGCGAGGTCCTCGCCGACATCGTCCAGGCCGTCCAGAAGGAGCACGCCGAGGGCCACAGGGGCGACTACACCGCCTGGTGGAACGACCTGAACCGCTGGCGCGAGACCTACCCGCTCGGCTACGACCAGCCCGAGGACGGCTCGCTCTCCCCGCAGCAGGTCATCGAGCGCATCGGACAGCTGGCGCCCGAGGGCACGATCTTCGCGGCGGGTGTCGGCCAGCACCAGATGTGGGCCGCGCACTTCGTCCAGTACGAGCAGCCCGCCACCTGGCTGAACTCCGGCGGCGCCGGAACCATGGGGTACGCGGTCCCGGCGGCCATGGGAGCCAAGGCCGGCGCCCCCGACCGCACCGTCTGGGCGATCGACGGCGACGGCTGCTTCCAGATGACCAACCAGGAGCTCACCACCTGCGCCCTGAACAACATCCCGATCAAGGTCGCCATCATCAACAACGGCGCCCTCGGGATGGTCCGCCAGTGGCAGACCCTCTTCTACAACCAGCGGTACTCCAACACGGTGCTGCACTCCGGCCCCGGAGCCGACAGCACCGAGAAGAGCGCCGGCACCCGCATCCCCGACTTCGTGAAGCTGTCGGAGGCCATGGGCTGCCACGCGATCCGCTGCGAGGACCCGGCCGATCTCGACAAGGTCATCGAGGAGGCGAACTCCATCAACGACCGCCCGGTCGTCGTGGACTTCATCGTCCACGAGGACGCGATGGTGTGGCCGATGGTCGCCGCCGGCACCTCCAACGACGAGATCATGGCCGCCCGGGACGTCCGCCCCGACTTCGGCGACAACGAAGACGACTGAGAGCCGTAAAGGAAGCAGATCATGTCCAAGCACACGCTCTCCGTCCTGGTGGAGAACACCCCGGGCATCCTGGCCCGGATCGCCGCCCTGTTCTCCCGCCGCGGCTTCAACATCGACTCGCTCGCCGTCGGCGTCACCGAACACCCCGACATCTCCCGCATCACCATCGTGGTGAGCGTCGAGGAGTTCCCGCTGGAGCAGGTCACCAAGCAGCTCAACAAGCTCGTCAACGTGCTGAAGATCGTCGAGCTCGAACCCGGGCAGGCCGTTCAGCGCGAACTCGTTCTGGTGAAGGTGCGCGCCGACAACGAGACGCGCTCCCAGATCGTCGAGATCGTCCAGCTGTTCCGCGCCAAGACCGTGGACGTCTCCCCGGAGGCCGTGACCATCGAGGCCACCGGGAGCAGCGACAAGCTGTCCGCCATGCTCAAGATGCTGGAGCCGTTCGGCATCAAGGAGCTCGTCCAGTCCGGCACGATCGCGATCGGACGCGGTGCTCGTTCCATCACGGACCGGTCGCTGCGCGCCCTGGACCGGTCGGCGTAGGACATGGAACGGGCGGCCGGGACACGACCGGCCGCCCGTATCGCGAGACCCCCAACCTTCCCCCTCCCTCACCGTCATACGGTGGGACGCAACACCTGCACACAAGGAGAGAACCCAGTGGCCGAGCTGTTCTACGACGCCGACGCCGACCTGTCCATCATCCAGGGCCGCAAGGTCGCGGTCATCGGTTACGGCAGCCAGGGCCACGCCCACGCCCTGTCGCTGCGTGACTCGGGTGTCGACGTCCGCGTCGGTCTGCACGAGGGCTCCAAGTCCAAGGCCAGGGCCGAGGAGCAGGGCCTGCGCGTGGTGAGCCCGTCCGAGGCCGCCGCCGAGGCCGACGTCATCATGATCCTGGTCCCGGACCCGCTCCAGGCCCAGGTCTACGAGGAGCACATCAAGGAGAACCTGAACGACGGCGACGCCCTGTTCTTCGGCCACGGCCTGAACATCCGCTACGGCTTCATCAAGCCCCCGGCCGGCGTGGACGTCTGCATGGTCGCCCCGAAGGGTCCGGGTCACCTGGTGCGCCGTCAGTACGAGGAGGGCCGCGGCGTTCCCTGTATCGCCGCCGTCGAGCAGGACGCCACGGGCAACGCCTTCGCGCTGGCCCTGTCGTACGCGAAGGGCATCGGCGGCACCCGCGCCGGCGTCATCAAGACGACCTTCACCGAGGAGACCGAGACCGACCTGTTCGGTGAGCAGGCCGTCCTCTGCGGTGGCACCGCGGCCCTGGTCAAGGCGGGCTTCGAGACGCTGACCGAGGCCGGTTACCAGCCGGAGATCGCCTACTTCGAGTGCCTGCACGAGCTGAAGCTGATCGTGGACCTCATGTACGAGGGCGGCCTGGAGAAGATGCGCTGGTCGATCTCCGAGACCGCCGAGTGGGGCGACTACGTCACCGGCCCGCGGATCATCACCGACGCCACCAAGGCCGAGATGAAGAAGGTCCTCGCCGAGATCCAGGACGGCACGTTCGCCAAGAACTGGATGGACGAGTACCACGGCGGTCTGAAGAAGTACAACGAGTACAAGCAGCAGGACTCCGAGCACCTGCTGGAGACCACCGGCAAGGAGCTGCGCAAGCTCATGAGCTGGGTCGACGAAGAGGCGTAAGCGGATTCGCCCCGCGACGGTGCCGCCGGTTCCGGACGCCGTCGCGGGGATCCGCCCCGGACGCCGCGCTTCCCCCACCGCCCCTTCCGGGTGATCGATCCGCAGAGGCGCAAGACGACCCGCCACGCGCCACTAGACTGCTGTACAACAAACGCGTCAGGCCCACAGCGTCGTGCGTCTTCCACGCGGCTAGCACTTCTTCACCGCCTGCGGCCGTCGGGACGGCCGTCCGCATTGGACTTGTGAGGACTCACGTGAGCTCGAAACCCGTCGTACTCATCGCTGAAGAGCTGTCGCCCGCCACCGTCGACGCACTCGGCCCGGACTTCGAGATCCGCCACTGCAACGGCGGGGACCGCGCCGAGCTGCTTCCGGCCATCGCCGAGGTGGACGCGATCCTGATCCGTTCGGCCACCAAGGTCGACGCCGAGGCGATCGCCGCCGCGAACAGGCTCAAGGTCGTCGCCCGCGCCGGCGTCGGCCTGGACAACGTCGACGTCTCCGCCGCCACCAAGGCCGGCGTGATGGTCGTCAACGCCCCCACCTCGAACATCGTGACCGCCGCCGAACTCGCCTGCGGTCTGATCGTCGCCACCGCCCGCCACATCCCGCAGGCCAACGCCGCGCTGAAGAACGGCGAGTGGAAGCGGAGCAAGTACACGGGCGTCGAGCTCGCCGAGAAGACCCTCGGTGTCGTGGGTCTGGGCCGCATCGGTGCGCTGGTCGCCCAGCGCATGTCCGGCTTCGGCATGAAGGTCGTCGCCTACGACCCCTACATCCAGCCCGCGCGGGCCGCGCAGATGGGTGTCAAGGTCCTGTCGTTGGACGAGCTGCTCGAGGTCTCGGACTTCATCACCGTCCACCTGCCCAAGACCCCCGAGACCGTCGGCCTCATCGGCGACGAGGCGCTGCGCAAGGTCAAGCCGAGCGTGCGCATCGTCAACGCCGCGCGCGGCGGGATCGTCGACGAGGAGGCGCTGTACTCCGCCCTCAAGGAGGGCCGGGTCGCCGGTGCCGGTCTCGACGTGTACGCGAAGGAGCCCTGCACGGACTCCCCGCTGTTCGAGTTCGACCAGGTCGTCTGCACCCCGCACCTCGGTGCCTCCACCGACGAGGCGCAGGAGAAGGCCGGTATCGCCGTCGCCCGCTCGGTGCGCCTCGCCCTCGCCGGTGAGCTGGTCCCGGACGCGGTGAACGTGCAGGGCGGGGTCATCGCCGAGGACGTCAAGCCGGGTCTGCCGCTCGCCGAGCGCCTCGGCCGGATCTTCACCGCGCTCGCCGGTGAGGTCGCGGCCCGCCTCGACGTCGAGGTGTACGGCGAGATCACCCAGCACGACGTGAAGGTGCTCGAGCTGTCCGCGCTCAAGGGCGTCTTCGAGGACGTCGTCGACGAGACGGTGTCCTACGTCAACGCCCCGCTGTTCGCCCAGGAGCGCGGTGTCGAGGTACGGCTGACCACCAGCTCGGAGTCGGCCGACCACCGCAATGTCGTCACCGTGCGCGGCACCCTCTCCGACGGTGAGGAGATCTCGGTCTCCGGCACGCTGGCCGGCCCCAAGCACGTCCAGAAGATCGTCGCGGTCGGCGACTACGACGTGGACCTCGCGCTCGCCGACCACATGGTCGTGCTGCGCTACGAGGACCGTCCGGGTGTCGTCGGCACCGTGGGCCGCATCCTCGGCGAGGCGGGCATCAACATCGCCGGCATGCAGGTCGCCCGCGCGACGGTCGGCGGTGAGGCGCTCGCCGTGCTGACGGTCGACGACACGGTGGCCACCGGGGTGCTCGGTGAGCTCGCCGCGGAGATCGGGGCGACGTCCGCGCGCTCGGTCAACCTGGTCTGAGAGTGCCGGGGGTTCTGCCCCCGGCCCCCCGTTCGCCCTGAACGGACTCGTCCTCAAGCGCCGGACGGGCTGAGTCGGTCAGCCCGTCCGGCGTTTTCCGTGGGTGTCTGCGGCCGGATCCTGATGTGGCGCAGCCCTGCCGCCGCCAGTACCGCCGCACCCAGGAGCAGTACCGCCCCCGCGATCGCCGCTCCCTGCATCCCGCTGGTGAACGCCTCCCGTGCCGCCGTCGCCAGGGCGTCCCCCGCGCGCCCCGGCAGTTCGGCGGCGACGCCCAGCGCGCCGCCCAGGGTCTCCTGCGCCATGGCGGGAGCCGTGTCCGGCATCTCGTGGCGGTAGACGGCGGTGCCGATGGAGCCGAGGGCGGCCATGCCCAGGGCGCCGCCGAACTCCGTGCCGGTCTCCAGCAGCGAGGACGCCGCCCCGGCCTTCTCGACCGGGGCCGAGCTCAGGGCCAGGTCGGTGAGGAGTGACATCACGATGACGATGCCCGAGGCCATCACCCCGCACGCCGCGAGCACCAGCCACAGCGAGTCCGTACCGGCCAGGGCCAGCAGCCCGTAGCCGCCCGCCGCGATGGCGAAGCCGGCCGTCACGACGTACGCGCGCTCCACGCCCCGCTGGACCAGCCGGGCGGCGACCGGTGCGGCGGCGCCGATGAGCACCGACGGCAGCAGGCTCCACAGCGCGGCCTCCAGCGCGCTCTTGCCCAGGACCGACTGCAGGTACTGGGTGGTGAAGTACGCCGAGCCCATCATCCCGAAGGCCGACAGGGTGTTGAGGAGGAGCGCAGGGGTGAAGCCGTGCCCGCGGAAGAGGGCCGGTGAGATCATCGGCGAGGCCGACGTCCGCTGGCGCTGCACGAACAGCGCCGCGAAGAGCAGGCCCACGGTGATCGCGACGACGTACCGGACGTTCCAGCCCTCGGAGGGCAGCTCCTTCAGACCGTAGACCACGGGCAGGACCGCCGCCATCGACAGCGGGACGCTCAGCAGGTCGAAGCGGCCGGGGGAGGGGTTCTTGGACTCTGGGAGCAGCACCGGGCCGATGACCAGCAGCAGGGCCATCGCCGGCAGGTTGACCAGGAAGACCGAGCCCCACCAGAAGTGCTCGACGAGGACGCCGCTCATCACCGAGCCGAGCGCGATCCCGGCCGTCATCACCCCGGACCACAGCCCGATCGCCTTGGCCCGCTGGGCGGAGTCGGTGAACATCGTGCGGACCAGCGCCATCGTCGACGGCATCAAGGTCGCGCCGCCGATGCCGAGGACCGCGCGGGCCGCGATCAGCGTCTCGGCGGTGTGTGCGTAGGCCGCGAGCAGTGAGGCGGCGCCGAAGGCGGCGGCGCCGACGAGCAGCAGTCTGCGGCGGCCGATGCGGTCGCCCAGCGCGCCCATCGTCATCAGCAGGCCGGCCAGGACGAAGCCGTAGATGTCGAAGATCCACAGCTGCTGGGTGCCGCTCGGTTCCAGGTCCGCGCTGATCTCGGGGATCGCGAAGTAGAGGACGGAGACGTCCATCGAGACCAGCAGCAGCGGGAGCATCAGCACGGTGAGCGCGGTCCACTCGCGGCGGCCCGCACGGGTCGGGTTCGGTGTCATGCCGACGACTGTACGCACGTCTTATACGGTTGTCTAGAACGAGCGTATAAGACGCATGTATGGACAGACGGGTAAGGTGGCATCATGGGACACCGTGAGGATCTGCTCGAGGGCGCCAGGCGCTGCCTGCTCGCCAAGGGCTTCGTGCGCACGACGGCGCGTGACATCGTCAAGGAGTCGGGGACCAACCTGGCCTCCATCGGCTACCACTACGGGTCGAAGGACGCCCTGCTCGCCCAGGCCTACGTGTCGCTGGTCGAGGGGATGGGCAGTGCCTTCGAGGGCGACGGGAGTGTGGACGAGGCCGGTCCCGGCTCCCTGGAGCGGTTCGAACGGGTGTGGTCGAACATCATCGCCACCATGAAGGGGCCCGGCTCGGTGTGGCGGCTCAGCATGGAGGTCCTCGCCCTCGGCGACCGGCTCCCCGAGGTGCGCGACCACCTGGCGGCGGCACAGCGCGAGGCCGGACGCGGTCTGGTCCCGCTGCTGATGGGCGGCCGGGAGGAGGACGTGTCCGACGAGACCGCGGACACCCTCGGCATGTTCTACGTGACCCTGATGACGGGCCTCATCGCCCAGTGGACCTTCGACCCGAAGTCGGCGCCCGACGGTGAACAGCTGACCGTCGGCCTGCGCCGGGTGATCGAGGGAGCCACCGCTACAGGCGATGCCCCTTGAGCGCCATGTGCAGCAACAGCCGGTCCTCGCCGTCGTCCAGGTCCAGGCCGGTGAGCTGCTCGATCCGTGACAGGCGGTAGTAGAGGGTCTGGCGGTGGATGCCCAGCTCGGCCGCCGTGCGGCCGGCCTGGCCGGCGCGGTCGAGGTAGACCTCGGCGGTGCGGGCGAGTTCGGCGTGCGCGGGGGAGAGCAGGGGGCCGACGACGGGATCACGGGCCGCGCCCGGGGGCAGCGCGGTCAGCAGGCGGAAGGGGCCGATCGACGCCCACCGGGCGACCGGCCCGAGCCGGGGTTCGGCCCGCGCCGCACGTGCCGACGCCGACGCCTCCGCCCAGGCCGCGCCCAGGTCGGCGAGGCCCGCGCGGGGCGCGGCGATCCCGGCGGCCGGCGGGGGGCCGCCCCGGCTTGCCGCCCGCTCCAGCAGCCGTGAGGCCGCCGTCACCGCCGGGGCCAGTACGTCCGTCGAGCGCAGCCTCAGCAGCAGGGCCAGGGACAGGCCGGTGGCACCCCGCGGCAGGGTGCACAGCGCCGTCGCCCCCGGCACCGTGCGGACCGACGGGGCGTCGTCGGGGTCGGCGGAGGGCCAGGGGGCGACACAGACCACCGTGTGCGGACCGTCCGCGCGGCTGCCGAGCGCGGTGCGCAGCTCGGCGACCGCCATCTCCCGCTGCCAGTCCCGCTCCGCGGTCAGCACCGCCCGCAGTTCCCGCGTGAGGTCGGCGCCGTGCTGGGCCTCGTCCGCGAGCAGCGCCCCGATCCGGGCCGTCACCCGCATGGCCGCGTCCAGCTGTTCCTCCGAGGGGCCCGGGTCGTAGTCGAGCAGCCAGACGTACCCGAGGACGACACCCCGATGGCGTACCGGCAGACAGACGCGTCCCCGGTGGACCCCCGCCTCCGGAGTGCGCGGGATGCGGACCGGGCCGGTCGCGCGGGTGATGCCGAAGCCCTCGAACCAGGCGCGGACGGCGGCCGTGGAACGACGGGTCAGGATCGAGCGGGTGCGCACCGGGTCCAGCACGGACGGATCGAGGTCGCCCTCGCTGTCGTACGCCCCGAAGGCGATCAGTTCGAAATCCCGGTTCTCCAGGGTCGCCGGAGCGCCCAGCAGCTCCGAGATCTCGTCCACCAGCTCCTGGTAGTCATCCCTGTGTTCCGACGTCACCCGGGCATTCTGCCGCAAAGCCCCGGAGCCTTCATACATCTGTCTGAGATCTGCGGCACGGATGCGTGACAGCTGTCGATGGCCCACGATCGGGGGCATCCGTAGGTTTCACGGTGGTTCTCCGTGCCGTATCCGAATCGTCGGGTGCCGGCCTCGTGCAGCTTGTGGAGGTGCCCCGTGCTGGGTCCCGTGATTCTCGCCGCGTCGCGCAGCGACCGGATGCGACGCCTGATCTCGGCGGCCCCGGTGACCAAGCAGGTCGTCGACCGCTTCATCCCCGGTGAGACCGTCGACGAGGTCCTGCCGATCATCCAGGAGCTCACCGGCAACGGCCTGGAACTCACCATGGACGTCGTCGGCGAGGACATCACCACCCCCGAGCAGGCCGCCGCCGCCCGCGACGCGTACCTGGAGCTGATCGACCGGCTGGGGCCGCTGGAGCTCGGCACCCGCGCCGAGATGTCGGTGAAGCTGTCGATGTTCGGCCAGGCCCTCCCCGGCGGCCACGAGCTGGCCCTCGCCAACGTCCGTCCGGTCGTCGAGGCCGCCGCCGGGATCGGCACCACGGTCACGCTGGACGCGGAGGACCACACCACCCTCGACTCGATGTTCGCCATCCACGAGGAGCTGCGGAAGGACGTCCCGCAGACGGGCTGCGTCATCCAGGCCTACCTCTTCCGCACCGAGGAGGACGCGCGCCGCCTCGCCGCGGCCGGCAGTCGCGTACGGTTGGTGAAGGGCGCCTACAAGGAGCCCGCGGAGGTCGCCCACCAGCAGAAGCACGAGATCGACAAGGCGTACGTGCGCATCCTGCGGACGCTGATGGAGGGCGAGGGCTACCCGATGATCGGGTCCCACGACCCGCGCCTGATCTCCATCACCCAGGAGCTGGCCCGCACCGCCGGGCGAAAGCTCGACGAGTACGAGTTCCAGATGCTCTACGGCATCCGCGGCGACGAGCACCTGCGACTGGCCGCCGAGGGCCACCGGATGCGCGTCTACACGGCCTACGGCACCGACTGGTACGGCTACTTCATGCGCCGTCTGGCGGAGAGGCCCGCGAACCTGGGCTTCTTCCTGCGGAGCATGATCAGTCGTGGCTGAGGCGGCTCGGTTGTGCCGGCGCTCCGGTTCCGGCCGGGGGTCCGGGGGCCGTCCCCCGGGAGGCACGGCATGAGGCGGCTCGCGGAGAAGCCCGCCGACCCGCGGTTCTCCGCACGAAACATGATCACCAAGGGCTGACACCACACCGCTCACGACAAGGAGTTACGCCACCCATGGACGCTGTGACCCAGGTCCCCACCCCCGTCAACGAGCCGGTGCACGGCTACGCCCCCGGGACGCCCGAGCGTGCCCGGCTGGAGGCCAGGCTCAAGGAGCTGGCCGACAACCCGATCGACCTCCCCTGCACCATCGGCGGCGAGAAGCGGATGGGCGGCGGCGAGCGCTTCGACGTCGTGCAGCCGCACAACCACAAGGCCCGCCTGGGCACCTACGCCAACGCCACCCGGCAGGACGCCCAGGACGCCATCGACGCGGCCCTCGCCGCCGCGCCCGCCTGGCGCGCGATGTCGTTCGACGACCGCGCGGCGATCATCCTGCGCGCCGCCGAACTGCTGGCCGGCCCCTGGCGCGAGACCATCGCCGCCTCCACCATGCTGGGCCAGTCCAAGACCGCCCAGCAGGCCGAGATCGACAGTCCCTGCGAGCTGGTCGACTTCTGGCGGTTCAACGTCCACTACGCGCGCGGCATCCTCGCCGAGCAGCCCCCGGCCAACTCGCCGGGCGTGTGGAACCGCATGGACCACCGCCCGCTGGAGGGCTTCGTCTACGCGATCACGCCGTTCAACTTCAGCGCCATCGCGGCCAACCTGCCGACCGCGCCCGCGCTGATGGGCAACGTCGTCCTCTGGAAGCCGTCCCCGACCCAGACCCACGCCGCCGTGCTGCTGATGAAGCTGCTGGAGGAGGCGGGCCTGCCCAAGGGCGTCATCAACCTCGTCACCGGTGACGGCATCGAGGTCTCCGAGGTCGCCCTCGAGCACCGGGACCTGGCCGGCATCCACTTCACCGGCTCGACCAAGACCTTCCAGCACCTGTGGAAGACGGTCGGCCGGAACATCGAGAAGTACCGCACCTACCCGCGTCTGGTCGGCGAGACCGGAGGCAAGGACTTCGTCGTCGCCCACCCGAGCGCCGACCCCGCGATCCTCAAGACCGCCCTGACCCGCGGTGCCTTCGAGTACCAGGGACAGAAGTGCAGCGCCACCTCGCGCGCGTACATCCCGGCGTCGATCTGGAACTCCGGTTTCAAGGAGGACTTCGCCGCCGAGGTCGACTACATCACCATGGGTGACGTCACCGACCTGTCGAACTTCATCGGCGCCGTCATCGACGAGCGGTCCTTCGCCAAGAACAAGGCCGCCATCGACCGCGCCAAGGAGGACCCGGCCTGCACGATCGTCGCGGGCGGCTCCTACGACGACTCGGTCGGCTACTTCGTGCGTCCGACGGTCATCGAGTGCTCCGACCCGGAGAACGAGGTGTTCCGCACCGAGTACTTCGGACCGATCCTCGCCGTGCACGTCTACGACGACGAGAAGTACGACGAGATGCTGACCCAGATGGAGTCGGTGTCCGACTACGCCCTCACCGGCTCGGTCATCGCGGGCGACCGCGCGGCGGCGGCGTACACGATGGAGAAGCTGCGCTACGCGGCCGGCAACTTCTACATCAACGACAAGTCGACCGGCGCCGTCGTCGGCCAGCAGCCCTTCGGCGGCGGCCGTGCCTCCGGCACCAACGACAAGGCCGGTGCCCCGCAGAACCTGATGCGCTGGACCCTGACCCGCGCCATCAAGGAGACGCTGGTCCCGCCGACCGACTACGGATACCCGCACATGGGCTGACGCCCACCCCGACCCCGAACGGGCCAGGTCACCCCCCGACCTGGTCCGTTCGGTGTTTTCGCAGGTGGGAGCGGTGTGACCCGGTCCGCCGTCTCAGATAGTAGGAAGTCCGAGTAATTGTGCAGACAGGCGCGGTCCGCTCCTCTAGCTTTGTAGGAGCCGAACGACTCGCTCGATCAAGCGAACGGCGGTCGTGAGCCGGACCCGCGCAGGCAACCCCTGCGGTCCGTCGCTCCCCGCCCATCCGGCGTCTCGTAAACCCCTTTCCGCACTCCACGTATGCCGAAGGAGTCGATGACCCATGGCCGAGACGACCGTCCGCCGCCGCGTCCGCCACACCTCCCGCACCAGCGAATCCGACCGCAAGAACGCCGCCGCGGCGCTCCAGCGCGCCCTCGACCGCAGGGACAACGGCGGCTCGACCGGCCACTGACACGCCGACGGCGTCCGTATGCCGGACTCCGTATGTCATCTCGTGGGACGAGGAGTAGGGTGCCCGCATGTCTCGCAGCATCAATCTCGCAGTGATCCCCGGTGACGGCATCGGCCAGGAGGTCGTGGCCGAAGGTCTCAAGGTCCTCTTCGCCGTCCTTCCGCAGGATGTGAAGCTGGAGACCAAGGAGTACGACTTCGGCGCCAAGCGCTACCACGCCACCGGTGAGACCCTCACCGACGCCGACCTCGACGGGCTGAAGCGGCACGACGCCATCCTGCTCGGCGCCATCGGCGACCCGAGCGTCCCGTCCGGCGTCCTCGAGCGCGGCTTCCTGCTCAAGCTCCGCTTCGCCTTCGACCACCACGTCAACCTGCGGCCGAGCAAGCTCCTGCCCGGTGTGGCCACCCCGCTCGCCGGCCAGCCGGAGATCGACTTCGTCGTGGTCCGCGAGGGCACCGAGGGCCCGTACACGGGCAACGGCGGCACCATCCGCAAGGGCACGCCGCACGAGGTCGCCACCGAGGTGTCCGTCAACACGGCCTTCGGTGTCGAGCGCGTGGTCCGCGACGCCTTCGCCCGCGCCCAGGCCCGCCCGCGCAAGAAGCTCACGCTGGTCCACAAGAACAACGTGCTGACCTTCGCCGGCCACCTGTGGACGAACGTCTTCAACAAGGTGGCCGAGGAGTACCCCGAGGTCACCACCGACTACATCCACGTCGACGCCGCGACGATCTACCTCGTCACCGACCCGGCCCGCTTCGACGTCATCGTCACCGACAACCTCTTCGGCGACATCATCACCGACCTCGCCGCGGCCGTCTCCGGCGGCATCGGCGTCGCGGCCTCCGGCAACATCAACCCGGACCGCGCGTATCCGTCCATGTTCGAGCCCGTGCACGGCTCGGCCCCGGACATCGCCGGGCAGGGCAAGGCCGACCCCAGCGCCACGGTCCTGTCCGTCGCCCTCCTGCTGCGCCACCTCGGGTACGAGGCCGAGGCGGCCCGCATCGAGGACGCCGTCTCCGCCGACCTCGCGGAGCGCGGCAGTCTGCCCGCCCGCAGCACCTCGGAGATCGGCGACGCGCTCGCCGCACGAGTAGCCGGCTGATCCGGCGCGCTCTGTCGAAAACATTCGAAGCCGCCGGGTCGCATCCGCACCCGGCGGCTTCCCCCTGTCCCCGCCGGGTGTCACCATCGACCACCGGGCCGCATCCACCCTGTTTCTTCCGCCGTCACCTCCGGGCGATAATCGAACGCGGAGCCGCGGAATGAGGGAATGCTCGGACGCCCTGGTACTGGCCACCGGCCGTACGGGCGTGTGCGCGGCCCGTCACTACAACCGGTGAAGGACAACCACTCATGACCACGCCCACGATCGAGCTCAAGCCCTCGGCGCACCCGCTCATCGACGCAGAGCGCGAGGCGATCCTGGCCAACCCCGGGTTCGGCCGCCACTTCACCGATCACATGGTGACGATCAGGTGGACCGAGGGCCGCGGCTGGCACGACGGCCAGCTCGTCCCGTACGCGCCGATCTCCCTCGACCCCGCGACCACCGTCCTGCACTACGCGCAGGAGATCTTCGAGGGCCTGAAGGCATACCGCCGGCCCGACGGTTCCGTCGCCACCTTCCGCCCGGAGAAGAACGCCGAGCGCTTCCAGCGCTCCGCCAAGCGCCTCGCGATGCCCGAACTGCCGGTCGAGACCTTCATCGAGGCGTGCGACGCCCTCGTCACCCAGGACAAGGCATGGGTGCCGGCGCACGGCGGCGAGGAGTCCCTCTACCTGCGCCCCTTCATGATCGCCACCGAGGTCGGGCTGGGTGTGAAGCCCGCCAACGAGTACCTGTTCCTCGTCATCGCCTCCCCGGCCGGCGCCTACTTCCCGGGCGGCGTGAAGCCCGTCTCCATCTGGGTCTCCGAGGACCGCGTCCGCGCCGTCCCCGGCGGCATGGGTGACGCCAAGACCGGCGGCAACTACGCGGCCTCCCTGCTCGCCCAGGCCGAGGCCGCCACCAAGGGCTGTGACCAGGTCTGCTACCTCGACGCGGTCGAGCACCAGTGGGTCGAGGAACTGGGCGGCATGAACCTGTACTTCGTCTACGGCGACAAAATCGTCACCCCCACCCTCAGCGGCTCCATCCTGGAGGGCGTCACCCGCGACTCCCTGCTGAGCGTCGCCCGCGACCTCGGCTACGAGGCCGTCGAGGAGCGCGTCTCCGTCGAGCAGTGGCAGCGCGACTCGGAGAACGGCACCCTCACCGAGGTCTTCGCCTGCGGTACGGCGGCCGTCATCACCCCGGTCGGCACGGTGAAGCGGGCCGGCGCCGAATGGCGGCAGGGCGGCGGCGAGCCCGGCGAGGTCACCCTCCGTCTGCGCCGGGCCCTCCTCGACATCCAGCGCGGCACCGCCGAGGACAAGCACGGCTGGATGCACCCGCTGGGCTAGGGGGTGTCGTCTGGATCAGGCCGGCTTCAGGTGACGGCGCCTCAGAGGTGCGTGCCGGACCCCGCCCGGCTCGGCAAGATCCAAACGGCATCTCCTAGACCCCGGCTCCTGTGGGTGAACACCCACCGCCCGCATCCTGAGACGGATCGTGAGCATGGGGGCGGATTGTGCCAGACTGCCCCCGTGCTCTCGTTCGCCACGATTATTGGCAGCAGGCGCGCCGGTCCGCAGTGACCGCACGTACGACACCGTACGGGCGGACACCGTCGTCCTCGACCCGCGCGCAGACCTCTCGCACCCGCGAGAGGTTTTTCTGTTTCCTGGCCCCACCCGCGGCCGGGAACGGGGCGCGAGGGACCATGGGGGAACGGTGGAACCGGTCATTCCGGTAGACCGAGATCAACTCAGGAGCCTTCAGACCATGACCGCAACCAGCGAGCCCGACGACTCGTTCCACGTCTTCGACACCACCCTGCGCGACGGCGCCCAGCGCGAGGGCATCAACCTCACGGTCGCCGACAAGCTCGCCATCGCCCGGCACCTGGACGAGTTCGGCGTGGGCTTCATCGAGGGCGGCTGGCCCGGCGCGAACCCGCGGGACACCGAGTTCTTCGCCCGCGCCCAACAGGAGATCGAGTTCCGGCACGCCCAGCTGGTCGCCTTCGGCGCCACCCGCCGCGCCGGCGCCACCGCCGCGAAGGACCCCCAGGTCAAGGCGCTCCTCGACTCCGGCGCACAGGTGATCACGCTGGTCGCGAAGTCCCACGACCGCCATGTCGAGCTCGCCCTGCGCACCACCCTCGACGAGAACCTGGAGATGGTCCGCGACACGGTCTCCTTCCTCAAGGGGGAGGGCCGCCGGGTCTTCGTCGACTGCGAGCACTTCTTCGACGGCTACCGCGCCAACCCCGAGTACGCGAAGGCGGTGGTCCGCGCCGCCTCCGAGGCCGGTGCGGACGTCGTCGTCCTGTGCGACACCAACGGCGGCATGCTCCCGGCGCAGATCCAGGCCGTGGTCTCCACCGTGCTCGCCGACACCGGTGCCCGGCTCGGCATCCACGCCCAGGACGACACCGGCTGCGCGGTCGCCAACACCCTCGCCGCCGTCGACGCGGGCGCCACCCACGTCCAGTGCACGGCCAACGGCTACGGCGAACGGGTCGGCAACGCCAACCTGTTCCCGGTCGTGGCCGCCCTGGAACTGAAGTACGGCAAGCAGGTCCTGCCCGAGGGCCGGCTGCGGGAGATGACCCGCATCTCGCACGCCATCGCCGAGGTCGTCAACCTCACCCCGTCCACGCACCAGCCGTACGTCGGTGTCTCCGCCTTCGCGCACAAGGCCGGACTGCACGCCTCCGCGATCAAGGTCGACCCGGACCTCTACCAGCACATCGACCCCGAGCAGGTCGGCAACACCATGCGGATGCTGGTCTCCGACATGGCCGGACGCGCCTCCATCGAGCTCAAGGGCAAGGAACTCGGCATCGACCTCGGCGGCGACCGCGAACTGGTCGGCCGGGTCGTCGAGCGGGTCAAGGAGCGCGAGCTCAAGGGCTACACGTACGAGGCGGCCGACGCCTCCTTCGAGCTGCTGCTGCGCGCGGAGGCCGAGGGCAGGCCGCTGAAGTACTTCGACGTCGAGTCCTGGCGCGCGATCGTCGAGGACCGCCCCGACGGCACCCACGCCAACGAGGCCACGGTGAAGCTGTGGGCCAAGAGCGAACGCATCGTCGCCACCGCGGAGGGCAACGGCCCGGTCAACGCCCTGGACCGCGCCCTGCGCGTCGCCCTGGAGAAGATCTACCCGCAGCTCGCCAAGCTGGAGCTGGTCGACTACAAGGTCCGCATCCTCGAGGGCAAGCACGGCACCCAGTCCACCACCCGCGTCCTGATCTCCACGTCCGACGGGGCGGGGGAGTGGGCGACGGTGGGCGTCGCCGACAACGTCATCGCCGCGTCCTGGCAGGCGCTGGAGGACGCCTACGCGTACGGGCTGCTGCGGGCCGGAGTGGAGCCGGCGTCGTAGGAGATCCCGGACCGGCAGGGGCGGTCTCGGTAACCCCTGCCGGTCCGGATGCCCGTTTCCGGCTGGATTCGGGTAGCTTCGAAGATATGAAGGACGCGTCGATGCGTACCCTCGTACGCCTGCTGATCGTGCCGGTGGCCGCCGTACTGGCGGTCCTGACGGCCGGTGCGCCCGGGGCGCAGGCGGCCACCGACGTCTCGGAGATCGCCCGCGCGTTGCGCGAGAGTCCCGTCTACGTCGATCCCGAGGCCCAGGACATCCTGGCGAAGTCCGACGCCGAGGCCCTCGCCGACAAGATCGAGGAAGCGGACGAACCGGTCTTCGTCGCGGTCCTCCCGGCGGACCAACCGACGCAGAACCTCTTCCAGAACCTGCGCACCGAGACCGGCGTCACCGGTCTGTACGGCATCCGTCTCGGCGACGAGTTCGACGCGCGTGCCGACAGCAGCGTGCTCAGCCGCCAGGGCGTGCGGAACCTGGTCATGTCCGTGCAGGGCGCCGGTGACGCCAAGGCCCAGCTGAACGACTTCGTCGACAACGCGCTGCGCAACACCGGCGGCTCCGCGCCGAACTCCTGGAGCGACGGATCCGGCGGCGACGTCCCCGTCGGCGGGCTGATCACCGTCGGCGCGGTGCTGGCGGCCGGCGGCGCGGGCACGTACGCCCTGGTCCGCCGCAACCGGCGCCGCCGCGAGGAGGAGCAGCGGGCCGCGCTGGAGAAGCTGCGGGTGGTGGTGGACGAGGACATCACCGCGTTCGGCGAGGAACTCGACCGCCTCGATTTCCACCCGGGCGAGCCCGGCGCGGACGACGCGATGCGCGCGGACTACGAGCATGCGCTGGACGCCTACGAGCGGTCGAAGTCGTTCATGGCCGCGGCCCGCAAACCGGAGGACGTCCGGGCCGTCACCCAGGCCGTGGAGGACGGCCGCTTCGCCCTCGCCTCCCTCGCCGCGCGCCGGGAGGGACGCCCGCTGCCGGAGCGCCGCCCGCCCTGCTTCTTCGACCCGCGCCACGGCCCCTCGGTCACCGACGCCGTCTGGACGCCGCCGGGCGGCGCCGAGCGCGAGGTCCCGGTGTGCGCGGCCGACCGGACCCGGCTGGCCGACGGCCTCGACCCCGCCGTCCGCGAGGTCGACACCGAGTACGGGCGCCGTCCCTACTGGGACGCCGGTCCCGCGTACGGCCCCTGGGCCGGCGGCTACTTCGGCGGCGGCCTGCTGCCCGGACTGCTCGTCGGCACCATGCTCGGCGGCATGATGGCAGGCCCCGCCTACGCGTCCGACTACGGCGCCGGTTACGGGGACTTCGGCGGCGGTGACGTCTCGGGTGCGGACTTCGACGGCGGCGACTTCGGTGGTGACTTCGGCGGGGGCGGCGGTTTCGGCGGAGGCGACTTCGGCGGCGGCGGGGACTTCGGCGGCGGCTTCTGAGCCGTCGCGGGGTCTTCCCCGGACACGCCGAGCGCCCGCCCTCCCGTACGGGGGAGCCGGGGGGCGGGCGCGCTCGGAGGCGCCGGGCGGGGCGCCGTCGGCGGGATCAGGCGTTGCGGATCGCCGAGATGTCGAAGTTCAGCTTGATCTTGTCGGAGACCAGGACGCCGCCCGTCTCCAGCGCCGCGTTCCAGGTCAGGCCCCACTCGGAGCGCAGGATCTCCGCCTTGCCCTCGAAGCCGACGCGCTGGTTGCCGAACGGGTCGGTCGCGGCGCCGTTGAACTCGAGGTCGATGGTGAGCGGCTTGGTGGTGCCCAGGATGGTCAGGTCACCGGTGATGCGGTAGTCGTCGCCGCCGAGGGCCTCCGCCCCGGTGGTGCGGAAGGTCATCGCCGGGAACTCGTCCGTCTTGAAGAAGTCGGCGCTCTTCAGGTGGCCGTCACGGTCGGCGTTGCCCGTCTCGATGCTGTCCATCACCACGTCGACGGTGGCCGTGGACTTGGCCGGGTCGGTGCCGTCGAGGTGCAGCGCGCCGGTGAAGTCCTGGAAGCTGCCCTTGACGTTGGTGACCATGGCGTGCCGGGCGACGAAGCCGAACGTGCTGTGCGCGGGGTCGATCGTGTAGTCGCCGGTCAGCGCGGCCAGGTCCGGGTTCACCGCGGTGGTGGTCGCGGTGGCGGTCTCGTTGTCCTTGCGGCCGAAGATGCCCATGGTGCTCCTCCTGAAGGGGTCCCGTTGAATGTTCAACTAATTCAACGGGACCCACCGTAGGCCTATTCCCTTTAACTTTCAACATGTCTGCCGAAGGTGTCGCGATCGAGCCGCCGGAACGGGTGGTACTCGCCGGTCGCGTCCTCGGTCGCGGTCCTGGTGGAGCTGTTGCGGCGCGATACCCGGAGGTCGACGACCCGGACCTCGTGACCGGCCGCGCGGGCGGCGCCCGCCACCCGCTCCAGGCCCAGCGGTTCGAGCCGGGGGAAGATCTCGGAGTACATCAGGGCGCCGGGGTGGACGAGCGGCAGACGCACGGTGACCTCGCCACGGGAACCGGACGGACCGGGTACGGAAGGGTCTCCCCTTCGTATCCCGGCGCACGTGGCCGCGTGCCCGCCGTACGCCCGCCTGGCCGAATCCCCGCCCGCAGGAGTGGTCCTGCGGCGCGCCGCACCGGCCCCCGGGAGCCCGGCACCACCCGCCGGCGGGGGCCGGAGCGGACCGGGCGGACGGGCTCCAGCGCTGGCGAGGTGCACCGGAGTGGGGGTGTCCTGGATGACGAGGACCCGCAGCGACAGCGCATGGGAGACCGACTCGTGACCACCACCGGCTCCGGTTCCACCTACGACCCCCCGGCGGACCCCGCACACGGTGCCGCCCGTGCCGCCGCCTCCGCCCCGGCGGCGGCGCGCGGCCACGGGCCGCCGCGCACGGACCGGCGTGTCGCCCTCGTCACCGGCGCCTCCTCGGGCATCGGCGCGGCCACCGCGCGGCGCTTCGCCGCCGGGGGCTGGCAGCTGCTGCTCAGCGGCCGGGACCGGCGACGGCTGGAGGAGACGGCGTCCGGCACCTCGGCGGTCCTGCTGCCCGCCGACCTCGCCGCGCCGGACGGGGCCAGGATGCTGGCGGAGGCCGCGCTGCGGGAGACCGGACGCATCGACGTGCTGGTCGCCGGGGCGGGCATCGGCTGGGCGGGGCCGTTCCTGACGATGCCGCACACCGACATCGACCGGGTGCTGTTCCTGGACCTCAACGCGACGCTGCACCTCGTACGGGAGGTGCTGCCCGCGATGGTGACGGCCGGCGACGGCCGGGTGGTGCTCGTCGGCTCGGTGGCCGGCTCCGTGGGCGTACGGGAGGAGGCGGTGTACTCCGCCGCCAAGGCCGGGCTGGCCGCCTTCGCCGAGGCGCTCCGGCAGGAACTGCGCGGTACGGGCGTGGGGGTGACGCTCGTCGTGCCCGGCCCCGTCGAGACGGGCTTCTTCGCCCGCCGCGGCACGCCGTACCGCCGCTCCCACCCGCGGCCCACCTCGCCCGGCCGGGTCGCGGCCGCCGTCTGGAACGCCGTCTCCCAGGGGCGCGACGAGGCCTACGTCCCCACCTGGCTCACCCTCCCCTCCCGGGTACGTGCCCTCACCCCCGGCCTCTACCACAAGCTTCTGGACCGCTTCGGCTGAGACCCCGGCGCGAGCGGACCACCGCCACCGCTGGGCTCCGGGCACGCGAACAGACCCGAACGGGTGCATGCGCCACCCATGAATGTGAGGTGACTCTCAGATGACGTCTTTGTGCGACCTCTACAAGCCGGACGCCCTCTGAGCAGTCGGAACGGCTGCATGCCGCCAAGGTTCTGTTCAGGGGTACCAGGAAAACGCCCCGGAGACTGTGAGGAGTCGACGGCTCGCATTTCCAGGTGGGCTTCGTAAGGTCACTACATGACCGTTTTGGATGAGGCGCCGGGTGAGCCGACCGACGCGCGCGGACGCGTGGCCGAACTGCACGAGATCCGTGCCCAGGCACTGGCCGGCCCGAGCGAGAAGGCGACCCAGGCGCAGCACGCCAAGGGCAAGCTGACCGCGCGGGAGCGCATCGAACTGCTGCTGGACCCGGGGTCCTTCCGCGAGGTCGAGCAGCTGCGCCGGCACCGGGCCACCGGCTTCGGTCTGGAGGAGAAGAAGCCGTACACGGACGGTGTGATCACCGGCTGGGGCACCGTCGAGGGCCGCACGGTCTTCGTCTACGCCCATGACTTCCGGATCTTCGGCGGCGCGCTGGGCGAGGCCCACGCCACCAAGATCCACAAGATCATGGACATGGCCATCGCGGCCGGCGCGCCGCTGGTGTCGTTGAACGACGGCGCCGGCGCCCGCATCCAGGAGGGCGTCTCCGCCCTCGCCGGATACGGCGGCATCTTCCAGCGCAACACCAAGGCGTCCGGCGTCATCCCGCAGATCAGCGTGATGCTCGGCCCCTGTGCGGGCGGTGCGGCCTACAGCCCCGCCCTGACGGACTTCGTGTTCATGGTCCGTGACACCTCACAGATGTTCATCACCGGCCCGGACGTCGTCAAGGCGGTCACCGGCGAGGAGATCACCCAGAACGGCCTGGGCGGCGCGGACGTGCACGCCGAGACCTCCGGTGTCTGCCACTTCGCCTACGACGACGAGGAGACGTGCATCCACGAGGTGCGCTACCTCCTCTCCCTGCTCCCGCAGAACAACCGGGAGAACCCGCCCCGCGTGGAGTGCTCCGACACCGCGGAGCGCCGTGGCGACGTCCTGCTGGACCTGGTCCCCGCCGACGGCAACCGGCCGTACGACATGGCCAAGGTGATCGAGGAGATCGTCGACGACGGCGAGTACCTGGAGGTCCACGAGCGCTGGGCGCGCAACATCATCTGCGCCCTGGCCCGGATGGACGGCCAGGTCGTCGGCATCGTCGCCAACCAGCCGCAGTCGCTGGCGGGCGTGCTGGACATCGAGGCGTCCGAGAAGGCCGCCCGCTTCGTCCAGATGTGCGACGCCTTCAACATCCCGATCCTCACCTTCCTGGACGTCCCCGGCTTCCTCCCGGGCGTCGACCAGGAGCACGGCGGCATCATCCGCCACGGCGCCAAGCTGCTCTACGCCTACTGCAACGCCACCGTGCCGCGGATCTCGCTGATCCTGCGCAAGGCGTACGGCGGCGCCTACATCGTCATGGACAGCCAGTCCATCGGCGCCGACCTGACGTACGCCTGGCCGACGAACGAGATCGCCGTGATGGGCGCGGAGGGTGCGGCCAACGTCATCTTCCGCCGTCAGATCGCCGACGCCGAGGACCCCGACGCCATGCGGGCGCGCATGGTCAAGGAGTACAAGTCCGAGCTGATGCACCCGTACTACGCGGCCGAGCGCGGTCTGGTCGACGACGTGATCGACCCCGCGGAGACGCGTGAGGTGCTGATCCGTTCGCTGGCGATGCTGCAGACCAAGCACGCCGACCTGCCGTCCCGCAAGCACGGCAACCCGCCGCAGTAACCCGGCGGACATCTCTCCCAGGGAGACCGATAGCCATGAGCACACCTGACATCCGTGTCGAGAAGGGGCACGCCGGGCCGGAGGAGGTCGCCGCGATCACGGCGATCCTGCTGGCCAGGGCTGCCGCGCAGCCGTCCGCCGAGGCTTCGGCCCACCGCGGCCGCGCCCGCGCCGGCTGGCGCCGCCTGGAACGCGAACCGGGCTTCCGCGCCCCCCACAGCTGGCGCTGACCTCACCGCTGACAAGCAGGGCCCCTCCACAAGGGAGGGGCCCTGCTTGTTGGCGTGGTGGCGCTCTTGTCATGCCGGTCCGGGCAACCCCCTCAGGGGCGCGGGGCTGTGACGACATGCGGCTCCGCCACATGGGCGCGACAGGCCACGGACTGCCCGCACCCGGCATGCGACAGCCCCCGGCAGCCAGTGGCCGCGGAGGCTGTCGCGCCGCTCGGCGCCTACGGGATGCCTCGCCCGGAGGGGGTACTCCCAAGCCGCAGGCGGCGGCAGCCGCTAGCGGAGGCGGGCCATCAGGGCGTGCTCCACGAGAGTGATCAGCGCCGACTTCGCGTCGGCACGATGCCGCGCGTCCGTCGTGATGATCGGGGTGTCGGGGCCGATCTGAAGAGCTTCCCGGACCTCGTCCGGCTGGTACGGCTGCTGGCCGTCGAAGCCGTTGAGGGCGATCACGAAGGGGAGACCCGAGTTCTCGAAGTAGTCGACCGCCGGGAAGCAGTCGGCGAGACGCCGGGTGTCCACCAGCACGATCGCGCCGATGGCGCCGCGCACCAGGTCGTCCCACATGAACCAGAAGCGGTCCTGGCCGGGCGTGCCGAACAGGTACAGGATCAGGTCCTGGTCCAGGGTGATACGGCCGAAGTCCATGGCGACCGTCGTGGTCGTCTTGTCCCCGGTGTGGGTGAGGTCGTCGATGCCTGCCGAGGCAGACGTCATGACGGCCTCCGTGCGCAGCGGGTTGATCTCCGAAACGGCCCCGACGAACGTGGTCTTGCCCACGCCGAAGCCACCCGCCACCACGATCTTCGCCGAGGTGGTGGAGCGGGAAGGACCGCCGCTAGAGCTTGCGAAGTCCACTGAGCACCCTTTCGAGCAGTGTCACGTCTGGCTGGCCGCCGGCGCTCTCGTCGCCGCCGGGCTGATGGATGGCGACCAGTCCCGCCTCCGCCAAGTCGGCGACGAGGATCCTGGCCACGCCGAGAGGGATGGTCAGCAGGGCCGAGATCTCGGCCACCGACTTGATTTCCCGGCAGAGGTTGCAGATCCGCTGATGCTCGGGCAACTGGCCCTGCATCTGGTGCGGCTGCGCGGTGGTGTGCACCAGCGCCTCGATGGCGAGCTGGTACCGCGGCCTGGTGCGGCCGCCCGTCATCGCGTACGGGCGCACCAGGGGATTGCTCGACGCCCCGGCGGGCGCCGGCTCGGGTGCTCGGCGTTGCGGCTGCACCGGCTGGATGCGCGGGGCATGAGGCTGGTCGTACGGCGAAGGGCCGGGGCCCTGCGGCGCGTACGGCTGCCGGTGGCGTGGCTCGGAGGAGTAGCCGTGCCGGTTCTGGGAACCGTCGTTCTGGCCCTGGGCAGGACCGTACGACCAGTTGCCCGCGGATGAACCGTCTGGGGGTGTTGCCACTTTCTCCTCCTCCGACTGTGCCTGGCACCCATCCTGTGGAGCCGCGTCCCGAAACCTTACGGCCCGGGGACGCCGAAACGCACCGTCCGTCCTTTAGTTGAGAAGGCTCCCTTGGAGCTCCGCTCGAAGATCCGGCGTCAGGACCGTACCGGCTCGGTCGACCAGAAGGGCCATCTCGTACCCAATGAGGCCGATGTCCGCCTCGGGATGTGCGAGAACCGCGAGCGACGAACCATCGGAAATGGACATGAGGAACAGGAATCCCCGCTCCATCTCCACAACCGTCTGGTTCACGCTGCCGCCCTCGAAGATCCGGGAGGCGCCTGCCGTCAGAGACGTCAGACCGGAGGCGACGGCCGCGAGCTGGTCGGCGCGGTCGCGGGGAAAGCCTTCGGACATCGCCAGAAGGAGTCCGTCGGCGGAGACCACCACCGTGTGGGACACCCCCGGGGTGTTGTCCACGAAGTTGGTGATCAACCAGTTCAGGTTCTGTGCCGCCTGGCTCATCGGGCTCACACTAACGCTCCTGGTTGTAGGTGCTGTCAGAACCGAAGCCCTGACCGTTCGTTTCACTGCCCGCGCTGCGGCCCTTTTGGACACCGCGTCGCAGGTTGCTCAGCCTGCCCCGGACGTCCTCCGGGGCGCGGGAGACCTGGGGGCCTCCCTGAGGGGTGGTTTCGGCGGCTCCCTGGACCAGGTTGGCCTTGGGGACTCGCCGCGGCAGACCGGAGGAAGTCACTCCGCCGGCCTTGGGCTTCCGGAGCGACGATGCCTGCTGCCAGCGCTCGTCGTTCGCCGAACGCCAGCCGTTGTCGCCGTCACCTTCCGGAGTGGAAGCCTGCGGCTCCTGGTCCGCACGGTGTGCGCCGCCCGAGCCGTTCGCGCCGCCCGCGGTGGATCCGCGGCGGGGAAGCCCGGCGTCGGTCAGCGCGTGTGCGTCGGAGGCAGCCGGTCCCGAACGGTCGAAGCCTACGCTGTCCTGCTCACGTGCGTCAGCGGCCTGCGTATTTTCCGATTCCGGGGTCTGAGCAGGGTACTGGTCCGGGTAGCCGTTCCGGTAACCGTCCTGCTGCGGCCAGTCGTCCTCCTGGCGCCGTCCGGTGAAGGACGAGAAGGGGTCGGCGGCCCCCGCCGCCGCGTGACCGTCCTGGACCGGCTCCGGGTAGGAGGGGTCCGGGTAGCCGCCGTTGGACGAGAAGGCGTCGTTCTGCGGCGGCCGGCCGTCCGGCGCGTAGAACCCCTCGCCGTACGCCTGCTGCTGCGGATCCTCGTACGCCGTCCGCTGCCCGTTGTCGTACGCCTGCTGGTCGTACCCGGCGGTCTGCTGCTCCGGGTAGCCGCCGTCGAAGCCCTGGCCGTTGCCCTGGTAACCCTGGCCGTTGTCATAGCCCTGCGGGGCGGTGAACTCGTCCGGGTAGGCGGGCGTCTCCTGGGCGTTCGCGGCGGTCGGCTCGGGCTGCGCCTGGGACTCCAGGGCCGCCCGGCGCTCCTCGCGCATCAGGGAACGGCCGACCGGGTCCAGATCGCGGATGTCGTCCGGGACCTCCGTGTAACGGCTGTCGTCGAAGCCCAGCTCCGCGGCGGTGCGCAGCGGCTGCCGGTTGAAGTCCTCGCCCTGGAAGTTCTGCTCGGGGACGATCTGCTCGGGGATGATCTGCGAGACCGTGAACTCGTCGCGCTCCATCGGCTGTTCGCCGCCACCGCCGTGGGTGATCGCGTCCGGCAGCATGACCAGCGACGTGGTGCCGGCCTGCTCGCCCGAGGGGCGCAGCTGGACCCGGATGCCGTGCCGGTCGGACAGCCGGCCGACCACGAACAGGCCCATGCGCTGCGAGATCGCGACGTCCACGGTCGGCGGGTTGGCCAGCTTGTGGTTGATGTCCGCGAAGTCCTCGGCGGTGAGGCCGATGCCCTTGTCGTGGATCTCGACCATCACGCGGCCGTCGGGGAGACGGGTCGCGGTGACGCGGACCTTGGTCTGCGGGGAGGAGAACGTGGTGGCGTTCTCCAGGAGCTCGGCGAGCAGGTGCACGAGGTCGGTCACCGCGCGGCCGTGGATCTCGGCCTCGGGGACACCGGACAGCTCGATGCGCTCGTACTGCTCCACCTCGGAGGAGGCGGCGCGCAACACGTCGACCAGCGGCACCGGCTGGTCCCAGCGGCGGCCGGGCTCCTCACCGGCGAGGACGAGGAGGTTCTCGCCGTTGCGGCGCATACGGGTCGCGAGGTGGTCCAGGCGGAAGAGGTTCTCCAGCTGGTCCGGGTCGGCCTCGTTGTTCTCCAGGCCGGTGATCAGGGTCAGCTGGCCCTCGATCAGCGACTGGTTGCGGCGCGACAGGTTGGTGAAGATCGCGTTGATGTTGCCCCGCAGCAGCGCCTGCTCGGCGGCGAGCCGGACGGCCTCGCGGTGGACCTGGTCGAAGGCGCGGGCGACCTCGCCGATCTCGTCGGTGGAGGAGATCGGGATCGGCGCGACCTTGGTGTCGACCCGGCCGGGGTCGGTACGGGAGAGCTGGTCGACCAGCATCGGGAGGCGCTGCTCGGCGATGCCGAAGGCGGCGTTGCGCAGCTGGCGCATGGAGCGGCTCATCTGGCGGGCCACCATGCCGGCCAGGATGAACGCGGCGAGCAGGGCGATCACGACGGCGGCGCCGGTGATGAAGGCGTCGCGCTGGGCGTCGTCGGCGACCTGCGCGGCCTCGCTCACCGCGGAGTCGGTGAGGTCGGACTCGATCTCGCTGTAACCGTCGAACTTGAGGGTGTTCACGGCCCACCAGTTGGCGGGGGTGATGCCCTGGGCGGCCAGTTCGCCGCGCGCGGCCGCGTCCGTGGAGGGGAGCCGGCCCAGCTCGGAGATCATCGTCTCCGGCTTCGCGGGCGGCGCCACGTAGTCGGGGTCCTTCTGCTTGGCATCCCGGGCCATGGTCGTGCCCTCGGCCTGGATCCGCTGTGCCGTCTGCTCCAGCTTCTCCACGTCGGCCTCGGTGCCACCGCCCCTGTACTCCTCGATGGCGATGCGCTCGAGGTAGGCGTAGGAGGTGAGGGCGACGCGCTGGCTGGCGAGCTGGCTGTCGGTCGGGCCGGGCTTCACCAGCAGGTGCATGCCGATGGAGCGCTCCAGCGACAGCGCCGACTTGGTCAGCGAGATCGCGTAGACCGTACGTCCGTAGCTGGTGATGTTGCCGGTGCCGAGACCGAGGTCGTTGGCGAACTCCATCAGGGGGTGGGCGACGGTGACGTAACCCTCCTCGGTCGCGACACCCTTGAGCTTGGAGGTGTACGCCGCGGCGCGCAGCGCGGTCAGCTGGGGCTCGGCCGCGCGGAACAGCTCCATCCGGCGCTTCAGGCCGGGCTTGTCCGGCATGCTCCGCGCGGCCTCGTCGAAGGCGTCGGCGGCCTTGTCGGTCGCGGCGCGGGCCTTGGTGACGTCCGGGTCGTCCTTGCCCTTGCCCTGCAGCAGCGGGACCGCGGTGACGTCCCGCTCGTTGTAGAGGGCGTTGGCGTAGGTGAGGGAGGCACGCACCAGACGCGCGGTGTTCTCCGCGTCCTCGGCCTCGTTCCAGGTGTCGATCGAGCCCTTCACCTGGAAGCCGCCCATGACCAGACCGACCAGCACGGGTATGAGCAGGATCGCGTTCAGCTTGGTGGTCACCCGCCAGTTGCGCGGGGACAGGCTGCCTCCGCTCCTGGCGGGCGCGGCCGTCGGTTCGGGACCGGGCACGGGGGCGGGCGCCGCTGTGCGCGGCGGCGGCGTGAAGTTGCCCCGGGCCGACGGCTCGGGACTGTTCTTGCTTCGCCTCACTCGACCAACAACCTCTCGGCGGTCGGCACCATCGTTGTGCCGCTGTGTCTCAGAACCCGGTGTGCCATCGACTGTGGAGTACGTCTTTGACTAATGGGCAGTTCAGGCATTCCAGCATGCCGACCAGCGCTCTTCCAAACAGTGGAAGGCGGGGAATCCGAGTGATGTAAGCCCCAGATAAAACGGTCATAAAGAGCGAGCACCGGCAAAAGGCAGGCCGTCCGTGCGCGCAGCGGTACCGCGCGAACGCGTCGCGTGTCGACCTCCCTCGATTCCTCTGCCGAAACGTTATGAACACCGGGACCGGCCGTGTCAAAGGACACAGCCGACCCCGGTGTATCTACGACAACTGCTGTATGTCGCCTTTTGTTTCTCTCTACCTGAGACGCGCCATAAGGGCGTGCTCGACCAGTGTGATCAGCGCACTCTTCGCGTCCGCGCGGTGGCGGGCGTCCGTGGTGATGATCGGGGTGTCGGGGCCGATCTGCAGTGCCTCGCGCACCTCTTCCGGCTGGTAGGGCTGCTGGCCGTCGAAGCCGTTGAGGGCGACCACGAAGGGCAGCCCGCTGTTCTCGAAGTAGTCCACCGCCGGGAAGCAGTCCGCCAGCCGGCGGGTGTCCACCAGAACCACCGCGCCGATGGCGCCGCGCACCAGGTCGTCCCACATGAACCAGAAGCGGTCCTGGCCGGGCGTGCCGAACAGGTACAGGATCAGGTCCTGGTCCAGGGTGATACGGCCGAAGTCCATGGCCACCGTGGTGGTGGTCTTGCCCCCGGTGTGGGTGAGGTCGTCGATGCCTGCCGAGGCAGACGTCATGACGGCCTCCGTACGCAGCGGGTTGATCTCCGAGACGGCGCCGACGAACGTGGTCTTGCCCACGCCGAAGCCGCCCGCCACCACGATCTTCGCGGACGTGGTGGAACGGCTGTCGGAGACCGTCCCGCCGCTAGAGCTTGCGAAGTCCACTGAGCACCCTTTCGAGCAGTGTCACATCGGGGGCGCCGGTCGTCTCGTCGCCGCCCGGCTGGTGCACGGCGACGAGTCCCGCCTCCGCCAAATCGGCCACCAGGATCCGGGCAACACCCAGTGGCATGTTGAGCAGCGCCGAGACCTCGGCGACCGACTTCACCTCACGGCACAGATGGCAGATGCGCTGGTGCTCCGGAAGGAGCCCCATGAGCGCTGCCGGGTCGGCCGTCGTACTGATCAGTGCCTCGATGGCCAGCTGGTAACGCGGCCTGGTCCGGCCACCGGTCATCGCATAGGGACGCACAAGTGGCTGGTCGCCCTCGTCCTCGTACGGTTCCGCATACGGATCATGAGAGGCGGTGGGCGGGGTCATGGGTCCTCCGGGCGGGACAGCAAGTCGGTCAGTCAAGCCGTCTGACGGGGCCGGTGGGGGGAATGTGGCGGCCGGACGGTGATTTGGTGAGACGGGTGGTGCCGGGGCCGATCAGTGGAGCAGACTTCCTTGTAGTTCGGCGCGCAGGTCCGGGGTGAGGACCGCCCCCGCGCGGTCCACCAGGAGCGCCATTTCGTAGCCGACGAGGCCGATGTCGCACTCGGGGTGCGCGAGAACGGCCAGGGACGAGCCGTCCGAGACGGACATGAGGAAGAGGAATCCCCGCTCCATCTCGACGACCGTCTGGGCCACGTTGCCGCCTTCGAAGATCCGGGAGGCGCCGGCCGTCAGGGAGGTCAGTCCCGAAGCGACGGCCGCGAGCTGGTCCGCGCGGTCGCGCGGGAACCCCTCGGACAGTGCCAGCAGGAGGCCGTCGGCGGACACGACGACGGTGTGGGACACCCCGGGGGTGTTGTCCACGAAGTTGGTGATCAACCAGTTGAGGTTCTGTGCCGCCTGGCTCATCGGGCTCAACTAACGCTCCTGCTGGTGAGTGGGGTTCGGGAAGCTGCCGGTCTGGGTGGTACCGGCCTGACGACCCTGTGCGATACCCCGACGGAGATTGGTCAGCCGGCCGCGCACGTCATCGGGGGCGCGCGAGACCTGGGGACCGCTCTGGTGCTGTTGCTGCTGAGCCGTGCCCGGGACGAGGTTCGCCTTGGGCACCCGGCGCGGCAGGCCGGAGGTGGTGACGCCGCCCGCGGCCGGCTGCCGGACGCGTTCGGCCTGCCGGACCAGCTCGTCGTTGGGCGAGCTGCGCCAGGCGGTGGAAGCGGACCGCTGCGGGCCGGTGGGGCCCTGCGGCTGCTGCGGCTGCTGGGGTTGCTGTTGCTGCTGGGGTGCCGGAGCCGGGTCGTTGCCCTGCTCCTGTCCGCCGCCACCGTGGAACCAGTTGGTCTCCAGCGTGTCGTACAGCGGCGTACGGCCGTCGCCCGGGCCGGACGCGGGCGGCAGCGCCCACGCGTCGGACACCGCGCGCTCGTCGGGCCGCTGCGCGGAACCGCCGTTGCCCTGCTGCTCCGGGTGGACCGGCCGCTGCTGCGGGGCCGGCGGACGCGGGGCGCCCGGGCCGGCTCCGTGCATGCCGTTCGGCTGCGGACGCTCGTACTGGCCGGTGACGGCCGGGCCCGCGGTGTTCGGACGCTCCGGGAGGGAGTGACGGCCCGTGGCACCGTTGTCCTGGCCCGGCATCTGGAACTGGCCGGTGGAGCCGTTGTCGTAACCCTGCGGAGCGGGGAACTGGCCCGTCGCGGCCGGGTTCTGCCCGCCCGGACCGCCCTGCGGGGCGCCGAAGATGTCACCGCGGGTGTACTGGCCGGTGTTCTGGGCGCCGTTCGCACCGGGCTGGGTGTACTGGCCGGTGTTCTGGGTGCCGTTCATACCGGGCTGGGTGTACTGGCCCGTGTCCTGGGAACCGTTCGCACCGGGCCGGGCGTACTGGCCCGTGTTCTGCGGGGCATCGGCACCGGGGGCGCCGTAGGCGGGCGCACCGGGGTTCTGACGCTCGTCGAACCGGGGGATCTCCGCCGTCGCACCGGGGCCCTGCCGGTCGTCGAACCGGGGCATGGCCGAGGTCCGGGCGACGTCCGGCTCCTCGTGACCGCGCGGGGCGTCCAGAGAAGCACGCGGCACCGGCGGCTGGGCGTTCTCGTCGCTCCAGCTGGGCACGCGCGGCTGCTGCTGGTCACCGCCGGGCAGCTCCGGGCGCGCACCACCGCGCGGCGGCAGCTGCGGACGACGGCCGCGCTCGGGCTTTCCGCTGCCACGCTGCGGCGGCACCTGGCCGCGACCGCCACCGAAGGCGTCCTGCTCCTGCAGTCCGCCCGCACCCGCGGCCTGCATGCCCTGCGGGACACCGGGTGCCTGGCCACCGAAGCCGGCACCCGCACCGGCCGGAGCCGGACGGCCCTGCGGAGCCGGGCCGGGAGCACCCCGGTCGAACAGCGACGGCGTGGAGTTGCCCGGCTGACCCTGCGGCCCCCGCGCTCCGTCGGGCCGGCCCGCGCCGTCCCGCCCGGGCAGTGCGGCCCGCGGCCCCTGACCGGCACCGAGCAGGCCACCGCCGGACGCGCCGGCACCGAGAGCACCGCCCGCGGACTGACCGGCACCGGCGGCACGCCGTGCGGCCGCGGCACCCGCGGCCGCCTGCGCGGCGGCGGGGCCACCGCCACCCGCGCCCGGCTGACCCGGCTTGCCCTGCGGCTTCTTGCCGCCCTGGGCGACGTCGACGGGCAGCATGACCAGCGCGGTCGTACCACCGGAGTCGGACGGACGCAGCTGGATGCGGATGCCGTGGCGCTGCGACAGACGGCCGACCACGAACAGACCCATGCGGCGGGAGACGGAGACGTCCACGGTGGGCGGCGAGGCGAGCCGCTCGTTGATCGCCGCCAGGTCCTCCGGCGACAGACCGATACCGGTGTCGTGGATCTCGATCAGCACGCGACCGTCGGGCAGCGCGTGACCGGTGACCTTGACCTTGGTCTGCGGCGAGGAGAACGAGGTCGCGTTCTCCAGCAGCTCGGCGAGCAGGTGCACGAGGTCGTTGACCACGCGGCCGGCCACTTCGGTGCTCGGCACGGAGGACAGCTCGATGCGCTCGTACTGCTCCACCTCGGAGGCGGCGGCACGGAGGACGTCGACCAGCGGGACCGGACGGGTCCACCGGCGGCCGGGCTCCTCACCCGCGAGGACCAGCAGGTTCTCACCGTTACGGCGCATACGGGTGGCGAGGTGGTCCAGCTTGAACAGCGAGGAAAGCTGGTCCGGGTCGGCCTCGCGGGACTCCAGCTCGGAGATCAGCGACAGCTGGCGCTGGATCAGGCCCTGGGAGCGGCGCGAGAGGTTGGTGAACATCGCGTTGACGTTGCCCCGCAGAAGGGCCTGCTCGGCGGCGAGGCGGACCGCCTCGCGGTGCACGTCGTCGAAGGCCGCGGCCACCTTGCCGATCTCGTCCCGGGAGTGCACACCGACCGACTCCACGGACGTGTCGACGTCCTGCGGGTCGGACTCGGACAGCTGCTTGACCAGCTCGGGCAGCCGCTCCTGGGCGACCCTGGTGGCGGTCTCCTCCAGTCGGCGCAGCGAGCGGATCATGGAGCGGGCCACGACGAAGGCGCCGACCAGCGACACACCGAGCACGAGCAGGATCAGCACACCGGAGACGATCGCGTCGCGCTCGGTGGCGCTGCGCAGCTCACGGGCCTTCTGTTCCATGTCCTCGAGCAGCGTGAGCTCGATGTTCTTCATCTGCTGGATCTTGGTGGAGCTGTCGTCCAGCCAGTCGCGGTAGGACCGCTTGCTGACCGACGAGAGGCCGAACTCCGAGGCCAGGGCACGCCCGGCGTACTCGTCGGTGGCCTTGATCGTGCTGTTGCCCTCCTCGATCGGCAGCAGCAGCTCGGTGGCGGCGACATCGCCGTAGATGCTCTTGAAGCTGCGGATCTCGGACTTCTGGCTCGCCAGCGCCGACTCGGCGTAGAGCCGGTCGTTGTCGGAGAGTTCGCCCTTGGTGGTGTTGCTGGCGGGCAGCGCCGCGGCGAGGACCGCGCGCTGGATCGACGCGTACTCCTTGGCGGAGGAGAAGGACGCCAGGGCGCGGGTGCGCTGGATCATGTCGGGGTTGCTGGTCGCCTCCGCCATGTCCTGCGAGAGCTCGACCAGCTTCTCGATCAGACGGTGGTAACCCTCGACGGTCTGCGTGGAGTTCTTCTCCGACTGGAACGCCGTGTTGCGGATCTTCTCGAGCTCGCCCAGTTCACCGGCGAGCTGCACCAGGTTGTCGCGGACGCCCTTGAGGTTGCCGTCCTTGCTGGCGTCGTCGATCTCCTCGGAGCTGTCGATGAAGAGGTTGCGCGCCCGGTCGGTCTTCTCGCGGTAGCCCTTGACCGAGAAGTCGGTGGCCTTGCCGCCGTGTGCCAGCGGGCCGGCCGACTGGTCGCGCTCCTCCTGGAGCGCGTGGGCCAGTTCGGTGGCCTGCTTGGTCATGTCCGTCAGCAGCTTCATGTTGTCGAGCTGCTGGATGTCGTCCATCGACTGGTTGATACGCAGCGCGCCCAGCGAGGTGGCCGCGACCACCGGGAGGGCGAGCAGCGACACCAGACGGGTCGAGATGCGCCAGTTCCGCAGGGCTACTCGCGACCCCGGGCCGGTCGGGTTCTTCGGGGCGGCCGAGGCGGGGCTCGGCGCGGTGGCGCCGGACCCTTCACCGCCCTTCCCGGCCGCGTCCGGGCCCTGGATCTGGGCGTGCTGGGGCGAGGAGCTGACGGCCTTGGGGCCAGTCCCGCCCTGCGGCTCCGGCTCCGCCGAAGCGCTGCCATCCCTCTTGAAACGTCCCTGCACTAGCGTCGCAACCTCTGAACCAGGCACCCCTCCGCGTGAACGGCGAGGCACGGTGTCGGCGTCATAGGGGCGCCCTGAATACGCCCCCGTGGTGGTCGTGAGTGACCGGCGCTGGTTCCCCTCTTCTCGCCCGCCACTCGGCGCGTCTGTGCGCCCCCTGTGCGCCGGCTCGATCCTGCGGCGGTCCGTGGAATTCCAGCACAGTGCAGGATCTCCAACAAGGCCCACAGCCCTACCCGTGAGATACGTGACACCGCGTGAGTGACGAATCACCAGGGGTAGAAAGTGATCTCGTCCATAAGGGACGTATGCCCGCGAGTCGGTGGGGTGGTCCGGGTGTCCCAGTCGCCATGATCAGGAGCGGAATGATGGCTTCAGGGGGTGAATGTCCGATTCCACCTCGATGGAGCGCGAGTCGGAATGGGTGGTTTGTCCGGTACCTCGTGAGCAAACTCACACCCTGATCAAGGTCTTCGGCCACGGTCGGCGGGGAATTGCATGTTTAGCCTGACGCTTTACAGGGATGGCGAAACCGACAACCCGCGCCCTCGCCGGGGTCTCCGACCCCCTCCGGGCGCCCGTGAACAGGACAGGGTCAAGTAAACAGTGAAGACGACGACGATGTTCCACAAGATCGCCAACCCGCGGCGCACCACGCTGGCGCACCTGGACGGCGCCGATGAACTGCAGACTCCGGTCCAGCAGGAGCACACCGTCGACCTCCCGGCCCAGACCGCCAACCCCAAGCGCACCGTCCTCATGGAGATCCCGGTCGCGGCCGACGCCGCGCAGTGACACCGGTCCATACGCACACCGGCCGCGAAACACTCAAGGCCCACCGGACGAGGGGCGCCCCACGGCAACGGGGGCGCCCCTCGTCGTTGCGTGAGGCGAGGACCCCTGCGCGTTAGCCTGGAGCGTCAGACTTCAGCCGATCGGTCAAGGGGACAAGCATCCCGTGCGCATCGCCAGATTCTCCATCGACGGGAACGTCGCCTTCGGCGCGGTCGAGGGCGAGAGGCAGGACGAGCTCGTCCTGGACATCATCAAGGGCATCCCGTTCGCGGACTTCGAGCTCTCCGGCACCAAGGTCCCGGTGAGCAAGGTCAGGCTGCTGCCCCCGGTGCTGCCCAACAAGGTGGTGGCCTTCGGCCGCAACTACGCCGAACACGCCAGGGAACTCGGCAACGAGGTGCCCGACGCCCCGTTCGCCTTCTTCAAGCCCTCCACCTCGGTGATCGGCCCCGGCGACGAGATCCAGTACCCCTCCTTCTCCCAGGAGGTGCACCACGAGGCCGAGCTGGCCGTGGTCATCGGCCGGATGTGCCGCGAGGTCCCGCGCGAGCGCGTCAAGGACGTGGTCTTCGGCTACACCTGCGCCAACGACATCACCGCGCGCGACGTGCAGAAGCGCGAGAAGCAGTGGGCCCGGGCCAAGGGCTTCGACACCTCCTGCCCGCTCGGCCCCTGGGTGGAGACGGACATCGACATCGCCACCGCGGGCGACCTGACCATCCAGCTCACGGTCAACGGCGCCCAGCGCCAGCTCGGCCGCACCAGCGAGATGATCCACTCCATCGAGGACCTGATCGTCAACATCTCCGAGGCCATGACGCTGCTCCCGGGCGACGTCGTCCTCACGGGCACCCCGGCCGGCGTCGGCCCCCTCAACGTCGGCGACGAGGTCGCCGTCACCATCGAAGGCATCGGCACTCTCACCAACAAGGTTGTCAAGCGTGGCTAGCGCACCCGGCTCCTCCGTACGCGTCCGTTTCTGCCCGTCGCCCACCGGTAACCCCCATGTGGGCCTGGTCCGCACGGCCCTGTTCAACTGGGCGTTCGCCAAGCACCACGGCGGCACCCTGGTCTTCCGCATCGAGGACACCGACGCGGCCCGCGACTCCGAGGAGTCCTACGCCCAGCTGCTCGACTCGATGCGCTGGCTCGGCTTCGACTGGGACGAGGGCCCCGAGATCGGCGGCCCGCACGCCCCGTACCGGCAGTCGCAGCGCACGGACCTCTACAAGGACGTCGCGCAGAAGCTCCTCGACGCCGGTCACGCCTACCGCTGCTACTGCTCCCAGGAGGAGCTGGACAGCCGCCGCGAGGCCGCCCGCGCCGCCGGCAGGCCCTCCGGGTACGACGGCCACTGCCGCGAGCTGACCGACGCCCAGGTCGCGGAGTACCAGGCCCAGGGCCGCGAGCCGATCGTCCGCTTCCGGATGCCCGACGAGACGATCACCTTCACGGACCTGGTCCGCGGCGAGCTGACCTTCACCCCGGAGAACGTCCCGGACTACGGCATCGTCCGCGCCAACGGGGCCCCGCTGTACACGCTGGTCAACCCGGTCGACGACGCCCTGATGGAGATCACCCACGTCCTGCGCGGCGAGGACCTGCTCTCCTCCACCCCGCGCCAGATCGCCCTGTACAAGGCGCTGACCGAGCTGGGCATCGCCAAGCGGACCCCGGCCTTCGGCCACCTGCCGTACGTGATGGGCGAGGGCAACAAGAAGCTCTCCAAGCGTGACCCGGAGTCCTCCCTCAACCTGTACCGCGAGCGCGGCTTCCTCCCCGAGGGCCTGCTCAACTACCTCTCCCTGCTCGGCTGGTCGCTCTCCGCCGACCAGGACGTCTTCTCCGTCGACGAGATGATCGCGGCCTTCGACGTCGCCGACGTGCAGCCGAACCCGGCCCGCTTCGACCTGAAGAAGTGCGAGGCGATCAACGGCGACCACATCCGCATGCTGGACGTGAAGGACTTCACCGAGCGCTGCGCCCCCTGGCTCAAGGCCCCCTTCGCGCCCTGGGCCCCGGAGGCCTTCGACGAGGCCAAGTGGGAGGCCATCGCCCCGCACGCGCAGACCCGCCTCAAGGTCCTCTCCGAGATCACGGACAACGTCGACTTCCTGTTCCTGGCGGAGCCGGCCTTCGACGAGGCGTCCTGGAACAAGGCCATGAAGGAGGGCAGCGACGCCCTGCTCCGTACGGCCCGCGAGAAGCTGGAGGCGGCCGACTGGACGTCCCCGGACTCCCTCAAGGAGGCCGTCCTGGCCGCCGGCGAGACCCACGGCCTCAAGCTCGGCAAGGCCCAGGCCCCGGTCCGCGTCGCCGTCACCGGCCGCACGGTCGGTCTGCCGCTCTTCGAGTCCCTGGAGGTCCTGGGCAAGGAGAAGACGCTGGCGCGCGTCGACGCGGCGCTGGCGAAGCTGGCGGCGTAGTCCATAGGACGTTGAAGGGGCGGTGCCCGGACACTTCCGGGCACCGCCCCTGGCCTGATGCTGGATGAGCTGGATGAGCGGACCCCGGCCGCCGCACAGGCCGATGCGGCGGGCGATGAGGTCGGCCTCGCGCTGCCGAAGCTGATCGACGGCACCGGTGACCCACCGACTCCCACCCCCGGGCGCGCGGCACGGTCATGGAGCGGGGGCCGGGCGGGCACCCCCGGAAACGGTCACGCACCGGGCTTCCGTGCCCGTTCTAGATGCGCGAGTTACGCAGGGACTGCCATACAGCCCCGGTCAGCGCCCGCGTCGCCCGTGGGACCGACAGACGCTCGTGCTCGCGGTACAGAGCCCAGTTGTATCGCACGAGCGACAGCTTGTTGGAGGACAGCGATCCCGCCTGGTGGGCCCTGTACACCGCAAGCGGCTCAGTCAGGCCCCGGGCGTCAGCGCCGTCCCGCATGATCGACAGCCAGAGGGCGTAGTCCTGACGCTTGCGCATCTCAGGCATCAGCCTCGTGCCCAGGGCATTGCGGTCGTACATGGCGGTGAGAGCACCGATGTGGTCCTGGACCAGCATCGCGCGGTAGTCCACGTGCTTCCGCGCACGGACCACCCGCCCGTTCGGGACCCAGTCGGTGCTCTCGCCGTCGTAGTCGGCGTCCATCTTGAAGTACGAGGTGAACGTCAACGGCGCAGTGGCCTCCGCGGCGAAGGCGAGCTGCTTCTCGGTCTTCTCCGGAAGCCACATGTCGTCGCTGTCGAGAAAGGCGATGTAGTCCCCGCGGGCCCGCTCGATCGCGAGGTTGCGGGCCCGGCCCGCACCTCCCTGTTCGGGTGCCGACTCCGGCAGGACGCGCTCGTCCTGCTCGGAGAACTCGCGAAGCAGGTCCATGGAGCCATCGGAGGACTGGTCGTCGGTGACCAGGAGCTCCAGGTCGCTGTGGGTCTGCGTGAGTACCGATCGGACGGCTGCGCCGAGGGTGGGTGCCGAGTTGTACACGGGCATCACGACAGACACCAGGGGCACAGCGTTTCTCCTTGCCGGATCAGGAACGACGGTCCATTCAAACATCGCAATCGAGCAGCCGATGTGCCCCGGTTCACGGAGATCCGCAGGAATCTCCGTGAACCGGGGCGGACGGTCCGGCCCACGACTCCGGCTGCCTAAGCTGGGTGTCATGCCGGTCAAAGCCGTGGTCTGGGACGTCGACGACACGCTCTTCGACTACACCACCGCCGACCGCGAGGGCATGCGCGCCCACCTGGTGGCCGAGGGGCTCCTCGCCGGGTACGGGTCGGCCGAGGAGGCCCTCGCGCGGTGGCGGGAGGTCACCGAGCAGCAGTGGGCGCGGTTCGCCGCGCGGGAGGTGGACTTCGAGACACAGCGGCGCGACCGCACCCGGGTCTTCCTGGACCGGCCGCAGCTGACGGACACCGAGGCCGACGACTGGTTCCGGCGGTACGTCACGCACTACGAGTCCGCCTGGAGCCTCTTCCCGGACGTGCTGCCCGTCCTCGACGCCCTCGCCGCCGGCCACCGCCACGCCGTGCTCTCCAACTCCAGCCTCCATGTCCAGGACCGCAAGCTGCGCGTCCTCGGCATCCACGACCGCTTCGAGGCCATCCTGTGCGCCGCCGAACTGGGCGTCTCCAAGCCCGAGGCCGGCGCGTTCCTCGCCGCCTGCGACGCGCTGGCGCTGCCCCCGCACCAGGTGGCGTACGTCGGTGACCACCCGGAGATCGACGGCCGGGGAGCCGCGGAGGCAGGGCTGCTGTCGGTGTGGATCGACCGCGGCGGCGCGTACGCGACCGTCGACCCGCCCGTCGGACCCCGCCGTATCGCCTCCCTCGCCGAACTTCCCGCGATACTCGCCGCCGATACCCGTTTTGGAGCCCCGTCCTCCTTCAGGTAATGTTCTTCCTGCGCCGAGGGGAGCGGGCCGGAAGGCCGGAGCCCCGAGCGTCGAACTAGAACAAGAACCCCTTGCGGGGGCTTGCGTTCCAGTGGCCTATGGTGTAATTGGCAGCACGACTGATTCTGGTTCAGTTAGTCTTGGTTCGAGTCCAGGTAGGCCAGCTCGCAGAGCTCATCTGCACCCGCGGATCTGATCCGCAAAGCCCCCGTTGTGTAGCGGCCTAGCACGCTGCCCTCTCAAGGCAGTAGCGCCGGTTCGAATCCGGTCGGGGGTACTGGTTCCGATCATCTCGGGACTGCTGGGGCCCCCGTTGTGTAGCGGCCTAGCACGCCGCCCTCTCAAGGCGGTAGCGCCGGTTCGAATCCGGTCGGGGGTACGACTGGTCTAAACCATCATTGGTCTATGGTGTAATTGGCAGCACGGCTGATTCTGGTTCAGTTAGTCTTGGTTCGAGTCCAGGTAGACCAGCAGGATCTGCGGCGACGCATGATCCACGCCCCCGTTGTGTAGCGGCCTAGCACGCCGCCCTCTCAAGGCGGTAGCGCCGGTTCGAATCCGGTCGGGGGTACACAGTGAAAGCCCTCCACCTCGGTGGAGGGCTTTCGGCGTTCCCGGACACGCACCCGGGAAGCGAGGGAGGGCCCGCCGCGGCGTTGAGGCGGGCCCGTTCCCACGGGACGGTACGGAAAGAGTGGTCAGGAGCGGCGCAGCGCCTCGGAGAGACGGGCTGCGGCGTCGATGATGGCCTGGGCGTGCATCCGGCCCGGGTGGCGGGACAGGCGCTCGATGGGGCCGGAGACCGAAACGGCGGCCACCACGCGGTTCGACGGCCCGCGCACCGGCGCGGAGACGGACGCCACGCCCGGCTCGCGCTCGCCGATCGACTGGGCCCAGCCCCGGCGTCGTACGCCCGAGAGGGCCGTCGCCGTGAACCGGGCGCCCTGCAGGCCCCGGTGCAGTCGCTCCGGCTCCTCCCAGGCCATCAGGATCTGCGCCGAGGAACCGGCCTTCATCGTGAGCGTGGAGCCCACCGGCACCGTGTCCCGCAGACCCGAGAGACGCTCCGCCGCGGCCACGCAGATGCGCATGTCGCCCTGGCGGCGGTAGAGCTGGGCGCTCTCGCCGGTGATGTCGCGGAGATGGGTGAGCACCGGGCCCGCCGTGGCGAGCAGCCGGTCCTCACCCGCCGCCGCGGCCAGTTCGGCCAGGCGCGGGCCGAGAATGAAGCGGCCCTGCATGTCGCGCGCCACCATGCGGTGGTGTTCCAGCGCCACGGCCAGGCGGTGGGCCGTGGGTCGTGCCAGTCCGGTGGCCCCGACCAAGCCCGCGAGGGTGGCCGGACCGGACTCCAGAGCGCTCAGGACGAGGGCCGCCTTGTCCAGAACGCCGACGCCGCTACTGTTGTCCATGCAACGATACTTGCGTCTCACTCTGTGAAACGCAAGTTCAATTTTCCGTGGAACCCGCCACTCTGGAAGTACGGAAGCAACGCGGCCCGTGGACCACCGGGCCTGGCGGCGGACGCCCGGAAGCAGGGGTGCGGGCGCCGTCTCCCCACAGATCTAGTTGGACCGGCGCACCACGTGCCGGCCGGAGGGACAGCGATGGGTAGGACACTCGCGGAGAAGGTCTGGGACGACCACGTCGTCCGGCGCGCCGAGGGCGAGCCCGACCTCCTCTTCATCGATCTGCACCTGCTGCACGAGGTGACCAGCCCGCAGGCCTTCGACGGCCTGCGCAAGAACGGCCGCCCGGTGCGCCGTCTCGACCTCACCATCGCCACCGAGGACCACAACACCCCGACCCTCGACATCGACAAGCCGATCGCCGACCCGGTCTCCCGGGTCCAGCTGGAGACGCTGCGGGCGAACTGCGCCGAGTTCGGCGTCCGGCTGCACTCGCTGGGCGACGTCGAGCAGGGCGTCGTACACGTCGTCGGCCCGCAGCTGGGTCTGACCCAGCCGGGCATGACCGTCGTCTGCGGCGACTCGCACACCTCCACGCACGGCGCCTTCGGCGGACTCGCGTTCGGTATCGGCACCTCCCAGGTCGAGCACGTCCTGGCCACCCAGACGCTGCCGCTGGTCCGCCCGAAGACCATGGCGATCACCGTCAACGGCGAACTGCCCGACGGTGTCACGGCCAAGGACCTGATCCTGGCGATCATCGCGAGGATCGGCACCGGCGGCGGCCAGGGCTACGTCCTGGAGTACCGCGGCGAGGCCATCGAGAAGCTCTCGATGGAGGCCCGGATGACCATCTGCAACATGTCGATCGAGGCCGGCGCCCGCGCGGGCATGATCGCCCCCGACGAGACGACGTTCGCCTACCTCGAGGGCCGCCCGCACGCCCCGAAGGGCGAGGACTGGGACGCGGCCGTCGCCTACTGGAAGACGCTCAGGTCCGACGAGGACGCCGAGTTCGACGCCGAGGTGGTCATCGAGGCCGCCGAACTGTCACCGTTCGTCACCTGGGGCACCAACCCGGGCCAGGGCGCCCCGCTTTCCGCGTCCGTCCCCGACCCGGCTTCGTACGAAGACGCCTCGGAGCGGCTCGCCGCCGAAAAGGCCCTGGAGTACATGGGGTTGGAGGCCGGCCAGACGCTGCGCTCCATCAACGTGGACACCGTCTTCGTAGGTTCCTGCACCAACGGCCGCATCGAGGACCTGCGCGCCGCCGCGGACATCATCAACGGCCGCAAAGTCGCCGACGGCGTACGGATGCTGGTCGTCCCGGGCTCCGCGCGGGTCGGCCTGCAGGCCGTCTCCGAGGGCCTGGACGTGGTCTTCAAGGAGGCCGGCGCCGAATGGCGGCACGCGGGCTGCTCGATGTGCCTGGGCATGAACCCCGACCAGCTCGCCCCCGGTGAGCGCTCCGCCTCCACCTCCAACCGCAACTTCGAGGGCCGGCAGGGCAAGGGCGGCCGCACCCACCTGGTGTCCCCGCAGGTCGCCGCCGCCACCGCGGTCCTCGGTCACCTGGCCTCCCCGGCCGACCTCGCCGCCGCCGACGCCCGTACGCCCGCTGGAGTCTGATCAGTCATGGAAGCATTCACCACCCACACCGGCCGGGCCGTCCCGCTGCGCCGCGGCAACGTCGACACCGACCAGATCATCCCCGCCCACTGGCTCAAGAAGGTGACCCGGGACGGGTTCGAGGACGGGCTGTTCGAGGCCTGGCGCAAGGACGCGTCCTTCATCCTCAACCAGCCCGAGCGGGAGGGTGCGACCGTGCTGGTCGCCGGCCCCGACTTCGGCACCGGCTCCTCCCGTGAGCACGCCGTCTGGGCGCTGCAGAACTACGGCTTCAAGACCGTGATCTCCTCCCGCTTCGCCGACATCTTCCGCGGCAACTCGCTGAAGAACGGCCTGCTGACGGTGGTGATCGACCAGAAGACCGTGGACGCGCTGTGGGAGCTCACCGAGGCCGACCCCACGGCGGAGATCACCGTCGACCTCCAGGCCCGCGAGGTGCGCGCCGAGGGCATCACCGCCTCCTTCGAGCTCGACGAGAACTCCCGCTGGCGGCTGCTGAACGGGCTCGACGACATCTCCATCACGCTGCAGAACGAGGCGGACATCGCCGCGTACGAGGCGAAGCGCCCGTCGTTCAAGCCGAGGACGCTCACGGCCTGATCCGCGCCGCGGCCGAAGTCCTCGCCGGAGGTCGACTTTCGGCCACCGGATCATCCCTCCCGTACCCCCGATCGCCTCGATCGGGGGTACCGGCATGTCTGCACCCGTTCGGCCCCGCGTGCCGCCTTGAGGGCCATCAACTTGCCGCGTTATGAAGGTGGTTGTTGGGGTACACGTGTCACGTGCCCGTGATCCCCGCGTGTGCCCGGACGGCCGTCCGAGGCGGCAGTTGCCCCCTGCGCAGGCGACAACTCGCCCCAGATGGCACAATCTGTGCATGGAACACGACGGCCAACTCCGGCTCTATACGGCGGTCGCGGTCCAGCTCAAGGAAGCGCACGCAAAGGTGCGCGCACTGCAAGTCCCGGAGGGCGTACGGATGGCGCTGGCCCGGAAGCTGCTGGTCATTACGGCCGCGGCCAAACATGATCTCGCCGGTGCGGCAAGGCGTCTGGAGCGGTTCACCGAGGACCTCGACGAGGGTCGATTCCCCGAAGAGGAACGCTGAACCAGTCGAGACAACCGAGTTCGTTGCGGCACAAGGGTGATTAGCCCGTTTCGTGTTTGATTTGCGGTATATATCTGCCTAACGTGCGAAAAAGCTTGAACACTTTCGTTCTGGCGATGTCTCCGAAGGGGAAGACGTGAACAAGGCGCAGCTCGTAGAAGCGATTGCCGACAAGGTGGGCGGCCGCCAGCAGGCCGCCGAGGCCGTCGACCACGTACTGGACGCCATCGTCCGCGCGGTCGTCTCGGGTGAGCGGGTCTCGGTCACCGGCTTCGGTTCGTTCGAGAAGGTCGACCGTCCGGCCCGCTATGCCCGTAACCCCCAGACGGGCGAGCGGGTTCGGGTCAAGAAGACCTCCGTTCCGCGCTTCCGTGCGGGTCAGGGCTTCAAGGACCTGGTGAGCGGCTCGAAGAAGCTGCCGCGCGGCGGTGAGGTCTCGGTCAAGAAGGCGCCCAAGGGCAGCCTGACCGGCGGCGCTTCGGCCACGGTCAAGAAGGCCGCCGCGAAGAAGACGGCGGCGAAGAAGGCCGCCACCGCGAAGAAGACGACGGCCAAGAAGGCCCCGGCGAAGAAGGCCACCACCAAGACGGCGGCGGCCAAGAAGACCACGGCCAAGAAGGCGCCCGCCAAGACCACGGCGACGGCGAAGACCACCGCCGCGAAGAAGACGGCCGCCCAGAAGGCCCCGGCGAAGAAGGCGACGGCCAAGAAGGCGCCCGCCAAGAAGTCGACCGCGCGCAAGACCACCGCCAAGAAGACCACCGCCCGCAAGAAGTAGCGGGCCGGGGCCCGTCCCTTCGGGTAAGCGGCACTCACGCGCCGGGCCGGACTCCCTCGGGAGCCCGGCCCGCGGTGTGTTCCGGAACCCGGGGCCGGCGCCCGGGCGGTCAGAACGTCTGGAGCGTCACCAGCGTGATCCGCCGGGCCGCGCCCTCGCCCTCGGTCTCGATGCGCACCCGCTGCCCGGGACGCAGCAGCCGCAGACCCCCCGCGTCGAACGCCGGGGCGTCGAAGGGCACCGGTGTGCCGTCGTCCAGGAGCACCTGACCGCTGCGGCTGTCGGGGTCGTAGGTGTACGCGGTGGCCTGCATGCCGGCAGCCTACTGCTCCGTGATGAGCGACCGCGCGGCGACCGCGGCCGTGTGAGGGCCCACGCCCAGCGCCAGCGCCGCCCGCAGATCGTCACCGGTGTCCACGTCCTGCCGTACCGAGTCCACACCGTCGAGGTCCAGCTCCACGGCTCCGGACTCCCGGTGCCGGACCCGGGAACCGGGGCCGAAGAACGGGCGCAATTCCCGGCCCCGGCTCGCGGCCAGCAATGTCGTGCCGAACCCGGCGGCGTCGGCGAGAAACGCCCGCGGGAATTCGGCGGCCGTATCGAGAACACGGGTCAGTTCCGGCGGGCGAAGCGCCGGGAGATCGGCGTTGAGGGCCGCGACACAAGCCGCGCGGCGAGCGGCGCCCGCCACCGTCGCGGCATGGGTGAGAGCCGCGTTGAGGCCACCGCGCGGCTCGTCCGGGACGATTCCGGCACCCAGCGCGGCCAGCTCCCGGGAGGCGAGGGCGTCGTCCGTGACGACCACCACATCCCGTACCGCCGGGCATTCCAGCGCGGCCGCCACCGTGTCCTGGGCGAAGGAGAGCGCGAGGCCCGGACGCAGATCGTCGTCCGCGGTGTCCGAGAGCCTGCTCTTGGCCTGGGCCAGCGGCTTCAGGGGTACCACCAAGGTCCACTGCACGAGTGTCACGTCCCTCTCCTGTCGCGGCCATTGTCACCCGGAGCACGGGGCCGCCGGGGGGCCGGGGAAGGGGTGCGGGGCTCCTTGCGAGGGCGGTGGCGGGGAACGGGCGGGCGTACGGTGTTCTCGACAGACCGGCGGCCCGGGGCGACACTTGTGCGGCCCGCCCGGCCTCCGGGTCCGGGCCCCGGGCCCGTCATTCGGAAGAGGAAGGTGTACTTGTGCCGCGCCGCAGAATCGGCTTCTGGTACCGCTTCGCCGCGGTTCTCTGCAAACCGCCGCTGGTGGTTCTGCTCAAGCGGGACTGGCGTGGAATGGAGAACATTCCGGCCGAGGGTGGATTTATCACCGCGGTGAACCATAATTCGCACATCGATCCCTTCGCCTACGCGCACTTTCAGTACAACACCGGACGCGTTCCGCGATTCCTGGCGAAGAGCGGGCTTTTCAACAAGGGATTCATCGGCGCCGCGATGCGCGGCACCGGGCAGATCCCCGTCTACCGCGAGAGCTCGGACGCGCTCAGCGCCTTCCGGGCCGCGATCAACGCCGTGGAGCGCGGCGAATGCGTCGCCTTCTACCCCGAGGGCACCCTCACCCGCGACCCGGACGGCTGGCCCATGACCGGCAAGACCGGTGCCGCGCGCGTCGCCCTGCAGACCAAGTGCCCCGTGATCCCGGTCGCCCAGTGGGGCGCCAACGAGTTGCTGCCGCCGTACGCCAGGAAGCCCAGCCTGCTGCCGCGCAAGACCCACCGGGTGCTGGCCGGGCCGCCGGTGGACCTCGACCGCTTCTACGAGCGGGAGATGACCCCGGAACTGCTCAAGGAGGCGACGGAGGTCATCATGGCGGCCGTGACCCGCCAGCTGGAACAGATCCGCGGCGAGGAGGCCCCCGAGACGCCGTACGACCCGCGCCGGGAGCGGATCGAGCAGCGCCGCAGGACATATAGGCAGAAGCGGCAGAAGCGGGAGGAGCGGACGCGGGGCGGCCGGCCCACCGCGCGGGAAGAGGGGCTGGGCACGTGAGCGAGCCGGTCAAGGCGGCCGTCTTCGGCACCGGATCGTGGGGGACGGCCTTCGGCATGGTCCTCGCCGACGCGGGCTGCGACGTCGTGCTGTGGGGGCGGCGCCCCGAACTCGCCGAGGCGGTCAACTCCACCCGCACCAACCCCGACTACCTGCCCGGGATCGAACTCCCGAAGAACCTGCGGGCCACCGCGGACGCCGCCGAGGCCGCGCGCGACGCCGATTTCACCGTCCTCGCGGTCCCCTCGCAGACACTGCGCGGCAACCTCGCCGACTGGACGCCGCTGCTCGCGCCCGGCACGGTCCTGGTGTCGCTGATGAAGGGCGTCGAACTCGGTTCCGCGATGCGGATGAGCGAGGTGATCGACGACGTCGCCGAGGTCGGCGCCGACCGCATCGCCGTGGTCACCGGGCCCAACCTGGCCCGGGAGATCGCCGCCCGGATGCCGGCCGCCGCCGTGGTGGCCTGCACCGACGAAGGTGTCGCCCAGCGGCTCCAGACCGCCTGCCACACGCCCTACTTCCGGCCGTACACCAACACCGACGTCATCGGCTGCGAGCTGGGCGGCGCCGTGAAGAACGTGATCGGGCTGGCCGTCGGCATCGCGGACGGCATGGGGCTCGGCGACAACGCCAAGGGCTCGCTCATCACCCGCGGCCTCGCCGAGACCACCCGGCTCGGCGTCGCGCTCGGCGCCGACCCGCTGACCTTCTCCGGACTGGCGGGCCTGGGCGACCTGGTCGCCACCTGCTCCTCGCCGCTGTCGCGCAACCACACCTTCGGCACCAACCTCGGCAAGGGCCTGACCCTCAAGGAGACCATCGCGGTCACCAAGCAGACCGCGGAGGGCGTCAAGTCCTGCGAGTCGGTGCTGGACCTGGCCCGCAGGCACGGCGTCGACATGCCGCTCACCGAGACGGTCGTCTCCATCGTGCACGAGGGCAAGCCCCCGGTGGTCGCCGTCAAGGAGCTGATGTCGCGCAGCGCGAAGCCCGAACGACGCTGAGCGACGGCCCCCTCCGTTCGGCTCACGCACGGCGTTGCGGGCGCTGCGTCCCGGCACCGCGGGCGGGTACTCTCATCGCGATATGAGCACCGAGAACCTCCCCCAGAGCCCCGAGCAGCCGTCCCGCAAGCCGCGTGTGGCCGTCGTGTTCGGCGGGCGCAGCTCCGAACACGGGATCTCCGTGGTCACCGCCGGCGCCGTCCTCAAGGCCATCGACCGGACCGCGTACGACGTCCTGCCGATCGGCATCACCCAGGACGGCCGCTGGGCGCTCACCGCCGACGAGCCGGAACGCATGGCGATCACCGACCGCCGTACGCCCAGCGTCGACCAGCTCGCCGAGTCGACGGAGGGCGGTGTGGTGCTCCCCGTCGACCCCGCCGACCGCGAAGTCGTCTACAGCGAGCCGGGTTCGGTGCCCAAGGCGCTCGGCGAGGTCGACGTGGTCTTTCCGGTGCTGCACGGCCCCTACGGCGAGGACGGCACCCTCCAGGGGCTCCTGGAGCTCTCCGGCGTCCCCTACGTAGGCTCGGGGGTGCTCGCCTCGGCCGTCGGCCAGGACAAGGAGTACATGAAGCGGGTGTTCACCTCCTTCGGGCTGAAGGTCGGCCCGTACATGGTGATCCGGCCGCGCGAGTGGCAGCGGGACGAGTCCGCCGCCCGCAGGAGGATCGTCGACTTCGCCGGCGAGCACGGCTGGCCGCTGTTCGTGAAGCCCGCGCGCGCGGGCTCGTCGATCGGCATCACCAAGGTCGACGATCTGTCCGGCCTGGACGAGGCGATCGCCGAGGCCCGGCGCCACGACCCGAAGATCCTCGTGGAGGCGGCGCTGCGCGGCCGCGAGATCGAGTGCGGTGTGCTGGAGTTCGAAGACGGCCCGCGCGCCTCGCTGCCGGCCGAGATCCCGCCGCCCGACGCGCACGCGTACTACGACTTCGAGGCCAAGTACATCGACTCCACGCCCGGCCTCGTGCCCGCGCCGCTGACCGAGGAGGAGACGGCCGAGGTGCGGCGGCTCGCGGTGGACGCGTTCGACGCGGCCTCCTGCGAGGGGCTGGTCCGCGCGGACTTCTTCCTCACCGAGGACGGCGAGTTCGTGATCAACGAGATCAACACCATGCCCGGCTTCACGCCCATCTCGATGTACCCGCAGATGTGGCAGGCCACCGGGGTGAGCTACCCGGAGTTGGTCGACCTGCTGGTGCGGGCGGCGCTGCGCCGGCCGACCGGGCTGCGCTGAGCCGCGTACGCACCCTTCAGAAGGCGATCCCCTCGGGGATCGCCTTCTTGACGACCGGGGCGAGATCGATCAGTACGCCCGTGCTGTCCCGTCCGTCGACCACCTCGACCTCGACATACGCCTCGCGGTTGGCGGTGGTGAAGCGCTGCACGTCGTCGTCCTGCGTCTCCATGAGCCAGTCGACGCCGTTCACTCCGCCCGGCACCGCGTCGGCGTCGCTTCCGTTGGCCACCTTGGGGTCGGCCATCTTCGGCGGCCGCTCGACACCGCACCGCAGTATGATCGCCACGCCGCCCCAGCCCGCGGTCAGTTCGGACGCGGGTTCGGGATCGTCGCGACTCTCACCGTCCACCTTCGCCGGCAGGGCCTTGTCCAGGTTCTGACACAGCTTGGTGACCTTCGCGTCCGGGCGGGGAACCGCCGCGGACGCGCTGTCGTCTGCTGAGGAGCAGCCCGCGGCGGTGATCAGCACCGCGAGCGCGGACAGGACGGCGTGCCGGTGACGGAAGGAGTTCACCGGCACAGGGTAGACGGGGGCTACAGATGGACGACCGGGCAGGTCAGGGTACGGGTGATGCCGTCCACTTGCTGGACTTTGGCGACCACCATGCGCCCCAGGTCGTCGACGGTGTCGGCCTGGGCGCGCACGATCACGTCGTACGGTCCGGTCACGTCCTCGGCCTGGATGACTCCAGGGATCTTGCCGATCAGCTCGGCGACGGTCGACGCCTTGCCGACCTCCGTCTGGATCAGGATGTAAGCCTGTACCACGGAACCTCCAGGGCGGCCACGAGGATCATGTGGGGAAAAGGAACGCCACGGTATCGCGTTGCCGCTCCTCGCGGGGAGACCTGCGGGAACCGGGCCTTGCGCGCCGGGGTACAGACACGAGAGAAGTTGACGGTCACTTCGACCGTAGCGAGGGCTCGAACGGCTCGCGACCGGGCACGGACAGGGATAGAAGGGTCGAAAGGGAAATGAAGGGCACTGTTGGTGAGCTCGGGGAGTTCGGGCTCATCAGGGAGCTCACCTCCCGTCTCACCACCACCCCGGCGGTCCGGGTCGGCCCCGGCGACGACGCCGCGGTGGTCTCCGCGCCCGACCGCAGGGTCGTGGCCAGCACCGACATCCTGCTGGAGGGCCGGCACTTCCGCCGCGACTGGTCCACGGCCTACGACGTCGGCCGCAAGGCCGCCGCGCAGAACCTCGCCGACATCGCCGCCATGGGCGCCGTACCGACCGCGCTGCTGCTCGGCCTCGTCGTCCCGGCGGAACTGCCGGTGACCTGGCCCAGCGAGCTGATGGACGGCCTGCGCGACGAGTGCCAGGTCGCCGGTGCCGCGGTCGTCGGCGGCGACGTCGTACGCGGCGACACGATCATGGTGTCGATCACCGCGCTCGGCGATCTGCGCAACCAGGAGCCCGTCACCCGGGCCGGCGCGCAGCCCGGTGACTTCGTCGCGGTGACCGGCTGGCTGGGCTGGTCCGCGGCCGGGCACGCGGTGCTCTCCCGCGGTTTCCGCTCGCCGCGCGCCTTCGTCGAGGCGCACCGGCGCCCCGAGCCGCCGTACCACGCGGGACCGGCCGCCGCCGGTCTCGGCGCGTCCGCGATGTGCGACGTGAGCGACGGGCTGATCGCCGACCTCGGACACATCGCCGAGGCCAGCAAGGTCCGCATCGACATCCGCTCCGGGGCGATCGACATCCCCTCGCAGATGAACGACATCGGCCAGGCCGTCGGCGTCGACCCCATGCAGTGGGTGCTGACCGGGGGAGAGGACCACGCGATCGTGGCGACCTTCCCGCCGGACGTGAAGCTGCCGGCCCGCTGGAAGGTGATCGGCGAGGTGCTCAACCCCTCGGCGCTGCCCCAGGTGACGGTCGACGGGGCGCCCTGGACGGCCCAGGGCGGCTGGGACCACTTCGGGGACATCGAGTCGTGAGCGCGCCACCCAGGGTGCTCACCGTGGCCGGCTCCGACTCGGGCGGCGGCGCCGGCATCCAGGCCGATCTGAAGACGATGCTGGCGCTCGGGGTGCACGGCATGAGCGTGCTCACCGCGGTGACCGCGCAGAACTCCCTGGGCGTGCAGGGCGCCTGGGAGCTGCCCGTGGAGGCGGTGCGGGCCCAGTACCGCAGCGTCGTCGACGACATCGGGGTGCAGGCGGTCAAGACCGGCATGCTGTCCTCCGCCGAACTCGTCGAGGCGGTGGCCGACTTGGTCGCCGGCACGGACGTGCCGGCGGTCGTCGACCCGGTGGGGGTCTCCAAGCACGGGGACCCGCTGCTCGCGGCCTCCGCGCTGGACTCCGTACGGACGAGGCTGCTGCCGGTGGCGACCGTGGCCACCCCGAACCTGGACGAGGTGGCACAGCTCACGGACGTACGGGTCGGGTCGGAACCCGACATGCGCCGGGCCGCGGAGGCGGTGCTGGCGTTCGGGCCGCGCTGGGTGGTGATCAAGGGCGGCCACCTGTCCGGTGACGCCGTGGACCTGCTCACCGACGGTTCTGAGGAACACTGGCTGCGAGCGCCGAGACACGACAACCGCCACACCCACGGCACGGGCTGCACACTGGCGTCGGCGATCGCGTCGGAGCTGGCGAAGGGCCGGTCCGTGCCGGAGGCGGTGATGGCCGCCAAGGACTACGTCACCGGTGCGATCGCAGCAGGCTTCGCCCTGGGTACGGGCATAGGCCCGGTGAACCACGCCTGGAACCTCCAGAAGCGAAGCTGAGCCCGCCGCTCCCGCCGCTCCCGCCGCTCCCGCCGTTCCCGCGGGCAGTCGTGCCGCAGGGCGGCACGGGTGGGCGCGACGGCACCCCGTAAGCGCCGGGCTGCGCAACCACCCCCGGCCCACCCTCACGCCGGCCACCTCGCAAACGCGTCGGCCCACAGCAAGAAGCCGGCCCACCCAAAGGTGGACCGGCTCGTTGCGGCGAAACCGACTATGGCCGCGCGCTCAGCGAAAGCGTCAGCGCGAGACCTTGCCGGCCTTGATGCACGAGGTGCAGGCGTTCACGCGCTTCGGCGTCCCACCGACCACGGTACGTACACGCTGGATGTTCGGGTTCCAGCGACGGGGCGTACGGCGGTGCGAGTGCGAGATGTTGTTGCCGAAGCCCGGCCCCTTGCCGCAGACGTCGCAGTTGGCAGCCACGGGTCACTCCAAAGACTTCAGATGCACTTACGGTTGATCCCGGCATGCCGGGATCAACATTCCGAGCTCCAGGAGCCCTGTGGAATCTGAGTGGCGGTGCCGGGGGAGAGGCCCGATCGGATCGGGCAACCGGAGCAGCATACAACGACTGCATCCGTAGAACGAAACTACCACGGCGGCTCAGGGGCCCGCCCCCGGCCCTCTTCCGGTGGGCGGCGTCCCACGGTCTACGCTGCCTGCCACGGTCGGCAGCCCAGGGAGGCGCAGGTGGCGCAGGTGCCGCAGACATTCTTCGATGCTCTCGCGGTGCGTTCCTGGTGCGGTCTCGCGCTCGAGGCGCTGGGACGGGCCCGTGAGGAGATCGACGCGATCAACGTCTACCCGGTGGCGGACGGGGACACCGGGACGAATCTCTATCTGACCGTCGAGTCGGCGACCGCGGCGGTGGAGGCGGTGTTCGCGGGGCACGAGGCCCGCGGGGACCAGGAGCCGGCGCTGGCCGACGCCGTACGGGCGATGGCGCACGGGGCGCTGATCGGCGCCCGCGGCAACTCCGGGACGATCCTGGCGCAGCTGCTGCGCGGCATGGCCCAGGTACTGGCCGGGGACCGGGCCCCGGCCCACGCCGACGGGGAGGGACTGCGGACCGCCCTGCGGCACGCGGCCGACTCCGCGCGCCGGGCGGTCGCGCACCCCGTCGAGGGCACGGTCCTCACCGTCGCCTCGGCCGCCGCCGAAGCGGCCGGTGAGGCGGAGGGCGACTGCGGGGCGGTGGCGCGGGCGGCCCACGAGGGAGCCCGCGCGGCACTCGCCGAGACCCCGGCCCGGCTGGCCGTCCTCCGTCGCGCCGGAGTGGTGGACGCGGGCGGCAGGGGACTGGTGGCGGTGCTCGCGGCGCTGGTGGAGACGTTCACGGGGGAGGCGCCGCGGAGCATGCCGGCGGTGGGCGGGCCGTGGAGCGGCTCCGTACGCATCGCCGGTCCCGGGCCGCACGCGCGCGTGGAGGAGGCCGGCGGCCTCGGTGAGTGTGCGGACGGAGGTGCCGCACCGGGGCCGGGGACGGAAGCCGGGGGCCCCGCCTTCGAGGTGATCTATCTGCTGGAGGCCGGGGACGCGGCCGTCGCGCGGCTGCGTGACCGGCTCGACGCGCTGGGCGACTCGCTCGTGGTGGTCGGCGGGGACGGGCTGTGGAACGTCCATGTGCACGTCGACGACGCGGGCGCCGCCGTGGAGGCCGGGGTCGAGGCCGGGCGGCCGTACCGGATCCGGATCACCCACTTCGGCGCGGAGGACGTCCACACGACCGGGGCCGAGCCGACGGCGCCCGGGGAACGCGCCCAGCGGGCCGTCGTGGCCGTGGTGCCCGGCGAGGGACTGGCGGATCTGTACACCGGGGCGGGTGCGACCGCCGTGCTCGCCCGCCCCGGGGAGCCGCCCGCGAGCGGTGAACTCGTCCAGGCGGTACGGCGTGCGCACGCGCGGGAGGTGGTGCTGCTGCCCAACGACGCCGACCTGCGCCACACCGCCGCCGCGGCGGCCGAGCAGGTCCGGGCGGAGGGCGTCCGGGTGGCTCTCATCCCGACCCGCTCCGCGGTCCAGGGCATCGCGGCGCTCGCCGTGCACGAGCCGGAGCGCCGCTTCGACGAGGACGTGGTGTCGATGACGTCGGCGGCGGGCGCGACCCGCTACGCCGAGGTCACCGTCGCCGAGCGCCAGTCCTGGACCATGGCGGGCATCTGCCAGGCCGGGGACGTCCTCGGCCTGGTCGACGGGGACGTGGCCGTGATCGGGCAGGACCTCACGGCCACCGCGGAGGCCGTCCTCGACCGCATGCTCGCGGCCGGCGGCGAACTGGTCACCCTGGTTCTCGGCGACGGCGCCTCCGACTCCGTCGCCGCCCACCTGGAGGCCCGTGTCCGCGAGGGCTACCTCGCCGTCGACACGGTGGTGTACCACGGCGGCAGACAGGGCGCCCTGCTGCTCATCGGGGTGGAGTGACCCCCGTTGTCAGTGGTGTGGTGTGCAATGGATCCCGTGCCCGCACTGGAAGAACCACTGAAGAAGGTGCTCGGCCCCGCCACCGCGAAGGTGATGGCCGAGCACCTCGGCCTGGACACCGTAGGCGACCTCCTGCACCACTACCCGCGCAGATACGAGGAGCGCGGCCAGCTCACCCACCTCGCCGACCTCCCCATGGACGAGCACGTCACGGTGGTCGCCCAGGTCGCCGACGCCCGGCTGCACACCTTCGCCTCCGCCAAGGCCCCGCGCGGCAAGGGCCAGCGCCTGGAGGTGACCATCACGGACGGCAGCGGCCGGCTGCGGCTGGTCTTCTTCGGCGCCGGTGTCCACAAACCGCACAAGGAACTCCTGCCGGGCACCCGCGCGTTGTTCGCCGGCAAGGTCTCCGTCTTCAACCGCCGTCTCCAACTAGCCCATCCGGCATACGAGTTGCTGCGCGGTGACACCGAGGAGACGGTCGAGACCTGGGCCGGCGCCCTCATCCCGATCTACCCCGCCACCGCCAAGCTGGAGTCCTGGAAGATCGGCAAGGCGCTCCAGACGGTCCTGCCCAGCGCCCAGGAGGCCGTCGACCCGCTCCCGGAGTCCCTCCGCGCGGGCCGCGGCCTGGTCGCCCTCCCCGAGGCCCTGCTGAAGATCCACCGTCCGCAGACCAAGGCGGACATCGACGACGCCCGCGCCCGCCTCAAATGGGACGAGGCCTTCGTCCTCCAGGTCGCCCTGGCCCGCCGCCGCCACGCCGACGCGCAACTTCCCGCCGTGGCCCGCCGCCCCAAGCCGGACGGCCTCCTCGCCGCCTTCGACGACCGCCTCCCCTTCACCCTCACCGAGGGCCAGCGGAAGGTCTCCGCCGAGATCTTCACCGACCTTGCCACCGAACACCCCATGCACCGCCTGCTCCAAGGCGAGGTGGGCAGCGGAAAGACCCTCGTCGCCCTGCGCGCCATGCTCGCTGTCGTCGACGCCGGCGGGCAGGCGGCGATGCTCGCGCCCACCGAAGTGCTCGCCCAGCAGCACCACCGGTCGGTCACCGAGATGATGGGGGAGCTGGCCGGGGGAGGGATGCTCGGGGGAGCGGACGACGCCACCAAGGTGGTGCTGCTCACCGGGTCCATGGGAGCGGCGGCGCGGCGCCACGCGCTGCTCGACCTGGTCACCGGCGAGGCCGGCGTCGTCATCGGCACACACGCGCTGATCGAGGACAAGGTGCAGTTCCACGACCTGGGTCTGGTCGTGGTCGACGAACAGCACCGCTTCGGTGTGGAGCAGCGCGACGCCCTGCGCGGCAAGGGCAAGCAGCCCCCGCACCTGCTCGTCATGACCGCCACGCCCATTCCGCGCACGGTCGCGATGACGGTCTTCGGTGACCTGGAGACCTCCGTCCTCGACCAGCTCCCGGCCGGCCGCTCGCCCATCGCCAGCCATGTCGTACCGGCCGCCGACAAGCCGCACTTCCTCGCCCGCGCCTGGGAGCGGGTCCGCGAGGAGGTCTCGAACGGGCACCAGGCGTACGTGGTCTGCCCGCGCATCGGCGACGAGGAGGACGGCCCGAAGGCGGCGGCGAAGAAGAAGTCCGCCGAGGACGAGGCGGAGAAGCGGCCTCCGCTCGCCGTCCTGGACATCGCCGACCAGCTGGCGAAAGGGCCGCTGCGGGGGCTCGGGGTCGAGGTCCTGCACGGGCGCATGCAGCCCGACGACAAGGACGCCGTCATGCGCCGCTTCGCCGCCGGCGAGATTGATGTCCTGGTCGCCACGACCGTCATCGAGGTCGGGGTCAACGTCCCCAACGCCACCGCGATGGTGATCATGGACGCCGACCGCTTCGGCGTCTCGCAGCTCCACCAGCTGCGCGGCCGGGTCGGCCGTGGCTCGGCCCCGGGCCTGTGTCTGCTGGTCACCGAGATGCCCGAGGCGAGCGCGGCCCGGCAGCGGCTGAACGCCGTCGCCTCCACCCTCGACGGCTTCGAACTCTCCCGCATCGACCTGGAACAGCGCCGCGAGGGAGATGTCCTGGGCCAGGCCCAGTCCGGCACCCGTTCCAGCCTGCGCATGCTCGCCGTCATCGACGACGAGGAGATCATCGCCGAGGCCCGGGAAGAGGCCGCGAGGATCGTCGCCGCCGACCCGGACCTGGCGGACCTGCCCGCCCTGCGCACGGCGCTGGACGCGCTGCTGGACGAGGAGCGGGAGCAGTATCTGGAGAAGGGCTGACAGACTGGGACGGTCACCGACCAGCACACACCGACAAGGACCGAGGACATGACTCGCGTGATCGCCGGCGCGGCCGGCGGACGTCGCCTGGCCGTTCCGCCGGGACAGGGGACCCGCCCGACCTCCGACCGTGCGCGCGAGGGCCTCTTCTCCACCTGGCAGTCCCTGCTCGGCGGCCCGTTGGACGGCGAACGCGTCCTCGACCTGTACGCCGGTTCCGGCGCCGTCGGCCTGGAGGCCCTGTCCCGCGGCGCCGGACACGTCCTGCTCGTCGAGGCCGACGCCCGCGCCGTCCGCACGGTCCGGGAGAACGTGAAGTCGCTCGGGCTGCCCGGCGCCGAGGTCGGATCAGGCAAAGCGGAACAGATCATCCGCACCGCGCCCCCGCAGGAGCCGTACGACATCGTCTTCCTCGACCCGCCCTACGCCGTCCCGGACGACGGTCTTCGCGAGATTCTGCTCACACTCCGCTCGCAGGGCTGGCTCGCCGAAGAAGCCCTCGTCACCGTGGAGCGCAGCACCCGAGGCGGGGAATTCGTCTGGCCGACCGGCTTCGAGGCGATCCGGGCCCGCCGCTACGGCGAGGGAACGTTTTGGTACGGTCGCGCCGCCTCTACGTGCGAAGACGCACGATGACCGGACCGGAGAGCGAGGGATCACAAGTGCGCCGCGCCGTATGCCCCGGGTCGTTCGACCCGATCACCAACGGACACCTCGACATCATCGCCCGGGCCTCCCGGCTGTACGACGAGGTCTACGTCGCGGTGATGATCAACCAGTCCAAGAAGGGCCTGTTCGAGATCGAGGAGCGGATCGACCTGATCCGCCGGGTCACCGCCGAATACGGCAACGTCCGGATCGAGGCCTTCCACGGCCTGCTCGTCGACTTCTGCAAGCAGCGCGAGATCCCGGCCATCGTCAAGGGTCTGCGCGCGGTCAGCGACTTCGACTACGAACTGCAGATGGCCCAGATGAACAACGGCCTCTCGGGCGTGGAAACCCTCTTCGTCCCCACCAACCCCACCTACAGCTTCCTGTCCTCCTCGCTCGTCAAGGAGGTCGCGGCCTGGGGCGGCGACGTCGCCCATCTGGTGCCGCCGGAGGTCCTGACGGCCCTCACCGAACGCCTGCGCGAGGACTGACCGTTCGTACGGCCGTCCGGTGTCCACCGGACGGCCCGTGGCCGTACAGTCGTCCCGTCCGTCTCCAACACAGCTGTAGAGAGTGGCGAGCACACGGTGGACGTGCAGAAGAAGCTCGATGAGATCGTCGCCGCGGTCTCCAGTGCCCGGTCGATGCCCATGTCGGCCTCGTGCGTGGTCAACCGCGCCGAACTGCTCTCGATGCTCGAAGAGGTGCGTGCGGCGCTGCCCGACTCCCTCGCCCAGGCCGAGGAACTGATCGGCGGCCGGGAGCAGATGGTCGAGCAGGCCCGCCAGGAGGCCGAGCGGATCATCGAGGGCGCGCACGCGCAGCGCGGCTCCCTGATCTCCGACACCGAGGTCGCCCGCCGCTCCCGGTCCGAGGCCGACCGGATCCTCGGGGAGGCCCGCAAGGAGGCCGAGGAGGTCCGCGCGGAGGCCGACGACTACGTCGACTCCAAGCTGGCCAACTTCGAGGTCGTCCTCACCAAGACGCTCGGCTCGGTCGGTCGGGGCCGCGAGAAGCTGCTCGGCACCGGCCCCGGCCTCGACGAGCAGGGCTACGAGGACGAGGACGCCCCCGAGCGCAGCCACGACCCGGAGACCCTGCGCCGTACCGCCGACGAGTATGTCGACGTCAAGCTCGGTGCCTTCGAGGCGGTCCTCGCCAAGACCCTGGAGGCGGTCGGCCGGGGCCGCCAGAAGCTGCACGGCCGGATCGCCTCCGACGACCTCGGCGCCCTCGCCGACGACCCGACGACCGTCCAGCACTCCAGCGACGCCGACTACCTCGCCGACCTCGCGGCCCTCGCGGAGCAGGACGCCGCCCCGGCCAGGCAGCCCGAGCCGCAGCAGCAGAGCTACGCCCAGCCGGAGCCCGCCTACGGCTATCAGCAGCAGCCGGACCCGTACGCCGGCTACCAGCAGCAGTACGGCGGACAGCAGGACGCCTACTCCTCCGGCTACGCTCCGGCGGGAGGCGCCCCCGTCCAGCAGGCCGATCCGTACGCCGCGTACCAGGGCTACGACGCGCAGGGGCAGGCGTACGACCCGAACCAGGGGCAGCAGGCCGGGCACGACCAGCAGGCCCAGCAGGCCCAGCAGCAGGGCTACGCCCTGGACGAGACCAGCCTCTTCGACACCAGCATGATCACGCCCGAACAGCTGCGGGCCTACGAGCGCGAGCGGGGGCTGTAGGGGCGGATTGGGCCGAGAGCGAAAGGTCCAGTATCCTGGCTCTTCGGTCGCGCTTACGTCCGCGATCCACGCTGCCCGGGAACATCGCAGGGCAGTGGTACCTCTGAGCTCGAAGACCGAAAGCAGGAATGGCCCTGAACGCCCGCCTCGACCACCGCAACCCCCTCGTGTTCGATACGCACGAGCTGGGGCGGCGGCCCGGTGCGCTGCAGCGCCTGACCCGCACGGTCGACGCTCCCAAGGACTTCGGGATCAAGGACGTCATCGGAGTGCCGGAAGGCACCCCGGTGGAGCTGGGACTCCGCCTCGAGTCGGTCATGGACGGTGTGCTCGTCACAGGCACCGCCCGTGCCAAGGCCGAGGGGGTGTGCGTAAGGTGTCTGGAGCCGCTGGAGCAGGAGCTCGAAGCGGACTTCCAGGAGATGTTCTCGTACCCTGACGCCGACGACCGGGGCCGCGTGATCGCGGAACCGGGCGACGACGCCGAGGACGACGAGGACAGGCTCTATCTCGAGGACGGTCTGTTCGACCTCGAGCCCGTGCTGCGCGACGCGGTGGTGCTCGCACTGCCGATGCAGCCGGTGTGCCGGGAAGACTGCCCGGGTCTGTGTTCCGAGTGCGGAGCACGGCTCGCGGACGACCCGGACCATCACCACGACGCCGTCGACATCCGTTGGGCGGCTTTGCAGGGACTCGCCGGCACCATGAAGGACGGCGAGAAGGACGAGATGAGCGGCGCCGAACCGGGCGTCGACGAGAAGCAGGAGAAGTAGCCGTGGCTGTTCCGAAGCGGAAGATGTCGCGCAGCAACACGCGCCACCGCCGGTCGCAGTGGAAGGCTGCGGTCCCCACCCTGGTTGCGTGCGAGCGCTGCCACGAGCCCAAGCTGCAGCACATCGCGTGCCCGTCTTGCGGCACTTACAACAAGCGCCAGGTCCTCGAGGTCTGAGCGGCTGGTGAGAGGCACTGTGTCGACGCCGAAGAAGAACTCAGCGGACAACCAGGCCTCGTCCCACACGCTTCTGGAAGGGCGGCTCGGCTACCGGCTCGAGTCCGCCCTTCTGGTGCGTGCGCTGACCCACCGTTCCTACGCGTACGAGAACGGCGGTCTGCCGACGAACGAGCGGCTGGAGTTCCTCGGGGACTCCGTGCTCGGCCTCGTCGTCACGGACACGCTGTACCGCGTCCACCCCGACCTGCCCGAAGGACAGCTGGCCAAGCTGCGGGCCGCGGTGGTCAACTCGCGTGCGCTGGCGGAAGTGGGCCGTGGGCTCGAACTGGGCTCCTTCATCCGGCTGGGCCGCGGTGAAGAGGGCACGGGCGGCCGGGACAAGGCCTCCATCCTCGCCGACACCCTGGAAGCGGTGATCGGCGCCGTCTATCTCGACCAGGGCCTGGACTCGGCGGCGGAGCTGGTGCACCGTCTGTTCGACCCGCTGATCGAGAAGTCCTCGAACCTCGGTGCCGGCCTGGACTGGAAGACCAGTCTCCAGGAGCTCACCGCGACCGAGGGACTCGGCGTGCCCGAGTACCTGGTCACGGAGACCGGCCCCGATCACGAGAAGACCTTCACCGCTGCCGCCCGCGTCGGAGGCGTCTCGTACGGCACCGGCACCGGCCGCAGCAAGAAGGAGGCGGAGCAGCAGGCCGCCGAGTCCGCGTGGCGGTCCATCCGGGCCGCGGCGGACGAGCGCGCCAAGGCGGCGGCGGAGGCCGAGGAGGCCGTCCGGGTCGCCGAAGCCGATGCCTCCGGGAAGAGCGCCGACGCCCCGTCGGCCTCCGCCTGACGAACAACGCGACCCGAGCGCCCGCCCCGCACCGGGGTGGGCGCTCGGTGTTCGGGGTGCCGTTCGGATCTCGCCGGGGTCGTGGGGTCCGGCACGCGTTCCCCACCGCCTGAAGGGCGTGGGCGGTGCCCCCGGCGGCATTGTCGTCGGTCGCCGGTTCCCCCCACGCCCGGTTCGGCGGCAAGGCGCCGTCACCTGAAGTCGGCCCGCTCCGAACGACACCCCCGGTCCACCGGTCCTGGAAGGGGACACCATGCCCGAGCTGCCCGAGGTCGAGGTCGTACGGCGCGGACTCGAGCGGTGGGTCGCCCACCGGACCGTCGCCGACGCCGAGGTGCTGCATCCGCGCGCGGTACGCCGTCACCTCGCCGGCGCCGACGACTTCGCGCACCGGCTCAAGGGGCACCGCGTCGGCGTTCCCAGCCGCCGCGGCAAGTACCTGTGGCTGCCCCTGGAGGACACCGACCAGTCGGTCCTGGCCCACCTCGGCATGAGCGGCCAGCTGCTGGTCCAGCCGCACACGGCGCCGGACGAGAAGCACCTGCGCGTCCGCGTCCGCTTCACCGACGCCCTGGACACCGAGCTCCGCTTCGTCGACCAGCGCACCTTCGGCGGTCTGTCGCTGCACGACACCACCCCCGACGGACTGCCCGACGTCATCGCGCACATCGCCCGGGACCCCCTCGACCCGCTCTTCGACGAGGAGGCGTTCCACCAGGCGCTGCGCCGCAGGCGGACCACCATCAAGCGGGCCCTGCTCGACCAGTCACTGATCAGCGGCGTCGGCAACATCTACGCCGACGAGGCGCTGTGGCGGGCCCGCGTCCACTACGAGCGCCCGACGGCCGGCTTCACCCGCCCGCGCACCCTGCTCCTGCTGGGCCATGTCCGGGACGTCATGAACGCCGCGCTCTCGGTGGGCGGCACCAGCTTCGACAGCCTCTACGTCAACGTCAACGGGGAGTCCGGCTACTTCGACCGGTCCCTGGACGCGTACGGCCGTGAGGGTCTGCCCTGCCGCCGCTGCGGTACGCCGATGCGCCGGCGGGCGTGGATGAACCGGTCCAGCTACTTCTGCCCGAGGTGTCAGCGGGCGCCGCGCGTCCCGTCGTAGCGCTCACGGGCCTGGAGCACGGCGTCCATGCTGCCCTCGACACACTGGATGAGGGACAGCAGGCGCCGGGTGACCTCGTGGCCCAGCGGGGTCAGTTCGTAGTCCACGCGGGGCGGGTTGGTGGGCTGGGCCTCGCGGTGCACCAGCCCGTCGCGCTCCAGCGCGTGCAGCGTCTGGGAGAGCATCTTCTCGCTCACCCCGTCGACCCGGCGGCGCAGCTCGTTGAACCGCAGCGAGCCCTCGTGGAGCGCGCCGAGGGTCAGCGCGCCCCAGCGCCCGGTCACGTGCTCCAGCGTGCCGCGGGACGGGCAGGCCTTGGCGAACACGTTGAAGGGGAGCTCCTGCTCCTCCGGGCGTCGCACGGTCGTCATGAAAGCAAGCCTACGCCAGAGCAGCGCTGGCCATCAGATTGCGCTAACCGGAAGTCAGTACCCGAAGTTCTGGGTCCACCACGGACCGCCCGACCCCATGTGGACACCCACGCCCAGCGTCTTGAAGTCGCAGTTCAGTATGTTCGCCTTGTGGCCGGGGCTGTCCATCCAGGCCTGCATCACGGCCTCGGCGTCGGCCTGGCCCCGGGCTATGTTCTCGCCGCCCAAGTTGCTTATGCCGGCCGTCCGGGCCCTGTCCCACGGGGTGTCGCCGTCGGGGTCGGTGTGGTCGAAGAAGCCCCGGGCGGCCATGTCGTCGCTGAACGCGGTGGCCAGATCGGTCAGCGCGCTGTTCGCGACGACCGGACTGCAGCCCACCTTGGCACGCTCCACGTTGACCAGCCGGAGCACCTCGGCACCGGCGACGGCCTCCGCCGACCCGGCCACCGGACCGCTCGTCTTCTTCTCCGGCTCCGGCGTGGCCTTGCGGGACGGCGTCTCCTCCGCGGTCTTCTCCGGGGCCGCCGCGGTCTCCTTCTTCTCCGGCTTCTCCGGAGTCTTCTTCTCCGGGGTCTTCGTCGGCGCGGCCGACGCCGACGCGGACGGCTCGGGTGAGGTGGGGCGCTCGGCGTCGCGGCTCGCCGGGGTGCCGGCGTCACGGCTCTGGTTCTCCAGGCTGCCGGACGTGCCGCCCTGCTCGCCGGGCGAGTTGGTCGGCGCGTTCCCGGCCTGCACGCTGTCACCGGGGGCGCTGTCGCCGCCGAGCCGGTAGTTCTCCAGACCGGGCACCGCGCCCGTGGCCACCGCCACCGTGCCGAGGGCCACCGCGGCGGAGACCCCGAGCAGGCCGGTACGGACCGGGGTCGCGGCCTTCTTCTTCCGGCGCCGGGGTCCGCCGGTGCGAGGCGCGTCGTCGCCGGGCGCGAGGCCGTCACCGGCGAAGGCGTGTCCGATCCGGTCCGGCCCCGTCGAGAAGTCGGCGCCCGGGAAGCCGCCGCGGGTGAAGTCGCCGCCCCCGGCGGGGGTTCCGGCGCCGTCCGGCGCGTAGAGATCGTCCGGCGCGTAGAGATAGGCCTCGCTCTTCGCGTACGTCTCCGCGTACGCCTGCGGGTTCAGATACGGCGCGGTGCCCATCGTGGGCGGGCCGTCCCCCCGGTCACCGCTCGGAAACGAGCCGCCGTCGTAGGGGGCGTCATGAGTGATCCCGGTGGCGCGGCCCGTGGCGGCGCGGCCGGCGGCGGAGCGTCGGTGGCGTCCCATGTCCTGGCCTTCCTCGTCCATGCGGTCGACTCGTGCTGGCGACCAACCCGAAACTCGACGATCACGAAACTCACACGAACGAGTGAGTTTCATATGAGATTCATGGGTGGGGACGCTACCGCATGGTCACTGACGGCCGAGTGCCCTCAGTGACTTCGTCCGGTTAAGTTGCAGCCATGAGCGAGGATGTGCGACTGGTCGCCTGGGTGCGCGGACGCGTCCAAGGTGTGGGTTTCCGCTGGTTCACCCGGGCGAAGGCGCTGGAGATCGGCGGCCTGAGTGGTTTTGCTCTCAATCTGGGCGACGGCAGGGTCCAGGTGGTCGCAGAGGGCGCCCGCGAACGCTGCGAGGGGCTGCTCGACTGGCTCCAGGCCGGCGACACGCCCGGACGCGTGGACGGAGTCACCGAGATCTGGGACACACCGCGCGGCGGCTACGAGGGTTTCGCCGTCCGCTGATCCCGCCCGCTCGGGCGGCCCCGGACGCCACGGGCGATCCGCGCGACGAGCTCTCCCCGACGAAAAAGTCCTGGTGATTGCCGAGAAGGGCTTGCCGCGGGCGGCGCCGCCCGCCAAGATGATCGCCACGTCCCGAGGACCCGTGAGACTCGCGCCGCCGCCGCTCGCCGGCCGTGCGCACCCGGTTGTCCGCCGATACGGGGCGTGATCGTGTTGACCCTCAAACTTTTTGGTGAGACGCTGAAAGCCCCGCGCACCTTAGCTGTTTGGCATGGCTGAACGGCAGCACAACTCCAGGCCTGCCAAGCACCGCGGGTGCGAATCCCTCACGACCCACACCGCATCGGTCGGTCACTCATTGTGGAGGACCATCCATCATGGCAAAGGCGCTTCTCGGTTACGTCGGCGGCTCCGACCCTCGACTCCTCGCCGAGATGCGACGGCTCCAGCGGCGTGTCCAGGACCTGGAATCCGAGCTCGTAAGGATCCAGGCGGAGAAGGACGCGCTGGCGGCTGCCGCTTCTCACGACAGGATCATGGAGAGCGTTGACGCACACCAGGCGGAGCCTGCGCTCACCTGATCACTGCACCGCTGATCACTTCACCGCTGCACAAACAACACAGCAGTGGTCGGGCCCGCCCGTCACCACCGCCGAGCAGTCAGAACTGCAAGGGACGCCCCGGCGTCCCTTCTTTCTTTCCCGCCTCCGCGCCCCCGCGCACGGCGCTCAGCGCTCGCTGGCCCGCGCATCCTTTCACCGTCTTCAACGTCTGGTGTGCCCTGCGCGTTCACCCGCGAAACCGTGCGTTCATGGAGTGAGATCTGCCCGGCGGGTAGAGTCCGGCGGCGTGCACCTCAAGGCTTTGACCCTCCGCGGCTTCAAGTCGTTCGCTTCCGCGACCACGCTCCGGTTCGAGCCGGGGATCACGTGCGTCGTGGGTCCGAACGGCTCGGGCAAGTCCAATGTCGTGGACGCGCTCAGCTGGGTCATGGGCGAGCAGGGTGCCAAGTCACTGCGCGGCGGCAAGATGGAGGACGTCATCTTCGCCGGCACCACCGGCCGTCCCCCGCTGGGCCGTGCCGAGGTGTCCCTGACCATCGACAACTCCGACGGCGCCCTTCCCATCGAGTACGCCGAGGTCACCATCACGCGGATCATGTTCCGCAACGGCGGCAGCGAGTACCAGATCAACGGCGACACCTGTCGGCTCCTCGACATCCAGGAACTGCTCTCCGACTCCGGCATCGGCCGGGAGATGCATGTCATCGTCGGCCAGGGCCGGCTCGACTCCGTACTGCACGCCGACCCCATGGGCCGCCGCGCCTTCATCGAGGAGGCCGCCGGCGTCCTCAAGCACCGCAAGCGCAAGGAGAAGGCGCTGCGGAAGCTGGACGCGATGCAGGCCAACCTCGCCCGCGTGCAGGACCTCACCGGCGAGCTGCGGCGCCAGCTCAAGCCGCTCGGCCGCCAGGCCGCCGTCGCGCGGCGGGCCGCCGTCATCCAGGCCGACCTGCGCGACGCCCGGCTGCGGCTGCTCGCCGACGACCTCGTACGGCTGCGTGAGGCGTTGCAGGCCGAGATCGCCGACGAGGCCGCCCTCAAGGGGCGCAAGGAGACGGCCGAGGCCGAACTGAGGAAGGCCCTCCAGCGCGAGGCCCAGCTGGAGGACGAGGTACGCCGGCTCACTCCCCGGCTGCAAAGTGCCCAGCAGACCTGGTACGAGCTCTCCCAGCTCGCCGAGCGGGTGCGTGGCACGATCTCGCTGGCCGACGCGCGTGTGAAGAGCGCGACCTCCGCGCCCCCCGAGGAGCGGCGTGGCCGGGACCCGGAGGACATGGAGCGCGAGGCCGCGCGCATCCGGGAACAGGAGGCCGAACTTGAGGCCGCCCTGGAGGCCGCCGAACACGCGCTGGAGGACACGGTCGCCCACCGCGCGGAGCTGGAACGCGAACTCGCCCAGGAGGAGCGGCGGCTGAAGGACGCCGCGCGGGCCATCGCCGACCGGCGCGAGGGGCTCGCCCGGCTCAAGGGGCAGGCGGGAGCGGCCCGTTCGCGTGCCGCCGCCGCCCAGGCCGAGATCGAGCGGCTGGCCGTCGCCCGTGACGAGGCCCAGGAGCGGGCCGTCGCCGCGCAGGAGGAGTACGAGGCACTGCGGGCCGAGGTCGACGGCCTCGACGCGGGCGACGCCGAACTCGCCGAGCGGCACGAGGACGCCAAGCGGCGGCTCGCGGAGGCCGAGACCGCCCTCACCACCGCCCGCGAGGCGGTCACCGCGGCGGAACGAAAGCGCGCCGCGACCCAGGCCCGCCACGAGGCACTGGCGCTCGGCCTGCGCCGCAAGGACGGCACCGGCGCCCTGTTGGACGCGAAGGACCGCCTCATGGGGGTGCTGGGCCCGGCCGCGGAGCTGTTGGCGGTGACGGCCGGCTACGAGGTACCGCTCGCGGCCGCGTTCGGCACGGTGGCGGACGCCCTCGCGGTGACCTCACCGTCCGCCGCGGCCGAGGCGATCCGCCTCCTGCGCAAACAGGACGCGGGCCGAGCGACCCTGCTCCTGACAGGAACACCGGCCCCTCAAAGGGGCGCGGGGAACTACGCGACCGGCCCCGACGCACCCGCAGCCGCCGACCCGCCCGCCTCCCTCCTCCCCGCCGAGCACCTCGTCAGCGGACCCGCCGACCTCATGCCGGCCGTACGACGGCTGCTGCACGGCATCGTCGTCGTCGGGACCCTGGAGGACGCCGAGGAGCTCGTCCGCGCCCACCCCCATCTCACCGCCGTCACCGCCGAAGGCGATCTGCTCGGCGCACACTTCGCGCAGGGCGGTTCGGCAGGAGCCCCCAGCCTGCTGGAAGTACAGGCGTCCGTGGACGAGGCCGCCGCCGAGCTGGAGGAGCTGGCCGTACGGTGCGCGGAGCTGGCCGAGGCGCAGGAGGCTGCGGCCGGGCGGCGCCGGGAGGGCGCGGGCCTCGTCGAGGAACTCGGGGAGCGGCGCCGGGCCGCCGACCGGGAGAAGTCCTCCGTCGCCCAGCAGCTCGGCCGGCTCGCCGGGCAGGCGCGCGGCGCCGCCGGGGAGGCGGAACGGGCCGGCGCCGCCGCGACCCGGGCACAGGAGGCCCTCGACAAGGCGCTCACCGACGCCGAGGAACTCGCCGAGCGGCTCGCTGTCGCCGAGGAGATGCCGTTCGAGGAGGAACCCGACACCGCCGTACGCGACCGGCTCGCCGCCGACGGGGCCAACGCCCGCCAGACCGAGATGGAGGCCCGTCTCCAGGTCCGTACGCACGAGGAGAGGGTCAAGGGGCTCGCCGGACGGGCCGACTCACTGGACCGCGCGGCCCGCGCGGAACGCGAGGCACGCGCGCGTGCCGAACAGCGCCTGGCCCGGCTGCGGCACGAGGCCGCCGTCGCCGGGGCCGTCGCCTCCGGCGCCCGGCAGCTCCTCGCGCACGTCGAGGTCTCCCTCGTCCGCGCCGACCGGGAGCGCACCGCAGCCGAGGCCGCCAGGGCCCGCCGCGAGCAGGAACTCGCCCGCGCCCGCACCGAGGGACGCGACCTCAAGGCGGAACTCGACAAGTTGACGGATTCAGTTCACCGGGGCGAGGTACTAGGAGCCGAGAAGCGGCTGCGGATGGAGCAGTTGGAGACCAGGGCGCTGGAGGAACTGGGTGTGGAACCGGCCGGGCTGGTGTCGGAGTACGGCCCGCACCAGCAGGTGCCGCCCTCGCCCCCCGCCGAGGGTGAACAGCTGCCGGAGGATCCGGAGCATCCGCGCAACCGGCCCCGTTCCTTCGTACGGGCCGAGCAGGAGAAGCGCCTGAAGGCCGCCGAACGTGCCTACCAGCAGCTCGGCAAGGTGAATCCGCTCGCCCTTGAGGAGTTCGCGGCGCTGGAGGAACGCCACCAGTTCCTCAGCGAACAGCTGGAGGACCTGAAGAAGACCCGCGCGGACCTGCTCCAGGTCGTCAAGGAGGTCGACGAGCGTGTCGAGCAGGTCTTCACCGAGGCGTACCGGGACACCGCGCGCGAGTTCGAGGGCGTCTTCTCCCGGCTGTTCCCGGGCGGTGAGGGGCGGCTGGTGCTGACCGACCCCGACAACATGCTCACCACGGGCGTGGACGTCGAGGCGCGTCCGCCCGGCAAGAAGGTCAAGCGGCTCTCCCTGCTCTCGGGCGGCGAACGGTCGCTGACCGCCGTGGCGATGCTCGTGTCGATCTTCAAGGCGCGGCCCAGCCCGTTCTATGTCATGGACGAGGTGGAGGCCGCCCTCGACGACACCAACCTCCAGCGGCTGATCCGGATCATGCAGGAGCTGCAGGAGGCCTCGCAGCTGATCGTGATCACGCACCAGAAGCGCACCATGGAGGTCGCCGACGCGCTCTACGGCGTTTCCATGCAGGGCGACGGCGTGTCCAAGGTCATCAGCCAGCGTCTGCGCTAGAGCGACACCAAGCCTTCAACTTCTGAACATTTTGTCCTCCGATGCGTCTCCAAGCTCACACGGCATCGCCTATTGACTTCAAAAGTTGAAGACATAGTCTCTGCAATGTTGCTTTTACCTTCAGGTACCTTCAGTTGGACCTCGAAGGGCTGACCCCCCATCCGGCGATGTTGCCGGTGGCCCGAGGAGTACAACGTGACCAGCACATCGCAGGCACCACAGTCAGGAGCCAAGGCGGCTCACCCCGAACATCTCGGGCACGTCGTCTTCATCGCGGCGGCGGCCGCCATGGGCGGTTTCCTCTTCGGCTACGACAGCTCCGTGATCAACGGTGCCGTCGAGGCCATCCGCGACCGCTACGACGTCGGCTCCGCCGCGCTCGCGCAGGTCATCGCCATCGCCCTGATCGGCTGTGCCGTCGGCGCCGCGACCGCCGGCCGGATAGCCGACCGCATCGGCCGCATCCGGTGCATGCAGATCGCCGCGGTCCTGTTCACCATCAGCGCCGTCGGCTCCGCGCTGCCCTTCGCGCTGTGGGACCTCGCCTTCTGGAGGGTCGTCGGCGGCTTCGCCATCGGCATGGCCTCCGTCATCGGCCCGGCCTACATCGCCGAGGTCGCCCCGCCCGCCTACCGCGGCCGGCTCGGCTCCTTCCAGCAGGCCGCGATCGTCGTCGGCATCGCCATCTCGCAGCTGGTCAACTGGGGCATCCTCAACGCCTCCGACGGCGACCAGCGCGGTGAGCTGATGGGCCTGGAGGCCTGGCAGGTCATGCTCGGCGTCATGGTCGTCCCCGCCGTCCTCTACGGCCTGCTCTCCTTCGCCATCCCCGAGTCCCCGCGCTACCTGATCTCCGTCGGCAAGCACGAGCGTGCCCGGCGGATCCTCGAAGAGGTCGAGGGCAAGGACATCGACCTGACCGCCCGCGTCACCGAGATCGAGTCGGCGATGCACCGTGAGGAGAAGTCCAGCTTCAAGGACCTGCTCGGCGGCAGCTTCTTCTTCAAGCCGATCGTCTGGATCGGTATCGGCCTGTCGGTGTTCCAGCAGTTCGTCGGCATCAACGTCGCGTTCTACTACTCCTCGACGCTGTGGCAGTCGGTCGGCGTCGACCCGACGGACTCGTTCTTCTACTCGTTCACCACGTCGATCATCAACATCGTCGGCACCGTCATCGCGATGATCTTCGTCGACCGCATCGGCCGCAGGCCGCTCGCGATCATCGGCTCCGTCGGCATGGTGATCGGCCTCGCCCTCGAGGCCTGGGCCTTCTCCGCCGACCTCGTCGACGGATCGCTGCCCGCCACCCAGGGCTGGGTCGCCCTGATCGCCGCGCACGTCTTCGTCCTCTTCTTCGCCCTGTCGTGGGGCGTGGTCGTCTGGGTCATGCTCGGCGAGATGTTCCCCAACCGGATCCGCGCCGCCGCCCTCGGTGTCGCCGCCGCCGCGCAGTGGATCGCCAACTGGGCCATCACCGCGAGCTTCCCCTCGCTGGCCGACTGGAACCTGTCGGCCACCTACGTGGTCTACACGGTCTTCGCCGCGCTCTCCATCCCGTTCGTCCTGAAGTTCGTGAAGGAGACAAAGGGCAAGGCGCTGGAGGAGATGGGCTGAGCAGCGGCCCGCCAAGCCCAGGGAGAAGGGCCCAAGTCCCCGCTGCCCCTCTCCCCGTACTGTTCACCGCCGTCCCGGCCGGGCCACCGCCCGAGCCGGGGCGGCGGCGCGTTTCCCGGGGCCAGGCGTCCATGTCGCCTTCGCGGACCCCACGCGTCCGATACCGGACGCGTTGTGCCCCCACCCTTGAGGGCTCCCCGCTCGGCACGGTGCCGAAAGCGGGCCGGCCCGGCGGGGCCGACGGCCCCGCGCGTACAACGAACGGCCTCCCGAGAGACCACGCCATACTGGGGCTGTTATGGACATCGTCATCCTTGCTGTAGTCATCGCCGTGGTCGTGCTCGGCACGCTCGGCGGGCTCATCGTCGGCAGCCGGCGCAAGAAGCCGCTGCCTCCGCCGCCGCCCGCCGCGCCCGACATCACCGCCCCCCCGGCCGAGCCGCACGTCGGCGAAGAGGCCGAGACGCCGCGGGAGGAACCGCGGCGCACCATAGAGGAGGTTGATCTTCCGGCGGGCGCCGGTCCCGTCGTCATCGAGGAACCGCCCGCCGCCGAGGCTCCCGAGATCGAGATCCCGGAGCCCACCGCCGGCCGTCTGATCCGGCTGCGCGCCCGTCTCTCCCGTTCGCAGAACGCCCTGGGCAAGGGCCTGCTCGTCCTGCTGTCCCGCGAGCACCTCGACGAGGACACCTGGGAGGAGATCGAGGACACCCTGCTCACCGCCGACGTCGGTGTGCAGCCCACCCAGGAGCTGGTCGAGCGACTGCGCGAGCGCGTGAAGGTGCTCGGCACCCGCACCCCCGAGGAGCTGCGCGGGCTGCTCCGCGAGGAGCTGATCACGCTGGTCGGTCCCGAGATGGACCGCACCGTGCACACCGAGAACGCGGCCGGCGGCCCCGGCATCGTGATGGTCGTCGGCGTCAACGGCACCGGCAAGACCACCACCACCGGCAAGCTCGCCCGCGTCCTGGTCGCCGACGGCAACACCGTGGTGCTCGGTGCCGCCGACACCTTCCGTGCCGCCGCCGCCGACCAGCTGCAGACCTGGGGCGAGCGGGTCGGCGCCCACACCGTGCGCGGCCCGGAGGCCGGTGACCCCGCCTCCGTCGCGTTCGACGCGGTCAAGGAGGGCAAGGAGATGGGCGCCGATGCGGTGCTCATCGACACCGCCGGCCGGCTGCACACCAAGACCGGCCTCATGGACGAGCTCGGCAAGGTCAAGCGGGTCGTGGAGAAGCAGGCCCCGCTGGACGAGGTGCTGCTCGTGCTCGATGCCACCACCGGTCAGAACGGCCTGGTGCAGGCACGGGTCTTCGCCGAGGTCGTCGACATCACCGGCATCGTGCTCACCAAACTGGACGGCACGGCCAAGGGCGGCATCGTGATCGCCGTGCAGCGCGAGCTGGGCGTGCCGGTCAAGCTGGTCGGGCTCGGCGAGGGCGCGGACGATCTGGCGCCGTTCGAGCCGGACGCGTTCGTGGACGCCCTCATCGGGGAGTGACACCCGGAGCCCGAGAAGAACCCGGCAGACGCGAGAAGCGCCCGCCCCCGAGCCGGTCGGGGGTCGGGCGCTTCGCCGTCCCCGGAGGGCGGATCACCGGCTCCGGGTGACCACGCCCTTGCCCGGTGTCCGCAGGACCGGGTCCTCGACCGGTGTCCGTCGGGACCGCGTTCTGACGGTGTCCGCAGGACCGGTCCTTCGACCGGTGTCCGCAGGACCGGGGCCCTGGCCGGTGTCCGTCGGGACCGCGTTCTGACGGTGTCCGCAGGACCGGTCCTTCGACCGGTGTCCGGCGTGGCCGGGTCCGTGCCGGTGTCCGCGGGGTCGCCGCGTGGCCGATGACCGGAGGTCTACGCCCCCGACCGGTGCGCCACGTACGCCAGCGTGCCCAGCAGCAGGCGGGCCTCGGGCGGGCGGTGGGACGCCGAGTCCAGGGCGGGGGAGCGGAGCCAGCGCACCGGGCCCAGGTCGCCCCGGTCGGACGGCGGTGCCGTGATGTGCGTACCGGGTCCGAGACCGCGCAGGTCCAGGGCGGCCGGGTCGTCCCAACCCATGCGGTAGAGCAGCTCGGGGAGCGCGGCGGCGGCGCCGGGGGCGACGAAGAAGTGGGCGCGGCCGTCCGGGGTGGCGGCGACCGGGCCGACCGGCAGGCCCATGCGTTCCAGCCGGGCCAGGGCGTGGCGCCCGGCGGCTTCCGCGACCTCGATCACATCGAACGCCCGCCCGACCGGCAGCATCAGTGAGGCCCCCGGGAACTCCGACCAGACCGCGGTCGCCTCGTCCAGCGGGGCCCCGGCGCGGATCACCGGCGCGAGGTCCAGCGGATGCGCGCCCGGTGCCCCGCAGTCGGCGCGGCCGCAGGAGCAGGCACCCGCGGCGGCCCGGACGCCCGGCACCACGTCCCAGCCCCACAGTCCGGTGTACTCCGCCACGACGGTGCCGTCCGAGGAGCGGCTCCGGCGACGCGTGCCGGACCGGATGTCGCGGATGCCCCGACTGATACCGATCGTGAAGCCCATGCCCCCTCCAACGGGTCCGGTGCGCCAATGGTCACGTAGCGAATGCAGAATGTGACTCTCTGTTTCCGACTTCCCGACGCGGCTCCGCTCAACCAGCGCCTCGAAGCGCCCGGGGTGGTGCGTCCGGCGGTGCGCGCCCCTCAGCGCATCGCTGCATCCGCTCTTGGTCGTCCTGTGTCAAGTGAATCGCGAGATGACAACGGTGAGTTCATTCGAAGGGGTGGCGAATGGTGGCGATTGCGGTTCCGCCATGGTGAGACGGGTGATCGTAGGGTTACTTTGTGTGCACGGCTTCTTGGGGCACATGCACTCGTGGGTATGCCGGAGGCAACTCGGCTTTCCGTTCGAAGGGTGACAACCGTCGGACGGGCGGCCCCGACGACCGGCATTCTGATAGGGCTTGGCGCACTCGGCGACAAGTGGTCTTCAGGGATGGGGGCGTTCCAGTGAGCGGCAACGGCGGTAGCGGGACGAACGCTGCGAGTACGGAGAAGCGTCCGAACGGGCTGCTCGCGTCGTGGTTCGTCCGCAGCGGCTGGTCCAAGGGTGAACTCGCCCGACAGGTCAACCGCAGAGCACGCCAGTTGGGCGCCAATCACATCTCCACCGACACCTCGCGCGTACGCCGTTGGCTGGACGGTGAGAACCCGCGCGAGCCGATCCCCAGAATCCTGTCCGAGCTGTTCTCCGAACGCTTCGGCGTCGTGGTCTCCGTCGAGGACCTGGGTCTGCGCAGCACCCGCCCGGCACCCTCCGCGACCGGTGTCGACCTGCCCTGGACGGGCCCGCAGACCGTGGCCCTGCTCAGCGAGTTCTCGCGCAGCGACCTGATGCTGGCGCGGCGCGGCTTCCTCGGGAGCTCGCTGGCCCTCTCCGCGGGCCCGTCCCTCATCGAGCCCATGCAGCGCTGGCTCGTCCCCTCCCCGTCCGCCACGCCGGCCCGGCCCGAGGCCGAACCGGTGTCCTCCGCCGCCCGCGCCCGCGGCCGGCTGTCCAAGCCGGAGCTGGACCTGCTGGAGACCACCACCGTGATGTTCCGGCAGTGGGACGCCCAGTGCGGCGGCGGCCTGCGCCGCAAGGCGGTCGTCGGACAGCTGCACGAGGTGACCGACCTGCTCCAGGAGCCCCAGCCCGAGGCCGCCACCCGGCGCCTGTTCAAGGTCGCCGCCGAACTCGCCGAACTGGCCGGCTGGATGTCGTACGACGTCGGGCTCCAGCCCACCGCGCAGAAGTACTTCGTGCTCGCCCTGCACTCCGCCAAGGAGGCCGGCGACCGGCCGCTCGGCTCGTACGTGCTGTCCAACATGAGCCGGCAGATGATCCACCTCGGCCGGCCCGAGGACGCCCTGGAGCTGATCCACCTCGCGCAGTACGGCAGCCGGGACTGCGCGAGCCCGCGCACCCAGTCCATGCTGTATGCGATGGAGGCCCGCGCCTACGCCAACATGGGCCAGCCCGGCCGGTGCAAGCGGGCGGTGCGGATGGCCGAGGACACCTTCGCCGAGGCCGACGAGTGGGACGAGCCCGACCCCGACTGGATCCGCTTCTTCTCCGAGGCCGAGCTGTACGCGGAGAACTCCCACTCCTACCGCGACCTCGCCTACGTCGCCGGCCGCAGCCCCACCTACGCCTCGCTCGCCGAGCCGCTGATGCGGCGGGCCGTGGAGCTGTTCGGCCAGGAGGGCGGCGAACACCAGCGTTCCTACGCCCTCAACCTGATCGGCATGGCCACCGTCCATCTGCTGCAGAGCGAGCCCGAGCAGAGCGCGGTTCTCGCCACCGACGCCATCAAGGCGGCCAAGAAGGTCCGTTCCGAGCGCGTCAACACTCGTATCCGAAAGACGGTCGACACCGCCGTACGCGACTTCGGGGACCTCGCCGACGTCGTGGAACTCAGCGAGCGGCTCGCGATCGAGCTGCCCGAGACCGCGGACGCGGTCTGACACTCCCGAGGTACCGCCAGGCCCCGGCCGCGGCCGGCCCTCCCGAACTGCCCGACTCGGCTCCCCCATGCCAGGTCATTCGGAGGCCGACCGCGGCCGGTTGTGTGCCTCCCCGGCCACGGCTCACCACCGGGCACCGAAGGTTGCGCCACGATAACGATCGGCGCGCCCCGGATCCGGCAGTTCATCGACCCGTAACACGCCGGGTGCCTTCGTCACGGCGGCGAAACAACGAGGGGCTTCCACCGAAACGGCGCTGCGCCAATCTCATGGCGCATAACCGGCCCACCCCTCAATCCGCTCGAGGCTTCGCCCGCACGGGGCCGTACCAACGACGAGGAGACGCCGATGGCATCAGCCATCACCCTGGCCGCAGACGGGCCCACGCTGTCCGCCGCCAACACAGGGTTCATGCTCATCTGTTCCGCCCTGGTGATGCTCATGACCCCGGGCCTGGCCTTCTTCTACGGAGGCATGGTCCGCGTCAAGAGCACGCTGAACATGCTGATGATGAGCTTCATCAGCCTGGGGATCGTCACCGTCCTGTGGGTGCTGTACGGCTTCTCCATGGCGTTCGGCACCGACTCCGGGGGCGTCATCGGCTGGAACTCCGACTGGGTCGGCCTGAGCGACATCGGCCTGACGGAACTCTGGGACGGCTACACCATCCCGGTCTTCGTCTTCCTGGTCTTCCAGATGATGTTCGCCGTCCTCACGCCCGCGCTGATCAGCGGAGCGCTCGCGGACCGCGTGAAGTTCACCGCGTGGGCGCTGTTCATCGCCCTGTGGGCCACCGTCGTCTACTTCCCGGTCGCGCACTGGGTCTGGGGCGCCGGCGGCTGGGCCTTCGAGCTGGGCGTCATCGACTTCGCCGGCGGTACGGCGGTCCACATCAACGCCGGTGCCGCCGCGCTCGGTGTGATCCTGGTGATCGGCAAGCGCGTCGGCTTCAAGAAGGACCCGATGCGCCCGCACAGCCTCCCGCTGGTCATGCTCGGCGCCGGTCTGCTGTGGTTCGGCTGGTTCGGCTTCAACGCCGGTTCCTGGCTCGGCAACGACGACGGCGTCGGCGCCCTGATGTTCGTCAACACCCAGGTCGCCACCGGCGCCGCGGTCCTCGGCTGGCTCGCCTACGAGAAGATCCGCCACGGCGCGTTCACCACGCTGGGCGCCGCCTCCGGCGCGGTCGCCGGTCTGGTCGCCATCACCCCGGCCGGCGGCGCGGTCTCCCCGCTCGGCGCGATCGCCGTCGGCGTCATCGCCGGTGTGCTGTGCGCCATGGCCGTCGGCCTGAAGTACAGGTTCGGCTACGACGACTCCCTCGACGTCATCGGCGTCCACCTCGTCGGCGGCATCCTCGGCTCCCTGCTCATCGGCTTCTTCGCCACCGGCAAGGGCCAGTCCGACGTCGCGGGCCTCTTCTACGGCGGCGGCCTGGACCAGTTCTGGAAGCAGTGCGCCGGTGTCTTCGGTGTCCTCGCCTACTCCCTGGTCGTCTCCGCGGTCCTCGCCTTCCTCCTCGACAGGACCATCGGTATGCGAGTCTCCGAGGACGACGAGGTGGCCGGCATCGACCAGGCCGAGCACGCCGAGACCGCATACGACTTCAGCGGCGCCGGCGGCGGCGCGGCCCGCACCGCGGCCACCGCCCCCGCCGCCCCGGCCGAGAACAAGAAGGTGGACGCATGAAGCTCATCACCGCCGTCGTCAAGCCGCACCGGCTCGACGAGATCAAGGAGGCCCTGCAGGCCTTCGGAGTGCACGGTCTGACCGTCACCGAGGCCAGCGGCTACGGCCGCCAGCGCGGCCACACCGAGGTCTACCGCGGTGCCGAGTACACCGTCGACCTGGTGCCCAAGATCCGCATCGAGGTACTGGTCGAGGACGACGACGCCGAACAGCTCATCGACGTCGTGGTCAAGGCGGCCCGCACCGGCAAGATCGGTGACGGCAAGGTCTGGTCGATCCCGGTCGAGACGGCCGTACGGGTGCGGACCGGCGAGCGCGGTCCGGACGCGCTCTGACGCGGACGAACGGAACAGGAGTCGCCGGGTGACGGGAACGGACATGCGCAACGAGGCAGAGGACTCGGGACCCAGCGGCTACGCGGCGGCCCGGCTGCGCCTTCTCACCGAGAAGGCGCGGTCCGGGCCGCCGCGCCGTGCCGCCCTCGCGGACCTCACCGACAACTGGCTCGGCGGGCTGTTCGCGGCGGGCGCCGAAGGGGCGCGCGGGGTGTCCCTGGTCGCCGTGGGCGGCTACGGGCGCGCGGAACTCTCCCCACGCAGCGACCTCGACCTGCTCCTGCTGCACGACGGCACCGACCCCGAGGCGGTCGCCGCCCTCGCGGACCGCCTCTGGTACCCCGTCTGGGACCTGGGCCTCGCCCTCGACCACTCCGTCCGCACCCCGGCCGAGGCACGCAGGACAGCGGGCGAGGACCTCAAGGTGCAGCTCGGGCTGCTGGACGCCCGGCACATCGCCGGTGACCTCGGCCTCACCACGTCACTGCGCACGGTGGTCCTCGCCGACTGGCGCAACCAGGCGCCGAAACGTCTCCCCGCCCTGAGGGAGCTGTGCGAGGAACGCGCCGAACGCCAGGGCGAACTGCAGTACCTCCTGGAACCCGACCTCAAGGAGGCCCGCGGCGGACTGCGCGACGCCACCGCCCTGCGCGCCGTCGCCGCCTCCTGGCTCGCCGACGCCCCGCGCGAGGGCCTCGCCGACGCCCGCCGCCGGCTCCTCGACGTACGGGACGCCCTGCATCTGACGACCGGCCGCGCCACCGACCGGCTCGCGCTCCAGGAACAGGACCAGGTCGCGGCCGAACTGGGCGTGCTCGACGCGGACGCGCTGCTGCGGCAGGTCTACGAGGCCGCGCGGGTCATCGCCTACGCCGGGGACGTCACCTGGCGCGAAGTGGGACGCGTACTGCGCTCCCGCGCGGTACGGCCCCGGCTGCGCGCCATGCTGGGGGGTGGGAAGCAGGCCCCCGAGCGGTCGCCGCTGGCCGAAGGGGTCGTGGAGCAGGACGGCGAGGTGGTGCTCGCCCGCACCGCGCGCCCCGACCGCGATCCCGTGCTCCCCCTGCGCGCCGCGGCCGCCGCCGCCCAGGCCGGACTCCCGCTCTCCCTGCACGCCGTACGGCGCATGGCGGCCGGCGCGCGCCCGCTGCCCGCACCGTGGCCCGCCGAGGCCCGTGAGCAGCTCGTCACCCTGCTGGGCTCCGGGCGCCCCACCGTCGAGGTCTGGGAGGCGCTGGAGGCGGAGGGCCTGGTCAGCCTGCTGCTGCCGGACTGGGACCGGGTGCGCTGCCGCCCGCAGCGCAACGCCGTGCACCTGTGGACCGTCGACCGGCACCTCATCGAGACCGCCGTGCGCGCCTCCGCGTTCACCCGCCGCGTCAGCCGCCCCGACCTGCTGCTGGTCGCCGCGCTGCTGCACGACATCGGCAAGGGCTGGCCCGGCGACCACTCGGTGGCCGGCGAGGTCATCGCCAGGGACGTGGCCGCCCGCATCGGCTTCGACCGGCACGACGTCATCGTGATCGCCGCACTTGTACGCCATCATCTGCTGCTCGTCGAGACCGCCACCCGGCGTGACCTGGAGGACCCCGCCACCGTACGCGCGGTCGCCGACGCCGTCGGCACCCAGGGCACCCTCGAACTGCTGCACGCCCTCACCGAGGCGGACGCCCTCGCCACCGGGCCGGCCGCCTGGTCGTCCTGGCGCGCCTCACTCGTCGCCGACCTGATCGAACGGGTCTGTGCCGTGCTGTCAGGGGGCGCCCCGGAGGGGCCCGAGGAAGCCGCGCCCACCGCGGAACAGGAGCGCCTCGCGATCGAGGCCGTCGCCACGGGCGCGCCGGTGCTGTCCCTGCGGGCCCGGGCCGAGCCGCCCACCGAACCCTCCGGCGACCCCGAGCCGCTGGGCGTGGAGCTGCGCATCGCCGTGCCCGACCAGGAGGGCGTGCTGCCCGCCGTGGCCGGGGTGCTCGCCCTGCACCGGCTGACCGTACGGACCGCCGAGCTGCGCGCGGTGGACCTCCCGGACGGCGTGGACGGCTCCGTGCTGCTGCTGGACTGGCGGGTCGCCGCCGAGTACGGCTCCCTGCCCCAGGCCGCCCGGCTCCGTGCGGACCTCGTACGCGCCCTCGACGGCACCCTGGACATCGCCGGCCGCCTCGCCGAACGGGACGCCGCCTACCCGCGCCGCCGGGGCGTGGTCGCCCCGCCGCCGCGCGTGACGGTCGCCCCGGCCGCCTCCCGGCACGCCACCGTGATAGAGGTCCGCGCGCAGGACGCGCCGGGGCTGCTGTTCCGGATCGGACGGGCGCTGGAGGACGCGGCCGTACGGGTGCGCAGCGCGCACGTCTCCACGCTCGGCGCGAACGCCGTGGACGCCTTCTACGTCACCGGCCCCGACGGCACGCCCCTGCCCGCCGAGGAGGCCGTGGCGATGGCGCGGAAACTGGAGGAGACGCTGCGTGGGTGAGGACACTCCGGTGTTCCGCCGCGCCGGGATACCCTGGAGGGCGATTCCCCAGCCTGTCTCCGACTCCGAGGACCGACGCCGCCGTGTTCGATACTCTTTCCGATCGCCTTTCAGCGACCTTCAAGAACTTGCGCGGCAAGGGGCGCTTGAGCGAAGCGGACATCGACGCCACGGCGCGTGAGATCCGCATCGCCCTCCTCGAAGCGGACGTGGCGCTGCCCGTCGTCCGCACGTTCATCAAGAACGTCAAGGAGCGCGCGCTCGGCGCCGAGGTCTCCAAGGCGCTGAACCCCGCCCAGCAGGTGCTGAAGATCGTGAACGACGAGCTCGTCACGATCCTGGGCGGCGAGACCCGTCGGCTGCGCTTCGCCAAGCAGCCGCCGACCGTGATCATGCTGGCCGGTCTGCAGGGAGCCGGTAAGACCACCCTCGCGGGCAAGCTCGGCCGCTGGCTGAAGGAACAGGGCCACTCGCCGGTGCTGGTCGCCGCCGACCTCCAGCGCCCCAACGCCGTCAACCAGCTGAGCGTCGTCGCCGAGCGCGCGGGAGTCGCCGTCTACGCGCCCGAGCCGGGCAACGGCGTGGGCGACCCGGTGAAGGTCGCCAAGGACTCCGTCGACTTCGCGCGGACCAAGGTCCACGACATCGTGATCGTGGACACCGCCGGCCGCCTGGGCATCGACCAGGAGATGATGCGGCAGGCCGCGGACATCCGGGACGCGGTCTCGCCCGACGAGATCCTGTTCGTCGTCGACGCGATGATCGGCCAGGACGCCGTCAACACCGCCGAGGCGTTCCGCGACGGCGTCGGCTTCGACGGCGTGGTGCTCTCCAAGCTCGACGGTGACGCGCGCGGTGGTGCGGCCCTGTCGATCCGGCAGATCACCGGCAAGCCGATCATGTTCGCGTCCAACGGTGAGAAGCTCGACGAGTTCGACGCCTTCCACCCGGACCGGATGGCCTCCCGCATCCTCGACATGGGTGACCTGCTCACGCTGATCGAGCAGGCGGAGAAGACGTTCAGTCAGGAAGAGGCCGAGAAGATGGCCTCCAAGCTGGCGTCGAAGAAGGGCCAGGACTTCACCCTGGACGACTTCCTGGCCCAGATGGAGCAGGTCCGGAAGATGGGCAGCATCTCCAAGCTGCTCGGCATGCTCCCCGGCATGGGCCAGATCAAGGACCAGATCAACAACCTCGACGAGCGGGACGTCGACCGCACGGCCGCGATCATCAAGTCGATGACCCCGGCCGAGCGCCAGGAACCGACGATCATCAACGGCTCGCGCCGTGCTCGTATCGCCAAGGGTTCCGGTGTCGAGGTCAGCGCGGTGAAGGGCCTGGTCGAGCGGTTCTTCGAGGCCCGCAAGATGATGTCCCGCATGGCTCAGGGCGGCGGCATGCCGGGGATGCCCGGGATGCCGGGCATGGGTGGCGGTCCGGGCCGGGCGAAGAAGAAGCAGAAGCAGGCCAAGGGCAAGCAGCGCTCCGGCAACCCGATGAAGCGCAAGCAGCAGGAGCAGGAGGAGGCCGCGCGCCGCGCCGCCGCCGCGGAGGGCGGCAACGCCTTCGGCCTGCCGCAGCAGGGCGGCAAGGACTTCGAGCTGCCCGACGAGTTCAAGAAGTTCATGGGCTGAGCCGACTCGCCGGTGTGCCGCTGGGGCGTCCCTCGTCGGAGGGGCGCCCCGGCGGCGTTTCTCAGGGCACGCGCGCGACGAGGTACCGGAACACGTTCGGCATCCACACGGTCCCGTCCTGCCGCTGGTACGGGTGGAGGGCCTCCGTCAGCTCCTTGTCGACCTGCACCTGGTCCGTGGCCGTGACCGCCGGGTCGAACAGGCCGGTCGACTTCAGGCCCCGTACCGCGCTGTCCATGTCGGCGTAGCCGAACGGGCAGGCCACCCGCCCGGAGCCGTCCGGCCGCAGCCCCGCCCGCGCGGCGACCCGTTCCAGGTCGTCGCGGCCCGTGGGGCGCCAGGCGCCCGCGCCGCGCAGCGGCTCCGCCAGTTCGGTGGCCACCCGGAGCACGGACGCCGTGGCGCACCGCTCCGGCGGGCCCCAGCCGGCCAGCACCACCGCCGCTCCGTGCCCGGCGAGCGGCACCGCCTCGGCGAGCAGCTCGCCCAGCCCCTCCGCGTCGCCCGCGAGGCAGCCGATCGGCTGGAAGGCGGTCACCACGGTGTACGTGTCCGTGCGGGCGGCCTGCGCGGGCGAGCCGTGCACGACGACCCGGGTGTCGTCACGCGTGCGTGCGTCCCGTACGTCGGGCAGCAACCGCTCCCGGGCGAGGGCCAGCCGGTCGGCACAGGTGTCGACACCGGTGACCGCGGCACCGCGCGAGGCCGCCATCAGCAGGGCCAGCCCGGAGCCGCAGCCGAGGCCGAGCAGTCGTGTCGCGGGCCCCACGGCCAGTCGCTCGTGGACGGCCTCGTAGAGCGGTACGAGCATCCGCTCCTGGATCTCGGACCAGTCACGCGCGCGTGCACGCAGGTCCGCACGGGGGACGGCCCCCGTGCGAGGCAGGTGCTGCCGCACGAGCGTAGGTGTCATAGGTAAGCGCCCCAATCAGCCGAGAGTTGCCGCAGTGTCCGATCCCCTGGCCCCCGTGCAGTGCGCCCCGCACACCCCCCGTATGCCAGGAAACTCCGCCCTCGTCGTGTCGTCCAGTGGAATGCGGCGACGGCTTGGTAGTCGCCTGTGCCAGTGGCAAGAACTCACATTCCGGTGATCGCGGGCCGTACGGTCCGCCATGGCGAAGGCACCCGTACGCCGATTCCGGCCAAGGTCGACGGGACCGGGAGTGGCTTGTGGTGGGGCGGTGCGCGGTGCCGGGGGAGGACCCGGTAACGTCGCGCCCGTGGCGGGCCCGCCGAGCCGGACGCCATGTCCCCGCGAGAGCGACCGAAACGCCTCTTGCGCATTCGCGAGCCTCACGCGCACCGGCGCGCGGAGACCGCTCACGCGCGGGGCGTACGTCAGCCTACGCACCACCTTGAGATGAGCTGCGAGGCTTCTCCGCAGATCAGCGCACCCGTACTCGTCAGGACGCATCAGCGGCAACTGACGGGTACGTGCAAATTATTTGGGATGCCCCGGAATCGGAACACAGAGGCACCCAGGCTCGTTGTCATTACGTGAGCACGACACAGACACCACCTGTTCTCGCCGCAGAGCTGGCGCAGGCGTGGGCCGACATTCAGCGGTACCACCCCGAGCTGCCCGATCTTGCCGCGCCCGAGTCCCTGATCGGGGAGTCGTCGTCCGCGTGCGGTCACGAACTCTCCTTCGAACGACTGCTGCACGAGGCAGTCCACGGCGTCGCCGCCGCGCGCGGCGTACGCGACACATCCCGCGCCGGCCGCTACCACAACCGCAGATTCCTCGCGATCGCCGAGGAGCTGGGCCTGGACCATCCCGATGAACCGCACCCCAGCAGCGGCTTCTCACTGGTCACGCTCACTCCCGAGGCGAAGCGCCGCTACCGCCCGACGACGGAGCGCCTCCAGCGCGCCCTGAAGGCCCACTCCGCGGCGACCGCGGGGGACACGGCCCGCAGCTTCCGCGGACCGGCCGCACGGCACGGCTCCTCCGGGGGCGGTGTCCGCGTCAAGGCCGTCTGCGACTGCGGCCGCAACGTCCGTGTCGTCCCCTCGGTCCTCGCCCAGGCCCCCATCGTCTGCGGGGGCTGCGGCAAACCCTTCCAGATCCCGGAAGTAGTAGCGGCGGCAAGCTGATCGTCTCCGGCATCTCGTGGGTGTCGGAGACGCGGGATGCCGTCGCTCGCGCCGCGACCGCGGGCAGTCGTGCCGCTGGGGCGGCACAGGCGGGCGCGGCGTCCCGCAGACGCCGGGCTGCGCGATCCACCCCGGCCCGCGCCGCCGCCGGGTGCCGGTGAAGCGCGCCCACCCCTCCGTCAGGCGCGCCCCGCCGGGTGTGGCACAATGGCTAGCTGTACTCGACAGTCGCACAGGACCCCTCTCTCCTCCGGCTGACGCGTCCATCGGGCACTCGGGTACCGCAACCCCACGCGGCACATCTCGCCGTGCCCAATCACGTCAATTCCAGGAGAACCCACTCCCGTGGCAGTCAAGATCAAGCTGAAGCGTCTGGGCAAGATCCGTTCGCCTCACTACCGCATCGTCGTCGCCGACTCCCGCACCCGTCGTGACGGCCGTGCGATCGAGGAGATCGGCAAGTACCACCCGACGTACAACCCGTCGGTGATGGAGGTCGACGCCGAGCGCGTGGCGTACTGGCTCGGTGTCGGCGCCCAGCCGACCGAGCCCGTGCTCGCCATCCTGAAGAAGACCGGCGACTGGCAGAAGTTCAAGGGCGAGCCCGCCCCGGCTCCGCTGCTCCAGGCCGCCGAGAAGTCGGCCCGTCCGTCCTTCGAGGCACTCGGCGGCGACGACGAGGGCAAGGGTGAGGCGATCACCCAGAAGAAGAAGGCCGAGAAGAAGGACGAGGCCGCCGCCGCGTCCTCTGCGTCTGCGTCGACCGAGGCCTGAGCATGCTCGAGGAGACTCTCGAGCACCTCGTGAAGGGCATCGTCGACAACCCTGACGATGTACAGGTCGCCTCGCGCGACCTGCGTCGCGGCCGCGTGCTCGAGGTCCGGGTCCACCCGGACGACCTCGGCAAGGTGATCGGCCGCAACGGTCGCACCGCACGTGCTCTGCGTACCGTCGTGGGCGCCATCGGCGGCCGTGGTGTCCGCGTCGACCTCGTCGACGTGGACCACGTCCGCTGACGCCAAACGCAGCACCGGCTCGGGCCGGGGAGGGCCACTGGGCCGTCCCCGGCCCGCAGTCGTACGAGCCGTGAGCGGCTCGTCGCAGTTCGACAGGAGATCAAGCACAGTGCAGCTGGTAGTCGCTCGCATCGGTCGCGCCCATGGCATCAAGGGCGAGGTCACCGTGGAGGTCCGCACCGACGAACCGGAACTGAGGCTCGGGCCCGGTGCCGTCCTGACCACCGACCCCGCCTCCGTCGGGCCGCTCACCATCGAGACCGGCCGCGTCCACAGCGGCCGCCTCCTGCTGCGCTTCGAGGGGGTCCGCGACCGCAACGGCGCCGAGGCCCTGCGCAACACCCTCCTCATCGCCGACGTCGACCCGGCCGAGCGGCCCGAGGACGAGGACGAGTACTACGACCACCAGCTGATCGACCTCGACGTCGTCACCAAGGACGGCGAGCAGATCGGCCGGATCACCGAGATCTCGCACCTGCCCACCCAGGACCTCTTCGTGGTCGAGCGCCCCGACGGCACCGAGGTGTACGTGCCGTTCGTCGAGGAGATCGTCACCGAGATCGACCTGGAGGAGCAGCGCGCGGTCATCGACCCGCCGCCCGGTCTGATCGACGACCGCGCGGACCGCGACGAAGTCGCCGACGGACCCAGTGGGTCCGCGCGGGGCGCCGCCGAGGAAGAGGCGTAATGCGGCTCGACGTCGTCACGATCTTCCCCGAGTACCTCGAACCGCTGAACGTCTCCCTCGTCGGCAAGGCACGCGCGCGCGGACAGCTCGACGTGCACGTGCACGACCTGCGCTCCTGGACGTACGACCGGCACAACACCGTGGACGACACCCCGTACGGCGGCGGCCCCGGCATGGTGATGAAGACCGAGCCGTGGGGTGACGCGCTCGACTCGGTCCTGGCGGACGGCTACGAGACCGGCTCCCGCGAACCGGCCCTGATCGTTCCCACCCCCAGCGGCCGTCCCTTCACCCAGGAACTGGCCGTCCAGCTCTCCGAGCGCCCCTGGCTGGTCTTCACCCCGGCCCGCTACGAGGGCATCGACAGCCGTGTCATCGACGAGTACGCCACCCGGATGCCCGTGTACGAGGTGTCCATCGGCGACTACGTCCTGGCCGGCGGCGAGGCGGCGGTCCTCGTCGTCACGGAGGCCGTCGCACGGTTGCTCCCCGGCGTCCTCGGCAACGCCGAGTCGCACCGTGACGACTCCTTCGCACCCGGGGCGATGGCGAGCCTTCTGGAGGGCCCCGTCCACACCAAGCCGCCGCAGTGGCGCGGGCGCGGCATCCCGGACGTACTGCTCAGCGGCCACCACGGGAAGATCGCCCGCTGGCGGCGTGACGAGGCGCTGCGCCGCACCACCGCCAACCGGCCCGACCTCATCGAGCGCTGCGACCCCGAGGCCTTCGACAAGAAGGACCGCGAGATGCTGTCCGTCCTGGGCTGGGAGCCGGACCCCGCCGGAGAGTCGTACGGCCGATTTTGGCGCAGGACCGACGGCGTGGAAGAATAGGCCGCTGCCGTGCGTCGTCCGGTGTGCGCCCCTGCCGCAGGGGGACACGACGCCCGCCCCGAACCGCACGGCATCGATCCCAGCCTCTAGTTGCCGTTGATGACCTGCGGCATCAGCGAAGAAAGCAGACGAAATGTCTCACCTGCTCGACTCCGTCGACTCCGCGTCGCTGCGCAGCGACGTCCCCGCCTTCCGTCCCGGCGACACGGTCAACGTCCACGTGCGCGTCATCGAGGGCAACCGCTCCCGTGTGCAGCAGTTCAAGGGCGTGGTCATCCGCCGTCAGGGCGCCGGCGTGCGCGAGACCTTCACGGTCCGCAAGGTCTCCTTCTCCGTCGGCGTCGAGCGCACCTTCCCGGTGCACACCCCGATCGTGGAGAAGATCGAGCTCGTCACCAAGGGTGACGTCCGCCGCGCCAAGCTGTACTACCTGCGCGAGCTGCGCGGCAAGGCGGCGAAGATCAAGGAGAAGCGCGAGAACTGAGCGCTTTACCGGCGTCATATCGGGGCCGGATAGCATCTGGCCCCGATGGACACCGAAGCACAGCCGACGGAGCGCGACCGCTCCCTCCCCCCGACCGGCCCCGAGAACACCTCGGGGCCGGCGGGTCCGGAGGGGCGGTCGCGTTCCGCATTGGTGCCACGCCTCACGCCATGGCTGCCCGGCGGGCGGATTACCCTGACCCTGTTGCTCTGCCTGTTGTTCCTGCTGGCGGTGAACACGTTCGTGGCGCGGCCGTTCCAGATCCCCAGCGGATCGATGGAACACGGATTGAGGGTCGGGGACCGCGTGCTCGTAAATAAGTTGGCGTACCGCTTCGGCACCGGGCCGCAGCGCGGCGACGTGGTGGTGTTCGACGGCACCGGGTACTTCGGTGACGCCGACTACATCAAACGGGTCGTCGGGGTGGGCGGGGACCACGTGGTCTGCTGTGACGGGGAGGGGAGGATCCGGGTGAACGGCCGGTCGGTCGACGAGTCGGGCTTCCTGTTCCCCGGCGACAGTCCCTCCACGGTGTCCTTCGACGTCGTCGTGCCCGACGGGCGCCTGTTCGTCCTCGGGGACCACCGCGGCGACTCCAGCGACTCCCGTGACCACCTCGGCTCGCCCGGCGGCGGCATGATCCCGGTCGACACCGTGATCGGCCGCGCCGACGGGATCGTCTGGCCCTTCGACCACGCCACCCGGCTGCACCGGCCCGACGCCTACGCGCGCGTGCCCGCCCCGGCGACGAACGCGGCGGAGGGCGCCCATGGGTAACCGCGGTAAACCGCGCGGCGTCCCGGACAGCGCCGCGGAGAACCTGCTGCCCACCGGCTTCCGCCGCACGGCCGGACCGGGCCCCGGACGCAGCCGGGCCGAGCGGCGCAAGCTCCAGCGCAAGGTCAAGCGGCGTCGCAGGCGCAGCGCCGTCAAGGAGATCCCCCTCCTCGTGGGGGTCGCCGTCGTGATAGCGCTGGTGCTGAAGACGTTCCTCGTCCAGGCCTTCGTCATCCCGTCCGGCTCCATGGAGCAGACGATCCGGATCGGCGACCGGGTGCTGGTCGACAAGCTCACCCCGTGGTTCGGCTCCAGGCCGCAGCGCGGGGACGTCGTCGTGTTCAAGGACCCCGGCGGCTGGCTCCAGGACGAGCAGACCACGCCGAAGAAGGACGACCCCGTCGGGATCAAGCAGATCAAGGACGGGCTCACCTTCATCGGACTGCTGCCGTCCGAGAACGAGAAGGACCTCATCAAGCGGGTCGTCGGCGTCGGCGGCGACCGCGTCCAGTGCTGCGACAAGCAGGGCCGGGTCACCGTCAACGGCGTCCCCCTGAACGAGGACTACCTGTACCCCGGCAACGCCCCGTCCACGACTCCGTTCGACATCACCGTCCCCGAGGGGCGGCTGTGGGTGATGGGTGACCACCGGGCGAACTCCGCCGACTCCCGTTCCCACCAGGACACCGACTACGGCGGCACGGTCTCCGAGGACGAGGTGGTGGGCCGGGCCATGGTCATCGCCTGGCCGCTCGGCCACTGGAGCACGCTGGAGGAACCGACGACCTACGCGTCCGTGTCGGACTCGGCGCCGGGGTCGACCGCTGCCGCCCCGCTGTCGCATAGGGTTGCCCCGGACGGTCCCGATGGAATGGTCCAGCTCCCGAGCCCTGCGGAACTCCCGCTCGTTATGGGAGTGGTGGGCCTGCGCCGGGCATGGCGCGGGCGGCGGCAGAGAGTGAGGAGTTGGCGTGGGGGATGCGGCGGTTGGCGCACGGTCCGGGCGCGAGGGCGAGGAGCACCGCGGGCGTCCCGTGGAGGCGGCCGGCCCGGCGGCTGACGACTTCGTGACCTTCGGGAAGGACTCCCCGGCGGGGGACGGCGACGGACCGGGAGACGGGCAGCCTCCCACGGCGCAAGGCGGTTCGGGCGACGGCACTCCCCAGGCGAAGCAGCCCCGCTCCTTCTGGAAGGAGCTGCCGATCCTGATCGGTATCGCGCTGGTGCTGGCGCTGCTGATCAAGACGTTCCTGGTGCAGGCGTTCTCCATCCCCTCCGACTCGATGCAGAACACCCTCCAGCAGGGTGACCGGGTGCTCGTCGACAAGCTCACCCCCTGGTTCGGCTCCGAGCCCGAGCGCGGTGAGGTCGTCGTCTTCCACGACCCCGACAACTGGCTGGCGGGCGAGCCGACCCCCGACCCGAACCCCCTGCAGAAGGTCCTCAGCTGGATCGGTCTGATGCCGTCCGCGGAGGAGAAGGACCTGATCAAGCGGGTCGTCGGCGTCGGCGGTGACACGATCGAGTGCAAGGGCACCGGGCCGCTGACGGTCAACGGCAAGGCGCTGAACGAGCCGTACGTGTATCCGGGCAACACCCCGTGCAGCCAGGACGACCAGGGCGGCCAGTTCAAGGTGAAGGTCCCCGAGGGCCACATCTGGGTCATGGGCGACCACCGTCAGAACTCCCGGGACTCGCGGTACAACCAGGCCGACAAGAACGACGGGTTCGTCCCCGTGGACAAGGTCGTCGGCCGCGCCGTCGTCATCGCCTGGCCGATCAACCGCTGGACCAACCTGCCCGTCCCGGACACCTTCGACCAGCCCGGCCTGGCCGCCGGATCGTCGTCCGCCGCGGTCCTGGCGGCCGCGCCCCAGGGACTCGCGCTCGCGGGCGCGGTGCCGCTGGTGCTCTGGCGGCGCCGGCGGTACGGCGTCGGAGAGGGCCGCCGGGAGGGCTGACCCGGTCCGGTACTGCCGGGTAGGGTGCCGCCCATGAGTGGTCAGAGCACGACGCGTACGGTCCCCGGCAACAGCGGCTCGGGCCCCGCCCGGGCGGGTGGCCGGACCGGGCAGCGGCTGTCCGGGCTGGCCGTGGCCCTGGGGCTGGTGCTGTTCCTCGGCGGATTCGCCTGGGGAGCGGTGCTGTACCGGCCGTACACCGTGCCCACCCCGTCGATGGCGCCGACGATCGGTGCCGGTGACCGGGTGCTGGCCGAGCGCATCGACGGCGGTGACGTCCGCCGCGGTGACGTCGTCGTCTTCACGGACACGACGTGGTCGGACCTTCCCATGGTGAAGCGGGTGGTCGCCGTCGGCGGTGACACGGTCTCCTGCTGCCAGGACGGCAAGCTGGAGGTCAACGGCAAGGAGATCGACGAACCGTATCTCTCCGAGGGCACGGCGGCCGAGTTCGGCGCCATCCCCGAGGTGACCGTACCGAAGGGGCGTCTGTTCCTGCTCGGTGACGAGCGCTCCGGGTCACTGGACTCCACGGCTCATCTGACCGACGCCGCCGGCGGCACCGTCTCCCGCGGCGCGGTCCAGGCCAGGGTCGACGCCGTGGTCTGGCCGATGAACGGCATGCTCCAGGCACCCACCGGTTTCGAACAGCTCGGTGCGCTCTCCTCGCCGGGGCCGTTCAGGACCGTCGTCGCGCTGGTGATCGCCGGTACCGTGCTCATTTTCGGCGGGGCCGCGTACGGTCCCTTCGCCAAGCGGGCGGGCGCGTCCCGGGCCCGGGCCAACGCGGGGACCGCCGGTGCCCGCTGAGCCCGTTCCGGCGGTCGAGGACTCCTGTGCGGGCGGACCGCGCAGGGTCGCCCGGGTCGTCCTGCTCGACCCGCGGGACCGCATCCTGCTGCTGCACGGCCATGAACCGGACGACCCTGCCGACGACTGGTGGTTCACGCCCGGCGGCGGTGTGGAGGGCGACGAGACCCGTGAGCAGGCCGCCCTGCGGGAACTCGTCGAGGAGACCGGCATCACCGAGGTCGAGCTCGGGCCCGTGCTGTGGCGGCGGAGGTGCTCCTTCCCGTTCGCCGGCCGCCGATGGGACCAGGACGAGTGGTACTACCTCGCCCGCACCACCCGGACCACGATCGGGGCCACGGCGCTGACCGAGCTGGAGCGGCGCAGTGTCACCGGAGCACGCTGGTGGACGTGCCCGGAACTCGCTCGGGCACGTGAGACGGTGTATCCGACCAGACTCGCCGGGCTGCTGCGCACGCTGCTCGACGAAGGTCCCCCGGCCGGACCTGTGACCCTGGACACCGAAATCGTCCAGTGACTCCCGGGACTGGCGCACAATGGTGGGATCGCACGGCTGAAGGGGAACATGCCATGAGCGCCGAGGACCTCGAGAAGTACGAGACCGAGATGGAGCTCAAGCTCTACCGGGAGTACCGCGATGTCGTCGGTCTGTTCAAATACGTGATCGAGACCGAGCGGCGTTTCTATCTCACCAACGACTACGAGATGCAGGTGCACTCGGTCCAGGGTGAGGTGTTCTTCGAGGTGTCGATGGCGGACGCCTGGGTCTGGGACATGTACCGGCCGGCCCGGTTCGTGAAGCAGGTGCGCGTGCTGACATTCAAGGACGTGAACATCGAGGAGCTCAACAAGAGCGATCTGGAGCTGCCGGGCGGGTGACCGGCGTGCTCGTGCGGGTGACGGAGTTGTCCACAGCCGCCGAGTTCTGCACCAAGATCCACTCCGTCGGGCGGGATGCGTGACCGTTGGCGCCGGAGGTGGTGCCGACATGAACGCACATCACGCACGCGGCGCACTCGGCAGGTACGGCGAGACATTGGCCGCACGGCGGCTGACCCGGTCCGGGATGACGGTCCTGCAGCGCAACTGGCGCTGCGGCAGGACCGGCGAGATCGACATCGTGGCCCGGGACGGGGACGCCCTGGTCGTCTGCGAGGTGAAGACCCGCAGGGCAGGGCCCTTCCAGCACCCCATGGAAGCGGTCACGCCGGCCAAGGCCGACCGCTTGCGGGGCCTCGCCGAACGCTGGCTCCAGGAACACGGGGGAGCGCCGCCCGGCGGGGTCCGCATCGACCTGGTCGGCGTGCTGCTGCCGGCCCGCGGCGCACCCGTCGTCGAGCACGTCCGGGGGGTGGCCTGACATGGGGTTCGCGCGTACGTGCTCGGTGACGCTGGTGGGCGTCGAGGGCGTGGTAGTGGAGGTCCAGGCCGACCTGGAGCCCGGGGTCGCGACCTTCACACTGGTGGGGCTGCCGGACAAGAGCCTGACGGAGAGCAGGGACCGGGTCAGGGCGGCCGTGGTCAATTCCGGCGGCGAGTGGCCGCAGAAGAAACTCACCGTGGGACTCAGTCCGGCATCGGTCCCGAAGGCCGGCAGCGGTTTCGACCTGGCGGTCGCCTGCGCCGTGCTCGGCGCCGCCGAACGGATCGATCCGAGGGTGCTCGGCGACATCGTCATGATCGGCGAGCTGGGTCTTGACGGCCGGGTGCGGCCGGTGCGCGGCATCCTGCCGGCCGTACTGGCCGCGGCCGACGCGGGATACGAGCAGGTGGTGGTGCCCGAGTGCGCCGCCGCCGAGGCCTCGCTGGTGCCGGGCGTGTCCGTCCTGGGCATCCGCAGTCTGCGCCAGCTGATCGCGGTCCTCACCGACGAGCCCGTACCGGAGGAGGACACCGAGGAGCAGACGCGGCCCGACCCGCTGCTGGCGGGGCTGCGCGCCCCGGGCACCGGAGCGGACACCGGGATGCACACCGTCGGCGCGGCGTCGCACGACCAGGGCCATGACCTCGCGGACGTCGTGGGCCAGCTCTCGGCGCGGACGGCCGTGGAGGTGGCCGCGGCGGGCGGACACCACCTCTTCCTGGAAGGACCGCCGGGGGCCGGCAAGACCATGCTCGCGGAGCGGTTGCCGTCGGTCCTGCCACCGTTGGACCGGCAGGCCTCGCTCGAGGTGACGGCCGTGCACTCGGTGGCGGGACTGCTCCCCCCGGGCAAACCCCTGATCGACACGGCCCCCTACTGCGCTCCGCACCACTCGGCCACCATGCAGGCACTCGTCGGCGGTGGCCCCGGTACGGCCCGGCCGGGAGCGGTGTCCCTCTCGCACCGGGGCGTCCTCTTCCTGGACGAGACACCGGAGTTCAGCAGCCGGGCGCTGGACGCCCTGCGGCAGCCGCTGGAGGCCGGGCACGTGGTCATCGCGCGCAGCGCCGGTGTCGTGCGCTTCCCGGCGCGCTTCCTGATGGTGCTCGCCGCCAACCCGTGCCCCTGCGGGCGCTTCTCGCAGACGAACGAGCAGTGCGAGTGCCCGCCCTCGGCGATCCGCCGCTACCAGGCCAGACTGTCCGGGCCGCTGCTCGACCGGGTCGACCTGCGGGTCGAGGTCGACCCCGTCAAGCGCACCGAGCTGATGGCGAGCGGCGCCCGGGGCGATACCACCGCCATGGTCGCCGACCGGGTGCGGACGGCCCGGGACCGCGCCGCGGCGCGGCTCACCGGTACCCCGTGGCGCACCAACAGCGAGCTCCCCGGACGGGAGCTGCGCAGCCGCTGGCGCGCCGCCCCCGGCGCCATGGACGACGCCGAGCGGAGCCTGGAACGGGGCGTGCTCACCGCCCGGGGCCTCGACCGGGTCCTGCGGGTCGCCTGGACCGTCGCCGATCTGACCGGCCACGACCGGCCCGACGCCGCGGACGTCGCCCTCGCCCTGCAACTGCGCACCGGCGTTCCGCGCGGTGTGCCCATGGCCATCGGGGCGGGGGTGTGAGCGCCGTGGACGGATCCGACGACGAACTGCTCGGCCGGGTCCTCCTCACCCGGGTCATCGAACCCGGTGACGAGACCGGCGGGCGCTGGGTGCGGGAGCTCGGTGTGGACGCCGTGGTGCGACGGCTGCGGGAACGGGGGGATCCGCTGCCGGGAGCGAGCGGCAAGCGGTGGGCCGGGCTACTGGCCCGGGCCGAGCGGGCCGAACCGCGCGGGGACCTCGCCGCCGCGCGGGACGCCGGCGTGCGCTTCGTGGGTCCAGGCGCCCCGCAGTGGCCCGGGCAACTCGACGACCTGGGCGACGCCCGGCCGCTCGGGCTGTGGGTGCGCGGGGGAGCGGACCTGCGGATGTGGGCGCTGCGCTCGGTCGCCGTCGTCGGCGCCCGCGCCTGCACCGAGTACGGCGCCCACATGGCGGCCACCCTCTCCGCCGGCCTCGCCGAACGCGGCTGGATCGTGGTCTCCGGCGGTGCCTACGGGATCGACGGCGCCGCCCACCGCGGCGCCCTCGGCTCGGGCGGCGCCACCATCGCCGTACTCGCCTGTGGAGTCGACCGGCCCTACCCGCGCGGACACACCGGGCTGATCGGCAGAATCGCGGAACAGGGACTGGTCGTCGGCGAGTTGCCGCCCGGCGATCACCCGACACCCAGCAGATTCATCCTCCGCAACAGGGTGATCGCCGCTCTCACCCGGGGCACCGTCGTCGTCGAGGCCGCCCACCGCAGCGGCTCCCTGGCGACCGCCCGGGCGGCCCGCCGGCTGGGACGTCACACGATGGGAGTGCCCACACCTCTTTCCGGGGGTGCCACTCTGGCTCCGATCCGGTTCCGGGTGGCCATCGCCGCCTGAGCCCACGGACGGCCCTCCCGCCGCCCAGAAGACCGCCCCGGGGCCCGAGTGCCCGGGGCGGTCTTCTGTGTCCAGGGAGAGCCACGGAGACCCCACGACGGGCCCCACGGCCCGATCTGGCCATTCCGGGGGATCGCTGTACAGACCAGCGCATTCCGGCCTTATGATCCTCGCCATGACGACACAGAACCCCAACCAGCCTTGTGCCTGCGCCCGTTACTCGTTCGAAGTGCTCGTTCACGAGGGCTCGACCGGCGAGGCGGTGTGGCAGGCGAACACAACCGAATGCACCGCCACGACCCAAAGCAAGTTCGCCCCAGGACATGACGCCAAGCTGCGGTCGCTGCTGGCCCGAGCCCAGGCCGGTGGCCACCCCGTACGTCAAGTCAGCGGGCGCGCAGTGGTCATCGCTGATGCGGCCACGGCCGCCGCTGCCCTGGGCTGGTCCGACCTGACGCCTTAGCGGCGCCGCAGCTCGCCCGGTGTGCCCTCGCCCTTGCACTTCCAGCAGCGGCACAGCGGCCACCGCGTATCGATCAGCGGCAGATTCGGCATCGTGTCGATCGACCACTCCCGCGCGCTGACCTCGTGCATCTCCTTGGTGGCGGCGTTGTACCTGAGCACTCGAATGCTTAACCCCGTCATGGTGGCCCCCTCGTTGCGCTGACCAGGACTTATCGCGCTTATCGCGTGATCGAGTGTACGCGTGCTCTGGTGCTCGCGGTAGCACACCGTAGTGAGTGTTCGTATGTTCGCGACATGGGTGATCTTGAGCTGGACCGCAGCCGACCGATCTGGAAGCAGATCAGCGAAGATCTGGCACGCCGGATCGACGCGGGGGAGTGGGCTGGCGAGCGACTCCCCGGCCTGGTCGAGCTGTCGACGCGGTATGGCGTCGCGGTGTCCACGATCCAGAAGGCGATCACTCACCTGAAGACCACCGGGCACGTCCGCGTCGAGCTTGGCCTGGGCACGTGGCCGGTACCTCCGGCCGAACGTCAGCAGGGTTAGGCACCCTGCGCCCCGGAACGGGGCACGGAAGACCACGAGAGCCGCCCCCACGGCCGGACGCCGGGGGGCGGCTCTCTGTGCGCCCGGAGATACCGTCCCGGGCCGCGACGACCTATGCGGCGGCGGGCGGCTCCTCGTCGTCCGCCGGGACCGTCACCGGGGGCGGCGGCTCCTCGGCCTCGATTGTCTCGTTGTGCTTCTTCCTGAAGCGTTCCCACGCATCGCGCGCCCGGCTGGCGGAGTCGATCACGTCCGGGACCTGGTCGAGCAACCCCTTCAGAGCGAAAAGGGAGATCGAAGCCACGCCAGCGATGGCGAGAATGAAGAGGATGGCTGCGCCGTCCACTGATCCTGACCTTCTCTGTCATGGGTCGGATCGGTGCGCAGGCGGCCTCGATCCGAACCCTACGGTTCGGACCGAGACACCCGCGCGGACGCACGGGGCGCAAAGGTGCTCTCGGGGTGGGCTGAGGGTGTCAGCCCGGTTTTGCAGTCACTTCTTCTTAGGCACAGCACAACCCGTCTTCATAGCTGCCGTGCATCCGAGCCCCCCTCAGTGAGAGTTTCGGGAGGCTCGCCAGCTCCAACGGGTCCGGCGTCCTGGTTTCTGCGACGTGCAGACGCCCAGGTGCGGAGGGGGCCGTCAAGCGGCTCCTCAGCGCCGATAGTAGCGCAGACCGATAAGCAGTGCGGCGGTATCGGGCACAAGTCAGCCCCGGCCCGGACGAGTTGGGTCCGGCTGACGGAACGTTGGGTCAGCGGGCCGGCTCACGTCGACGGCGGCGTGTGGCCGCGAGCGTGGCCGCTTCACGGAGCGCAGCCGCAAGGCGTTCGTCGGCGGCCTTCGACTCCTCGATCGCCTGAGTGCCGACCTCGACCGCAGCGTTGATGCTCCGCTGCCTCCTCGGCCTGTCGCTCTCCGGGCCGGAATCTGCAAGCGCAAGCTCCAACCGCATGACATGGCGCAGCGAGTTCCAGAACGCCTTATTCGACTCGCTGTACGCCTGCACCAGCTCCGGCGTCGTGTACAGCATCAGCTTGGTGACAACCAATCGGAACTGCTCGTCCTGGTGGCCGGGGTCGAGACTTTCCGGGCTGAAGCCGCTGGGCACCCGCCGTAGGGACCAGGCGGTGTCGCGCGTATCGCCGTGAGCGACCATCTTCCGGTGCGCTTCCTCGATCGCGTCGGCCCTGCGCTCCCAGACCTTGAACTCGGTCTCGCGGTCGCGGGTCGCGCGCTGGGTGAGGCTGGCCGACGCCAGGGTGGCCATCGCCCCGATGACGGCCCCGAGCAACCCGGCACCGGTGCTGATCAGGGCGAGGGTTACCGGTGTGATCGTCACAGGATGAGCGTAGGCACGGGTGTGACGCCATGAGGGTGAATCGGGCGAAGCCCCGGAGAGCCATCGTGGCCTCCGGGGCTCCCGCCCGTTCAGAAGACGCCGAGCGCTGACAGCACCACCACGGCCAGCGTCAGCGAGCCCCCGAACACGCCGCCGCCAAAGATCACCGACTTACGCTTGGGTGTTCCCGGGTCGTGGTTCAGGAGAGCTGCCAGCCCTCCGACGATGACGGAGAACAGGGCGCAGGTGACGACGATGAGCACCTTGACACCGAGAGAGAGATTCAACGGTCCGAGTACCTTTCTGGTGATCGGACCTTCGGCACGTAGCGCTCAGCCCGACCACCACGTGATGTACGTGAGGTCATGCTGAGGCCGTACCGACGTCAGGCTCTCGGTGCCTTTCCAGGGCCTACTTAGGAAACCTTCACCCTCTGACTGTGCGCATCCTGTGCGCCTGGCTTCTGGCATGACGTCCCGAGGAAGCTTGCTCAGGATCGCGGACGTTTCTGCGGCCCAATTTCCTTGCACTGCGACTCGGTCCGAACTGGTCCATCAACTAAGGACGGCCAGCTACTCAACCTCACGGAGATGTCGGGTACTCCGCTCGCAGCACGGACAACCGTACCTGAAAAAACGAGAGTTGGGTGGCCGGGCTCTCTGTGGGGTCTCCCCGGGCCTCGTGCTGGCGGGTACGGCCGGACGCCCCGGGCGGGGGCTCCAGGCCGCCGGAGACCCCACGGGAGGCCGCCGCTGGGTATGCCCGTGCCCGCTGGCCGGAGCCCTGGACGGCCGGGCGTCATGTTGAGCCCCCGGGTGCTCGCCGGCCATAACCTCCCGTGCTTGGCGATCACGAGTCGTGACAGCCGCGGAGAGGGTCGACGACCCCGAGGGGACTTGCGTCAACCGCAAATTGCAGCAGGTGTAAATCCCGTGCTCCACTGGGTGTAGCCGGGCGGCACAGCCCCCGGCCAGGGCCCCGCTTCGGCGGTGCGGCCCGAAGATCCCCGCCGTGTTCGGCACGTCCTTGCCAGACCTTCGACGGGAACCCCAATGCTTACTCTCGCGTTCGATCCTGACGCGCTGCGCCGAATCCGGCAGGAACGCGGCATGACCCAGCGGGACCTTGCCGAGGCGCTCGGTGTCACCGTGCCCACGGTCTGCCGCTACGAGACCCACGTCAGCACGCCGTCCATGGACGTCATCGACCTGATGGCGCAGGCCCTCGGCGTCGACTTCTTCGACCTGACGAACCGCCCCGTCAGCCGAGAGCTGGTGTCGGCCTGATGGACATCAAGGACGCGCGCCCCATGACGGAGTCCGAGCGCCGACGCCTCCTCCGTCTCCTCTTCGGCAAGCAGCAGCCGAAGTAACCCACCCCCGAACACAGCTCAGCCCCCGGGTCCTGGCGACCAACCTGACCGGGGGCTGTGTGGAGGTACCACGATGAGCTACACCACGAGTACAACACCCGCTTTGGATCTGGCGCAAGCGGGGGCTGACCTGGCCACCAACCCGTACCAGGCGTACGAGCTGTACCGCTCGGCCGGATGGCTCGGCACGTTGCCGATCCCGTACAAGAAGAAGACCTTTCCGCCGTCCGGATTCACGGGCGAGCAGGGCAAGTTCCCGACCGACGCGCAATGCGCGGCCTGGCTCGGCGAGTACAAGGCGGCGAACATCGCGCTGCGCGTCCCTGAGGGCCTGGTCGGCATCGACATTGACCAGTACGTCAAGGACGGCAAGCAGAAGCGCGGAGCTGAGAACCTTCGGGCGATGGCGGAGCGCGAGGGCTTGAGCCCCCTTCCGGCTACCTGGTCGAGCACTCGCCGCGACCCCGACGGCCCGGCGCGCATCCGATGGTTCCGGGTGCCCAAGGGCATCAAGTTCGACGGTCAGCCGGTGGAGGACGTTGAGATCGTCCAGCACGGCCACAGGTACGCGATGGTCTGGCCCTCGGTCGCGCCGGGGGATGAGTCCGGCGAGTGGTCGCAGTACGCCTGGTACGACCCGGAGGGCGCGGAGGCCACTCACGTCCCCGGGCCTGACGAGATGCCTTGGCTTCCGGCTGACTGGGTGGAAGCGCTCCGCGAGGTTGAGCACCGGCCTGCTCGCGGGTCGGCGTCGGTCGGCGGCAAGGCCACGTCGAGCCTCCAAGAGCTGATGGCGCTTCCTGCTGACGCCTCCGGGCGCAATAACGCCTGGTTGACCAAGGTGGCCGGGCACCTCGCCCGGCTGCACGAGGACGACCGGGACACCTACTGGGCGCGGCTCGAAGAGGCCGACCAGGCGTCGGACCGTCCGCACCACCCGACCGCGTTTCGGAAGACCGCCAACAGCGTCTGGCGCAGGCACCAGGAGAGCCGGGAGGGCCGCAAGATGACCAACGAGACCACAGGAGGACTCGACCTCGTGCCCTCTCCGTTCAAGCCGGTGAAGGTTGCCCGGCTCTGCCTCGATCAGATCTGGACCGTCCAAGGTGCCTGCACGCTGCACCGCTGGCGCGGCTCGTGGATGTCCTGGACCGGCGCGCACTGGCGCGACGTCGAAAGCCAGTGGGTCAGCAGCAAGGTTCAGGACCGCCTTGAGGACGCCAAGTTCCTCGACAAGGGCGAGAACGACGACAAGCCGCTGTTGAAGGACTGGGACCCCAACAACGCCAGCGTGAACAACGTCGTGAGCGCGATCAAGAACATCACGCTTCTGGACGAGGAGACCGACTCCGGAACCTGGCTCGACGCCCGGCCCTCCGGCCGGATGGTCGCCTTTCAGAACGGGCTGTTGGACATCCGCACCCGAGAGCTGGTGGCCCCCACCCCGGCCTTCTTCAACACCACCTCGCTCCCGTACGACTACAGCGACGCCGACGCCGCGCCGGGCGAGTGGCTGAAGTTCCTGCACTCGATCTGGCCGGACGACAAGCAGTCCGTCGAGACGCTGCAAGAGTGGTTCGGCTACGTGCTCTCGGGCCAGACCGACCTTCAGAAGGCGTTGATGATGGTCGGCCCCACCCGGTCCGGCAAGGGCACCATCGCGACCGTGCTCGAAGCGCTCGTCGGCAAGCAGAACGTCGCTGGTCCGACTCTGTCGAGCCTGGCCACGAACTTCGGCCTTCAACCGATGCTCAACAAGACCTTGGCCATCATCGACGACGCCCGCTCTCCCAAGCGGGACCGCGAGGTCATCCTTGAGCGTCTGCTGTCCGTGATCGGTGAGGGCATCCTGACCGTGGACCGCAAGAACCGCGATCAGTGGATCGGGCGCATTCCGGCCCGGCTGGTCCTCCAGTCCAACGAGCTTCCGGCGTTCGCCGACAGCTCCGGGGCCATCGCTGGCCGGTTCGTCATCCTCACCATGGCCAAGTCGTTCCTCGGTCAGGAGGACACCGGCCTGAAGGGTCGGCTCCTCCAGGAGATCCCGGCCATCCTGCGTTGGGCTCTCGATGGACTCGACCGGCTGACGCAGCGCGGGTACTTCCTTGAGCCCGAGGCGTCCGGAGACGCTCGCGCGCTGCTCCAGGAGTCCACCTCACCGATCAAGGCGTTCATGGAGGACTGGTGCCGTCTCGGCAGCGACCTTGAGGTGCCCAAGAACCACCTCTTCGAGATCTGGAAGACGTGGTGCGAGGTACGCGGGTTCAAGCCGGGCAGCATCTCCACCTTCGGTAAGCAACTGGTCGCCGCTGAGAACTCCATCAGCAGTCGCCGGGAGCGGCCCCGGAACAAGCCGACGGTTCACTACTTCACCGGAATCTCGCTGATCGAGTAGCCGTCATCTGGCACGCCACATATGGCACGCGGCCACCCCTGCGCCGACCTCGCAGCCGCGTGCCATATGTGTAACCCGGGCGTGCCATATCTCGTGCCATATGACGTGCCATATGACGAGAGCTTGCGCGAGAGGAAAGCCTCGCAGGCCAGCGGGGGTGCAGGGCCCTGCGTGCCATATGTGCCATATCTCGTGCAACGTACTCAGTTCTTACGAGGGGCGCGCTCTCCGGGGCGACGAGACCACGGTGCGCACGCCATATGGCACGTATGGCACACCTGGCACGGCGGTTTGCCGCTGTGGACCGGAGCGCGGGAGTGGCCCGGTCCACGCCTGTCTTGGCGGGTCAGGAGGGCTGAGGCCCGGGACGGTATCCCGGAGGGCACGAGAGGGGCCCGGCGGCACGAGGGCCCCGGGGACGGCACGAGAGGCCGCCGGACGGCCAGAAAGACCCCACGACGACACCAGGGCACGGCAGCCGGTGGCCCCCGGGAGCGCCCAGGCTCGCTGAAGGCCGGCGAGCACCTTGCCGCCAACATGCGTGAGCCCCCAACCGGACGCCCGACGAACGGTTGGGGGCTCTGCTTCGGGCGGTTGGTCCACCCAGGGGGAAGTGGTGGACCCGCGACTTCCCCCGGAGTCCAGAAAAGCAGCCGCCGAGACCCCTGTCTATTTGCCGTAAACGCAACCCCCGATGGGTATTTCTCGGGCGGTATCACTCCTGATTCCATAGAGGTATGGACGCCGGACAGAAGTTGCGGCGGTTTCGTGAGCAGCTCGGTTTGTCTCAGCGGGCGGTGGCCGACGAACTCGGCACGACGCACGTGGTGATCGGCCGCTGGGAACGCGGCTATTTCAAGCCCAACGTGACGAGCCTTGCCAAAATCGCTGCATTCATGGACTGCACGATTGACGACCTGATCAAGGAGGAGGTGACCGAATGAGCCAGCCGGTCATCACCGAGGAATGGCGCAAAGTGCCGGGGCTGCGACCCATCTACGAGGTGTCGAACTTCGGAGAAGTGCGGAGCAATAGCAGTGTGGCCAAGGGGCAATTGCTTAAGGCTAGGGTGCACGAGTTCCACGGGTTCCCACAGGTCCGGATAACCGACCCGAGGGGGCGGCGCCGGTGGTTCCTGGTGCATGAGCTGGTGGCCAGGGCTTTCCCGGAGGGGGAGAAATGAGTTTTGAGATTGCCGAGCCCGGGTGGGTGGCCATCGGGCGGGACGACGTGACCGGCCGCATCAGCGTGAAGCATGTGGGGTTCTTCGAGGTCGATGACGAGGGCATAAGGCCGCTGGTCAAAGACCACGAGGGGGTGTTCTGGGAGCCGGGACCGGAGACCGTCGAGGTTATCAAGACGGACCCGCTGCACGCGGCCAAGCTGGCATGGATGCACAAGCTGGCGGGGATGGCCGAGCGGGCAACGACCTCGGCGGAATTCGACGCGGTCGAGGGGCTGGCGGACTTCGTAATGAACTGGGAGCCGCGCAATGGCGGCTGAACTGATCCCATTTCAACCGGAGCCGGAAAAGGGGCGAGGGTCAGACGAACAACTGGTAGACCTTACGTACGAGGAACAGCAAATTCTCGAATATTGCCGCGAGGGCAAGGGGCGAAATGAAATCGCCAAACTGACGGGCTTGTCCACCTGGAAAGTCAGCACGGTTGCCGCAAGGCACGGGCACTACTTCGGCCGGGCCGAGTGGCTGAACGTCGCCAACAGGGTTCGCGCGGCTCAGCTAAAGGAGCGCAGGCAGCGGCTGGCCGCTCAACTCGTAGACACCGCCGAGCTTTATGCCGACGCCCTGTCGGGGGTCGGTACGCCCAAGGACGGCCAGCTCGTGGCCAAGGCGTTGCGAGACATTCTCGAATCGTCCGAGCTGCTCAGCCGAGGCAGCGAGGAAGAGACCGCCGAAGACGCCAAGGACTTCCTGGTCGATCTGCACGATCAGTTGGGCAGGGTGGTCGACGAATTCGAGGCGCAACACGGCGTTCCCTTCGCCAGCGAAGAGGCACGTCGAATCATCGAGCAGCAAGCGCAAGAGGAAAGCAGCAATGAGTGACGAACCCTTGACCGTCGACGAATTGCGGATGCTGTACCGCCGCCGGGCGGGTGGCCACGTCCGGACCGACGACCACACCATGACCGACGCCGAGTTCCGGGCCATCCGGCAGGGCGTCACCGACACCACCGAGGAGCAGCAGTGACCGACGACCTGATGACCCGCGCCCGGCAGGCGATCGAGGCCGAGGAGACCGCCCGGCTGGAGGCCAAGGCCGCCGAGCTGGCCAGCGCCGACGACCGGGCCCGGCTCCAGGCCGAGCAGGAGGCCAGGCGCCAGCAGGCCCGCGAGACCGCGACCAAGGCCCTGAACGCCCCGGGCGTCACGCTGCCGGACCTCGCCCGGCAGTTCGACACCGCCGTGGCCGCCCTGGTGGAGCTGGCCAAGGCCGCCGACCAGCGCAACCGCGTGATCCAGGAGCAGGCCACCGCTCTGGCCGCCGCCGACGTGTTCGGGGCGAGCAGCCGTGGCGGCAGCGCCGTGGACCTGGACGGCGAGATCCACTCGATCCGGGACGCCAAGCCCGCCGAGCTGCTGGCGCGGGCGGTGGCCGTGGCCGCCAGTGAGGTCGGCACCCCGGGCAACGGCCTGAAGCAGCTGGCCAGCGACCTGCTGCCGCACTCCGGCCCGCTGGCCCGCCGCACCGCTGTGGAGCGCGCCCAGCGGTAGGCCCGTCGTGGGGCGGGACGGGGGTCCGGACGGCCTCCCGTCCCGCCCGGGGCCCACGGGCCCGGCCAGCCCCGGAGAGATCCAGGGAGAGCCGCCGGGAGCCGGAGCCAGAACGACACCCGGAACAGGCGTCAGCCCGCCTCTTCCGGGTGACACTCCTCGGTCCGCTCGGACCCCCGGCCGGGTCCGCTCGGACCCCCAGGCGGACCCGGCCTGATCGGCCCGATCCTGCCGACCGCGCAAGCCGAGTCCGGACCAGGTCCGGCCGGGTCCGAATTCGGGGCCCGGACCCAGCTCGCAGGTCCGGACCGACCTCGACGACCCAGCAAATCGGATCCGGGCCGACCACCGGACCCGAACACAGGTGAACCCCGGATCTCACCGCCAAGCAAATTCCGGGGTCCACCGCCCACCAAATGACCTCCGAGGTCACCGGCTGCCCTTCCAGCAAAACACGGGCGGCAGGTGGCCGGAAGGGACCACCAATGGCCACCGCCAAGGCGTTTCAACCGGAATTTAAGACGCGCGACGGAAAGCGCGTCAGCTTCGGCGCGAACTACACCCACGACACCAAGGCAAAGCGCAGGGCAGGACTCACCAAGGCCGGTCGGCCGAGGGTGGCCACCGTGGGCGCTGGCACGGTCGTCCGGCGGCCTCGGCGGTGGGTGCCCTGGGCCGTCTTCGGCGTGAACTCGGCGGCGGTCGGAGGGGCGTACGCGGTCCACGAGCTGGGCCCGGTACCCGGTGGCCTGGTCGTCGGCGCAGGTCTCTGGGCGGGTTACCGGGTCGTGCGCTGGACGGCGGGGGAGTGGGCCTACTTCGCCAGCAAGGCCCGCCAGATCAGGGGTGGCCACCGTCCGGCCGAGGTGGACGACGCCAGCGCGTGGGGGCTGGAGCCGGGCACCAGCATCCCCGCCGACACGGTCAGTCGACCCTGAGCCGGCCATCACCTCTTGTGATTGTGACTGTGACTGTGGCGCGTCCCCAGAGACCCCCTCCCACCGGGGCCGTGCCCAGGCACGGGGGGTGTCCCGGTTCCAGTCACAATCACAGTCACAATTACGAGCAGTGACAAAAGGCGGCCATCACTTGCCGTGAATGACGGTGCGCGGATGGGTGTGGTCACGCCCATTCCGCGCACCTTTTTAGATTCGGCCAAATTTCAGAAATTGTGCGCTGTGCAAATCCCCTGATTTAATCGAATTCTCGGCAATTCCGCCGGGGTTCGGAATTCGGAATTAGGGAGACTGGAAATGGCCGCCAAGGACACCGCCGCGAAGAACACCACCGCCCAGGCCGAAGAGCACGCCTGCACCTGCTCGCAGTTCGCCACCGCCGACGGCCGGACGACCGGCTGCACCGCCACCACGAAGCGGCTGTTCGCTCCGGGCCACGACGCCAAGCTGAAGTCGTTCCTGATCCGCATGGGGGCCGACGGCGCCGAGGTCATCCGCACCGTGGACGGCATCACCAGCCCGGCCGACGCCCTGACCCACGCCCAGAAGTTCGCGTTCGGCCACATGGTCATCGCGGGGGTGGCCCTGGCCGGTGAGAAGGCCCGGAAGAAGGCGGAGCGGCTGGAGGCCAAGGCCGCCGCGAAGGCCGAGGGCCGGACCGCCCGCGCGAAGCAGCCCAAGAAGGTCACGGCCAAGGTCGGGCGCGCGACCTTCACCGGCCGGATGGACGGCGAGCACTTCGTCTACGAGGTGAAGGGCAAGGAGCGCCGCACCCTCAAGTTCCAGGCTGTCTGACCGACCCACCCCCGCCGGGCGGTCGGCTCAGGCCGCCCGGCTCCGAGAGGAGCCCAAGTGTTCAAGATCCAGTTCCGCAACGCGCAGGGGCGCATGGTCACCGCCCGGCTCGTGAGCCGCGACGAGACCAAGCAGCTCGCCGACAAGGCCCGGCGCGACGTGCCCGACGCCAGCGTGAACCAGCTCCGCATCCACGAGGTGGCCGTGGACGAGATCACCGGCGACTTCATCTGGGCCGACTGCACAGCCGACTTCACTCGTTAAGACGAACGGGCCCGGCCGGGGTGGCACCCCCGGCCGGGCCGCAACGCTGAGAACTAAGGAGAGAAACCCAGCGTGAACCAGCAAAGCACGGCGGTCATGAGGGCCGCCATCCTGGAGCGCGTCAGCACCGAGGAGCAGACGCGCGGCTACGGCCTCGACGTTCAAGACGACGCCTGCCGGGCCTACGTCGAGAGCAAGGGCTGGCGGCTGCACGACGTCTATAAGGACGAGGGCGTCAGTGGCTCGCTGACCAAGCGCCCCGGCTTCGATCGGCTGATGGCCGACGTGAAGGCCGGCTTGGTCGACGTGGTCGTGGTCCACAAGTTCGACCGAGTCGGCCGGACGGGTCGCGCCTTCTGGCGGTGGGTCTGGCAGCTCGAAGACCTCGAAACCGCGATCGTGTCGGTCACCCAGGACATCGACACCACCACCACGCACGGCAAGTTCATGTTGCAGCAGTACGCGGCCCTCGCGGAGATGGAGTACAACCTGATCCGCGAGCGCACCCAGGGCGGTCTCCAGAAGAAGGCCGAATCGGGCGGGTGGCCTGGGGGTGCACCGCCGTACGGCTACCGCATCGAGGGCAAGGGCAAGCGCGGGTCGTTCCTGGTCATCGACGAACACGAGGCGGCCATCTTGAAGGCCGCGCGCACGATGGCCGTAGAAGAGGGACTGAACACGCGCGAGATGGCACAGCGGCTCAACGCGCTCGGGATGCTCACCCGATCCGGTAAGCCCTGGTCGCACTCGAACCTTCGGGCCAAGCTCATCAGCGAATCGACGCTCAAGGCGGTCGTGACCTTCCGGAACCCGAACCGGGCACACGCCGGACACGGCGCAGCCCTTAATAAGGACGGAACGGCCAAGCATGGGCCGACCGTCACCATCAAGCTGGACCCGATCTTCACGCCGGAGGAGGCCGCCGACCTCGGCCGGGCCATGGGGCGGCTCGGCAACGGCAAGCCCAAACCGAAGCCGCAGGGCTACCCGCTCTCGAAGCGACTGTTCAACGAACACACCGGTTGCAACTCGCATCACGTCGGCATGGCGCGCACCAGCCGCCCGGGTCGCTGGTACCGCTGCACCGGGCTGGCCGCGAAGTACCCGGGGGACCCGACGTGCGCCTGCAAGATGGTGGACGCTGACGCGATGGAGGCCGCCGTCTGGGGCGAGGTGGTCAACCTGCTGGGGGACCCGGAACGCCTGAAGGCGATGGCCGCCGAGTGGGTCGGCATGGCCCAGGGCGACCAGACCAACCACGCCGACCGGATCGCCGACCTGGACCGCCAGATCAAGGAGCGCGAGCAGGCCATCACCACCACCGTCACCGACTACGCCAAGGCGGGTCTTCCGGCGGTTGCTGTGCAGGCGGCCACCCGCGCACTGACCGAGGAGCTGGAGCAGCTCCAGGCGATGCGCGACGAGGCCGCCCAGTGGATGGAGGAGACCGAGGCCACCGCGCAGCGTGCGCGCGACCTGGAAGCGCTGGCGACCGTGGCGCGCACCCGGCTGGCCGACATGGACCCCGCCGAGCAGGCCGAGGTCTTGGCACTGCTGGACGTGCGGGTCACCATTACCGGGCCGGTGCCCAAGCCCAAGCTCGGGCTGTCGTGCTCAATGGCGGAGTGGTTCAAGGAACATGACCGGCTGGTGCCGGACGGGCTGACCGACGAGGCGTGGGCCCTGGTCGAGCCGATCGTGAAGGCGTGGGAGCCGGAGCACCCGAACCGTCGGCTCATCCCGAGCCGCCCGATGCTCGACGCAATGTTCTACAAGGCGCGCACCGGGTGCCGCTGGGAGGACCTGCCCGAGCGGTTCGGCCTGTGGAAGAGCATCCACAGCCGTTACAAGCGGTGGCGCACTGAAGGCGTCTGGGACGCGATCATGGCCGTCCTGCCGAACACGGGTCAGCCAGTGTGGACGCCGTCCCTGGTGCCGCCGTTCCGGGTGGAGGGCCGTGTGGACCCGCGCGTCTTGACCGACGCCGATACGGGAGCCGAAGCGGCACCTGCAGAAACAGGCGTCCCGGGGCCGGCCACCAGCGGACTCTCCGCCGGGGTGCACGAGCTGCTGCGGCAGGACGCGGTGCTGGTCACCGATGCCGCCGAGGTCGTCGAGCTGGTCGGCGACATGGGCGAACTCGCGCCGGAACGCCGGGGGCCGGTGCTGCCCCGGGACCTGCTCGACCCGGCCGGACAACAGGTCCTCGCCGCGCTGCCGGGGCGCGGAACGGCCCGGCCGGAGGAGATCGCGCTCGCCGCGCAGACCACCCCGGACGACGCGATCGCGCGACTGTACGAACTGCGAGCACTTGGTTACGTCGAACGACACGGCGACGGCTGGAAGTTGACGCGCCAGGCGACGATCCCGGTCCGGGACGGTCCCGAGCCCTGCTGACACAGCGTGTTCGGCCGTCCGGGGGAACCCCGACATCCCTTGGAATTTACGTCAGTTGGGCTACCCCGTCGATCACTCAGAGCGACGGGTGTGCCCCGGTGGAACGGCACCCGGAACGCATCTGCGCACGGTCCTACCTCCCTTCTTCGCACACCGCGACGCCGCAGTCACGCTACGCTCACGAGGGTCCCGACACGGACAGGCAAGGACAGGCACCCAGACATCGGACAGACAGCGCACCCAGGCAGCACCAGTCCACGGCAGAACGGCACAAGGCGACGAATGCCCCAGCACACCTCCGGGTCCGACCGGGCGGCGATCCCCCCAGCCGCCCGCGACGGTGGCAGCGTGCGGCCGCCCGCTCCCTCGACGCTCGACGAGCTGTGGCGGTCGTACAAGGCGACGGGGGAAGAACGGCTGCGGGAACAGCTGATCCTGCACTACTCGCCGCTGGTGAAATACGTCGCCGGCCGGGTCAGCGTGGGGCTGCCGCCCAATGTCGACCAGGCGGACTTCGTCTCCTCCGGGGTCTTCGGGCTGATCGACGCGATCGAGAAGTTCGACGTCGACCGGGAGATCAAGTTCGAGACCTACGCGATCACCCGCATCCGGGGCGCGATGATCGACGAGCTGCGGGCGCTGGACTGGATCCCGCGCTCGGTACGGCAGAAGGCGCGCAACGTGGAGCGCGCCTACGCCACGCTGGAGGCGCGGCTGCGGCGCACCCCCTCCGAGAGCGAGGTCGCCGGCGAGATGGGTATCGCCGTGGACGAGCTGCACGCGGTTTTCAGCCAGTTGTCGCTCGCGAACGTCGTCGCCCTGGAGGAGCTGCTGCACGTCGGGGGCGAGAGCGGCGACCGGCTGAGTCTGATGGACACCCTGGAGGACACCGCCGCGGACAATCCGGTGGAGGTGGCCGAGGACCGGGAGCTGCGGAGATTCCTCGCGCGGGCCATCAACACACTGCCGGACCGGGAGAAGACGGTGGTCACCCTGTACTACTACGAGGGCCTCACCCTCGCCGAGATCGGCAATGTACTGGGCGTGACCGAGAGCCGGGTCAGCCAGATCCACACCAAGTCCGTGCTGCAGCTGCGCGCGAAGCTGGCGGGTTTCGGCCGCTGAGCCCGGCGGACGCGGAGCCGGCCGATCCCCTGGCCGCCAGGGGCGGGGCGTCCGTAAAGTGGACGACGTGCCAAGGATTCGAGCGGCCTCCGTGGCCGAGCACCGGTCGATGCAGCGAGCCGCCCTGCTGGACGCGGCACGCTCCCTGCTGTCCGAGGGCGGGACGGAGGCACTGACCTTCCCGGCCCTCGCCGAGCGCACCGGCCTCGCGCGCTCGTCCGTGTACGAGTACTTCCGCTCGCGGGCCGCCGTGGTCGAGGAGCTGTGCGAGGTCGACTTCCCGGTCTGGGCGGCGGAGGTCGAGGCGACGATGGCGGTCGCCGACGGTGCCGAGGCCAAGATCGAGGCGTACGTCCGCAAGCAGCTGGAACTGGTCGGGGACCGACGGCACCGCGCCGTGGTCGCGATCTCCGCGAGCGAACTCGACGCCGGCGCCCGGGAGAAGATCCGCGCGGCCCACGGCGGACTCATCGCGATGATCGTCGAGGCCCTGGCGGACCTGGGCCATGCCGAGCCCCGCCTCGCGGCGATGCTCCTCCAGGGTGTGGTCGACGCGGCCGTACGCCGCATCGAGCTGGGCGCGGCGGAGCACCCGGACGCGATCACGGAAGCGGCGGTCTCGATGGCACTCCGGGGCGTACGGGGCTGACGGGCGTGTTATCGGGCCCGGCGCGGGTCACCTCTCCGGAGGCCGCTCGGCGGCGATTCCCGGATCCGGCCGCCTGAGGATCCGGCCGTGCCGGGCCCGGCTGTTCCGGTTGTTCCGGCTGTTCCCGGCCGGTGCGGTGCGGCGCGTCATCGGGAGTCACGGGGCCCGCGGCCGAGTCGGCGCACGCCGGTCCGGGACGGCCTTCCCCGGGTGACCGGCTGCACGCATCCAGGAGGGCGGGAACCGCACGCGGGCCGGTCGCACCTGGGACGGCCCCGCCCCGACCGCACCGACACGAGATGTCCCGTACGCCTCAGTCCGGCACCGGTACCCCCAGCACCGGCAGCAGTCTCGACGGGCCCCTGCGCAGGAGCCGCGGGGGCAGCAGGGTGAGCGGATTCAGGTAGGTGTCACCCCTCAGCAGGCCCCAGTGGACGCATGGGGCCGCGCAGTGGGAGCCCGTGAGGGCCACCGTGCCGATCACCTCGCCCGCCGTCACCTCGTCGTCCTCGGTCACCGACGCGCGGACCGGTTCGTAGGTGGTGCGCAACGGCGGGTCACCCGTACCGGTCAGCTCCACCGAGACGACGCCCTTTCCGGCCACCCGGCCCGCGAAGGAGACCCGGCCCGCCGCCACCGCCCGTACCGGTGTCCCCGGTGGAGCCGCCAGGTCCACGCCCCGGTGTCCGCGCCCGTACACCGTCGCCGGCGGCTCCCAGCCGCGCAGTACCCGCGGTCGTACCCCCACCGGCCACGCCCGTCCGACGGCCGGAGTCCCGGCGTCCTCGCCCTCCGGCGTCACCGCCCCCGTCGACGACAGGCTCGACGGGGGCGGGGCCAGCAGCACCGCCAGGGTCAGGACCACCAGAAGGACCAACCGCGTACACGCCCTCGTGAATGCACTCATTCGCATGCCGCAGAGCCTTCCGGACCTCCGTGATCAGCGCCCGGACCTGTGGACCACCGCCCGGTTGTGGACAACGGCGTCACCCGGCGCCCCGCGGGTCCCGTACAATTCTGGTGGCGACCCGGGCCACCGGGTCGACTTCGCACGCCCCGACATCAGGACCGGTCACGGCCGGAACCCGGATGTCAGCGCCCCTCGGTCCTTCGTGGCAACGGCGCGTCGTGGGCGTCAGGCGCGGAAGCCGTCCGGCATCCGCGGCACAACCGAGAAATTCAAGGAGATACGGCCATGGCCGTCGTCACGATGCGGGAGCTGCTGGAAAGCGGCGTCCACTTCGGTCACCAGACCCGTCGTTGGAACCCGAAGATGAAGCGCTTCATCTTCACGGAGCGCAACGGCATCTACATCATCGACCTGCTCCAGTCGCTGTCGTACATCGACCGCGCCTACGAGTTCGTCAAGGAGACCGTCGCCCACGGCGGCACGGTCATGTTCGTCGGCACGAAGAAGCAGGCGCAGGAGGCCATCGCCGAGCAGGCCACCCGCGTCGGCATGCCCTACGTCAACCAGCGCTGGCTGGGCGGCATGCTCACCAACTTCTCGACCGTCTACAAGCGTCTGCAGCGCCTCAAGGAGCTCGAGCAGATCGACTTCGAGGACGTGGCCGCCTCCGGCCTCACCAAGAAGGAGCTGCTGGTCCTCTCCCGCGAGAAGGCCAAGCTGGAGAAGACCCTCGGCGGTATCCGCGAGATGTCCAAGGTGCCCAGCGCCGTCTGGATCGTGGACACCAAGAAGGAGCACATCGCGGTCGGCGAGGCCCGGAAGCTCAACATCCCGGTCGTCGCCATCCTCGACACCAACTGTGACCCCGACGAGGTCGACTACAAGATCCCGGGCAACGACGACGCGATCCGCTCCGTCACCCTGCTCACCCGTGTGATCGCCGACGCCGTCGCCGAGGGCCTCATCTCCCGCTCCGGTGCCGCCACCGGTGACAAGGGTGACAAGGCCGCCGGCGAGCCGCTCGCCGCGTGGGAGCGCGACCTGCTCGAGGGCGAGAAGAAGGCCGACGAGGCTGCTCCGGCCGCCGCCGAGGCCGAGAAGCCGGCTGAGGAGGCCCCCGCCGCCGAGGCCGAGAAGCCGGCTGAGGAGGCCCCCGCCGCCGAGGCCGAGAAGCCGGCTGAGGAGGCCCCCGCCGCCGAGGCAGCTCCCGCCGCCGAGGCCGAGCAGGCCTGACCGCCCAGTCAGAGCCGATGACGGCGGGAGCGGTGACATCACATCCGCTCCCGCCGTTCACCCGTAGGTCGGCGGTGCGTCGGGCACCTGCCCTCGAGCAGGTCCCTGACCTCGCGGATCTCCGATCCTCCAGACTTCGAGAAAGATTCACAGACTCATGGCGAACTACACCGCCGCCGACGTCAAGAAGCTCCGGGAGCTCACCGGCGCCGGCATGATGGACTGCAAGAAGGCGCTGGACGAGGCCGAGGGCAACGTCGAGAAGGCCGTCGAGGCGCTCCGTATCAAGGGCCAGAAGGGCGTCGCCAAGCGCGAGGGCCGCTCCGCCGAGAACGGCGCCGTGGTCTCGATCATCGCCGACGACAACTCCTCCGGCGTCCTCGTCGAGCTGAAGTGCGAGACGGACTTCGTCGCCAAGGGCGACAAGTTCCAGGCCGTGGCCACCGCCATCGCCGAGCACGTCGTCAAGACCTCCCCGGCCGACCTCGAGGCCCTGCTCGCCTCCGAGATCGAGGCCGGCAAGACCGTCCAGGCGTTCGTGGACGAGGCCAACGCCAACCTGGGCGAGAAGATCGTCCTGGACCGCTTCGCCCAGTTCGCCGACGGCTACGTGTCGGCGTACATGCACCGCACGATGCCCGACCTGCCCCCGCAGATCGGTGTCCTCGTCGAGTTCGACAAGCCGAATGCGGAGATCGCCAAGGGCGTCGCCCAGCACATCGCCGCCTTCGCGCCGAAGTACCTCTCCAAGGACGACGTGCCGGCCGAGGTCGTCGAGTCCGAGCGCCGTGTCGCCGAGGAGACCACCCGCGCCGAGGGCAAGCCCGAGGCCGCCCTGCCGAAGATCGTCGAGGGTCGCCTCAACGGCTTCTTCAAGGACGCCACGCTGCTCGGCCAGCCCTACGCGCTGGACAACAAGAAGTCCGTCCAGAAGGTCCTGGACGAGGCCGGTGTCACCCTGAAGCGCTTCACGCGCATCAAGGTCGGCATCTGAGTCCGTACCGCGACGGGCGCGCGACCCCGATAGGGTCGACAGCAGTCGTTCGGACACGCGTCCACGCGCGCGTGCCGGACGACAGCAGATCTGACGAGGAGGCCATTGCCGCATGGGATGCGAACCACGCCCCACCGGCAATGGCCTTCTTCGTATGTGCAACACGTGAAAGAGGCGGGATCCCCGATGACCACCAAGGCTGAGAAGAGCGACGACGGCAAAGTAAGCGGCCGGTTTCTGCTGAAGCTGTCCGGAGAGGCCTTCTCCGGTGGCGGGGGCCTGGGCGTCGACCCCGACGTGGTGCACGCCATCGCGCGTGAGATCGCGGCCGTCGTACGGGACGGCGCGCAGATCGCGATCGTCATCGGCGGCGGCAACTTCTTCCGCGGCGCCGAGCTCCAGGTGCGCGGCATGGACCGCGCCCGCTCCGACTACATGGGCATGCTCGGCACCGTGATGAACTGCCTCGCCCTCCAGGACTTCCTGGAGAAGGAGGGCGTCGACTGCCGCGTGCAGACCGCCATCACCATGGGGCAGGTCGCCGAGCCCTACATCCCGCTGCGCGCCGTACGGCACCTGGAGAAGGGCCGCGTGGTCATCTTCGGTGCCGGAATGGGCATGCCGTACTTCTCCACCGACACCACCGCCGCCCAGCGCGCCCTGGAGATCGACGCCGAGGCACTGCTCATGGGCAAGAACGGTGTGGACGGCGTCTACGACTCCGACCCGAAGACCAACCCGGACGCCGTGAAGTTCGACGCGCTCGGCTACGGCGAGGTCATCACCCGGGACCTGAAGGTCGCCGACGCCACGGCCGTCACGCTCTGCCGTGACAACAGCCTCCCGATCGTCGTCTTCGAGCTTCTGAAGGAGGGCAATATCGCCCGCGCCGTCAAGGGTGAGAAGATCGGCACGCTGGTGGGCGACCAAGCCGGCCGCAACTGACCGGGGGATGGACAATGTCCTGCCGGTCGGGAACCGTGCAGGAAGAAGACGCGACGCAGCCGGCCGCCGCCCCCGATGAGGAACCGCGGCCGGGCCTACTCAAGACACGCAGGAGCAAGTGGTGATCGAAGAGACCCTCCTCGAGGCCGAGGAGAAGATGGAGAAGGCCGTCGTGGTCGCCAAGGAGGACTTCGCCGCGATCCGCACCGGCCGTGCGCACCCGGCGATGTTCAACAAGATCGTGGCCGACTACTACGGCGCGCTGACGCCGATCAACCAGCTGGCCTCGTTCTCCGTGCCCGAGCCGCGCATGGCCGTGGTGACCCCGTTCGACAAGAGCGCGCTGCGTAACATCGAGCAGGCGATCCGCGACTCCGACCTGGGCGTCAACCCGAGCAACGACGGCAACATCATCCGTGTGGTGTTCCCCGAGCTCACCGAGGAGCGCCGCCGTGACTACATCAAGGTCGCCAAGACCAAGGGTGAGGACGCGAAGGTCTCCATCCGCTCCGTCCGCCGCAAGGCCAAGGACGCCATCGACAAGCTGATCAAGGACGGCGAGGTCGGCGAGGACGAGGGCCGCCGTGCGGAGAAGGAGCTCGACGACACCACCGCGAAGTACGTCGCCCAGGTGGACGAGCTCCTGAAGCACAAGGAAGCGGAGCTGCTCGAGGTCTGATGAACGAATCTTCCTGGGGGACGCCGCAGACCGGGTACTGGGGGTCGTCCGATCACGGGCCCGGCCGGGGGGCTGCCCCGGCGGGTCACGCGTACGATGCGCACAACGCGCAGCACACGCGTCCCATGCCCATCGTGCCCGACGTAACCGAACACGGCGGAGACCAGGATGTGGACCGGGGGGCCGTCCGGCTGAGCGGCCCCTTGTTCCGAGACGAGCCGACGCGGGCCCGCCCCCTTCCGGGGGAGGTGCCGCAGAATCCGGAGCCCATGCCCGACGCCCCGCAGCCGGCGCCCGCACCGCAGAAGAAGAGCGCGGGGCGCGATCTGGGTGCCGCGATAGGTGTCGGCGTCGGACTCGGCGTGGTGATCGTCGCGTCGCTGTTCGTCGTCAAGGCCGTCTTCGTCGGCGTGGTCGCCGTCGCCGTGGTGGTGGGCCTGTGGGAGCTGACGTCGCGGCTGCAGGAGCGCAAGGGCATCAAGGCGCCCTTGGTGCCGCTCGCGCTGGGCGGTGCGGCCATGGTCGTCACCGGGTACGCCCGGGGGGACGAGGGCGCGTGGGTCGCCATGGCGCTCACCGCGCTGGCGGTGCTGGTCTGGCGTATGGCGGCGCCGCCCGAGGGCTACCTCAAGGACGTCACGGCGGGCGTCTTCGCGGTGTTCTACGTGCCGTTCCTGGCGACCTTCGTCGCCATGATGCTCACCGCCGACGACGGCGCGTGGCGCGTCCTGACCTTCCTGCTGCTGACGGTCGTCAGCGACACCGGCGCGTACGCGGTCGGCTGGCGCTTCGGCAGGACCAAGCTCGCCCCGCGCATCAGCCCCGGCAAGACCCGCGAGGGCCTGCTGGGCGCGGTGACCTTCGCGATGGCCGCAGGCGCGTTGTGCATGCAGTACCTGATCGACGACGGCAGCTGGTGGCAGGGCCTGCTCCTGGGCCTCGCGGTCGCGGTCAGCGCCACACTGGGTGACCTCGGCGAGTCCATGATCAAACGCGATCTGGGCATCAAGGACATGGGCACGCTGCTTCCCGGCCATGGCGGCATCATGGACCGTCTGGACTCGCTGCTGCCCACGGCACCGGTGGTGTGGCTGTTGCTGGTGTTGTTCGTCGGGTCCGGCTGACCCGTACCCGCGTGGCCGGATTCGGGCCCCCGTCCTCTCCGGGCGGGGGTCCGCCGCTGTCCGGGAGGGCCAAGGCCGCTCCATGGCGCAGGCGAGGCGGGGGGACGACGGCAGGTACTGCGGTGACCTGCCGTGTCGATGGTGCGAGGCGCTCCTCGACCAGAAGGGCCGCCGCAGGCCGCGCCGCTACTGCGGCCCATGGCACCGCACGAAGAGCCACGTCGCCAACGTCTTCGTCGTGATCGCCGGCCTGTTCCGAGTCCGACCGGGCCACCCGTGTGGATCTGCGACACTGGTAGAGCCATGCCTAAGCCCGGAGAACTCATTTTTGTCGCGCCGCGCGGAGCCAAGAAGCCGCCGCGGCACCTTGCCGACCTCACGCCCGCCGAGCGCAAGGAGGCGGTCGCCGCGGCCGGTGAGAAGCCGTTCCGCGCCAAGCAGCTCTCGCAGCACTACTTCGCGCGGTACGCGCACGACCCGGAGCAGTGGACCGACATCCCGGCCGGTTCGCGCGGCAGGCTCCAGGAGGCACTGCTTCCCGAGCTGATGACGGTCGTACGGCATCTGTCGACCGACCAGGGCACCACCCGTAAGACGCTGTGGAAGCTGTTCGACGGGACGCTCGTCGAGTCCGTGCTCATGCGTTATCCGGACCGGGTGACGATGTGCATCAGCTCCCAGGCCGGCTGCGGCATGAACTGCCCGTTCTGCGCGACCGGGCAGGCCGGCCTCGACCGGAACCTGTCCACCGCCGAGATCGTGCACCAGATCGTGGACGGGATGCGGGCGCTCCGGGACGGCGAGGTGCCCGGTGGCCCGGCGCGGCTGAGCAACATCGTCTTCATGGGCATGGGTGAGCCGCTCGCCAACTACAACCGGGTCGTCGGGGCCATCCGTCGCCTCACCGACCCCGAGCCGGACGGGCTCGGGCTGTCCCAGCGCGGGATCACCGTGTCCACCGTCGGTCTCGTCCCGGCCATCCACCGGTTCACCGGCGAGGGCTTCAAGTGCCGGCTCGCCATCTCGCTGCACGCCCCCGACGACGAGCTGCGCGACACCCTCGTCCCCGTGAACACGCGGTGGAAGGTGCGCGAGGTCCTCGACGCCGGGTTCGAGTACGCGGCCACCTCCGGGCGGCGGCTGTCCATCGAGTACGCGCTCATCCGGGACATCAACGACCAGGCCTGGCGCGGCGACCGCCTCGGACGGATGCTCAAGGGCCGGCCGGTGCACGTCAACCTCATCCCGCTCAACCCCACGCCCGGCTCCAAGTGGACCGCCTCCCGCCCCGAGGACGAGAAGGCGTTCGTGGAGGCGATCGCCGCGCACGGCGTGCCGGTGACGATCCGGGACACCCGTGGACAGGAGATCGACGGGGCGTGTGGTCAGCTCGCCGCGAGCGAGAGGTAATGTGACTCGCGTAAGCACATCTTCATATTCCGACAGGGGAGCGCCACAGCGCTGAGAGTGCGGCACCGGCCGCAGACCCTCCGAACCTCGCCCAGGTCATTCTGGGTAGGGAGATCGGTCATCACTCGAGCTGTTGCGCCCTGCCCGGGACCTCTCAGAGGGGTCCCGGGCAGGGCCGCGTCTCTTCCTGGTCACTCCAGGAGGAATCAAGTGGGCATCACCAAGAAGGTCACGGTCCTGGCCGTCGGGCTGGGGCTGGTCACGCTGTCCGCGTGCGGGTCGTCCGACGGCGACGACTCGAGCGGGGGCGGGTCGTCCAAGACCGTGACCCTCGTCAGCCACAACTCGTGGGCCGTGTCGAAGGACGTCGTCGCCGCCTTCGAGAAGCAGTCCGGCTACCAGCTGAAGGTCCTCGAGGACGGCGACGCCGGGCAGGCCGTGAACAAGGCCATCCTCACCAAGGACAACCCCCAGGGCGATGTCTTCTTCGGCGTCGACAACACCCTGCTCTCCCGCGCCCTCGACAACGGGCTGTTCCAGCCGTACGAGGCGAAGGGCTCCGATCTGATCCTGCCCGAGTACCGGGTGGACCAGGACAAGCACCGGGTCACCCCCGTCGACAGCGGTGACGTCTGCGTCAACTACGACAAGGCGTGGTTCAGCGAGCACGGCCTGACCCCGCCGAAGAGCCTCGACGACCTGGTCGAGCCCGAGTACAAGGACCTCCTCGTCACCGAGAACGCCTCCACCTCCTCGCCCGGCCTCGGCTTCCTGCTCGGCACGGCAGCCGAGTACGGCGACGAGGGCTGGCAGGACTACTGGAAGAAGCTCAGGGCCAACGGCGTGAAGGTGGTCGACGGCTGGGAGCAGGCCTACAACGAGGAGTTCTCCGGCTCGGCCGGCGGCAGGAAGGCCAAGGCCGACCGTCCGCTGGTGGTGTCCTACGCCTCCTCGCCGCCCGCCGAGGTCATCTACGCCGACCCCAAGCCGGACACCGCCCCCACCGGCGTCGCCGAGGGCACCTGCTTCCGCCAGGTCGAGTACGCGGGCCTGCTGGACAACGCGAAGAACCCCGAGGGCGGCAAGGCGCTGCTGGACTTCCTGATCAGCAAGCGGTTCCAGGACGACATGCCGCTCAACATGTTCGTGTACCCGGTGCGGGAGGCCGCCCAGGTGCCCGAGGAGTTCGTGAAGTTCGGACCGCAGGCGAAGGACCCGCAGACGATGGACCCGGAGAAGATCGCCACCAACCGTGACCAGTGGGTCAAGTCGTGGGCCTCGCTCGTACTGAAGTGACGCGGACCGCGGCGGGGCGGCGCGGGAGCGCGGCGCGGCTCGGCCTGATGGCCGTGCCCGTCGCGTTCTTCGCCGTCTTCTTCGCCTACCCCGTCACCGCGATCGTCGCGCGCGGACTGAAGGCCGACGGGACCTGGCACCTCGGGCGGATCGGGGACGTACTGGCGCAGTCCGACGTCCGGCAGGTCCTGTGGTTCACCACCTGGCAGGCCCTGCTCTCGACCGCCCTCACCCTGCTGGTCGCCCTGCCCGGCGCGTATGTCTTCGCCCGTTTCGACTTCCCCGGCAAGCAGGTGCTGCGGGCCGTGGTCACCGTGCCGTTCGTGCTGCCGACGGTCGTCGTCGGTACGGCGTTCATGGCGCTCGTCGGACGCGGCGGACTCCTCGACGAGCTGTGGGGTCTGCGGCTGGACACCACCGTGTGGGCGATCCTGCTCGCGCACGTCTTCTTCAACTACGCCGTCGTCGTACGCACCGTGGGCGGGCTGTGGTCCCAGCTCGACCCGCGGCAGGAGGAGGCCGCGCGGATGCTCGGCGCCTCGCGGTTCGCGGCCTGGCGGACCGTCACCCTGCCCGCGCTCGCGCCCGCCGTGGCGGCGGCGGCGCTGATGGTCTTCCTGTTCACCTTCACCTCCTTCGGTGTGGTGCAGATCCTCGGCGGGCCGACTTTCTCCACCCTCGAAGTGGAGATCTACCGGCAGACCTCCGAGATCTTCGACCTGTCCACGGCCGCCGTCCTGACGATGATCCAGTTCGTTGCGGTGGGCGCGATCCTCGCCCTGCACGCCTGGACCGTACGGCGCCGGGAGACCGCGCTGCGGCTGGTGGACGCCTCGGTGACCGCACGCCGGCCGCGCGGCGCCGGGCAGTGGGCGCTGCTGGGCGGAGTCGTCGCCACCGTCGCCGTACTGCTCCTGCTGCCGCTCGCGGTGCTGGTGGAACGCTCCTTCGGGGCCGCCGGCCTCGGCTACTACCGGGAGCTGACCCGGGACGACGGGGGAGTGTTCCTGGTCGCGCCGATCGAGGCGGTCGGCAACTCGCTCCAGTACGCTGTCGCCGCCACCGCCATCGCCGTGGTGATCGGCGGCCTCGCCGCCGTGGCGCTGACCCGGCGGGACGCGGGACGGCTGGTGCGCGGCTTCGACGCGCTGCTGATGCTGCCGCTCGGGGTGTCCGCGGTGACCGTCGGCTTCGGTTTCCTGATCGCCCTCGACGAGCCGCCGCTGGACCTCCGCGCCTCCTGGATCCTGGTCCCGCTCGCGCAGGCGCTGGTCGGCGTCCCCTTCGTCGTACGGACGATGCTGCCGGTGCTGCGGGCCGTGGACGTACGGCTGCGGGAGGCGGCGGCGGTGCTCGGGGCGTCGCCGTGGCGGGCGTGGCGGGAGGTGGACCTGCCGCTGGTGCGGCGGGCGCTGCTGATCGCGGCCGGGTTCGCGTTCGCGGTGTCGCTGGGCGAGTTCGGGGCGACGGTGTTCATCGCGCGGCCGGAGAACCCCACCCTGCCGGTCGCCGTGGCGCGGCTGCTGGGGCGGCCCGGGGACCTCAACTACGGCCAGGCGATGGCCCTGTCGACGATTCTGATGATCGTGTGCGCGGTGGCGCTGCTCGTCCTCGAGCGGCTGCGGACCGACCGGACCGGGGAGTTCTAGATGCTGCTGAGCCTTCAGGCCGCGACCGTCCGCTTCGGCGGGCGGCCGGTGCTGGACGCCGTCGACCTGGGGGTCGCGGAGCACGAGATCGTGTGCGTGCTCGGTCCCAGCGGCAGCGGCAAGTCCACGCTGCTGCGGGCGGTGGCCGGACTGCAGCCCCTCGACGCCGGGCGGGTGTCGCTCGACGGGCACGACCAGTCGGGCGTGCCCGCGCACAAGCGCGGCGTCGGGCTGATGTTCCAGGACCACCAGCTCTTCCCGCAGCGGGACGTGGGCGGCAACGTCGCCTTCGGCCTGCGCATGCACGGTGCCTCGCGGGGCGAACAGGCGGACCGCGTACGGGAGTTGCTGGACCTCGTGGGACTGCCGGACGCGGCCGGACGCGCCGTCGCCGCGCTGTCCGGCGGTGAACAGCAGCGCGTGGCGCTCGCCCGAGCCCTCGCGCCCAGCCCCCGGCTGCTGATGCTCGACGAGCCGCTCGGGCAGCTCGACCGGTCGCTCAGGGAACGGCTGGTCGTCGAACTGCGCGAGCTGTTCGGCCGGTTGGGCACCACGGTGCTCGCCGTGACCCACGACCAGGGTGAGGCGTTCGCGCTGGCCGACCGGGTGGTGGTGATGCGGGACGGACGGATCGCCCAGTCCGGTACGCCGCTCGAGGTGTGGCAGCGTCCGGCCGACGCCTTCGTGGCCCGCTTCCTCGGCTTCGAGAACGTCGTCGAGGCCACGGTGGGCGACGACGTCGCGGTGACCCCCTGGGGCAAGCTCCCCGTCCCGGAAGGCGCCCCGCAGGGCACGCGGACCCTTCTCGTCCGCCCCGCCGGTGTCCGTCTGGTCCCGGCCGGTGAGGGCCTGCGCTGCACGGTGGCCGCGCGCACCTTCCGCGGCACCCATGTCACCGTCCACCTCCAGCTCGAGGACGCGCCCCGCCTGGAGGCGGCCTGCGCGCTCAGGGCCGCGCCGGAGGCCGGGGACGAGGTCGGCGTGGAGTTCGACGCGGCGGAAATCGTCGTGCTGGGATGAGCGCGGCTGCCTAGGGTGTGCGGCATGACATCACTCGCGCATGATCGCTACTGCGAGGAAATCGCACACCAGGTCGGGCAGTTGCGGACGGTCGTGACGTCCGGCGCCGATCTGTCCGGCACCGTGCCCACCACGCCCGACTGGTCCCTGGAGCAGCTCGTACGGCATACCGGCGGCGCCCTGCGCTGGGTGGACGTCATGGTGCGGACCGGGGCCGAGGACGACGTCCCCGAGGATCAGGTGCCGGGGTTCGACGGGCCCGGGGCGTGGGGCGATCCCGGCGCGCTGGACGCCTGGCTGGCGGAGTCCGGCGAGCTGGTCGTCGGCGCGCTGCGCGAGGCCGGGCCGGACGCGAAGGTGTGGAGCTGGGCAGGGATTCACAACGCCGGGTTCTGGGCCCGCCGTATGACGCACGAGGTGACCGTCCACCGCGCGGACGCCACCCTGTCCGCCGGGCTGCCCTACGAGGTCGCGCCCGAGATCGCCGCCGACGCGGTCGACGAGTGGCTGGAGATCGTGGAGTGGGCGCAGCGGACGCTGCCGGACGACACGGTGCACGACCTGCGCGGGCCCCGGCGCACCGTCCATCTGCACGCCACCGGGACCCGGCCGGAGGTTCACTCGGAGTGGCTGATCGAGCTCGGCGAGGAGGGCGTCTCCTGGCGGCGCGGCCACGAGAAGGCCACCGTCGCCCTGCGTGGCCCGCTCACCTCCGTGCTCCTCGCCTTCTACCGCCGGCTGCCGCTGGACGCCCCCGGACTCGAGGTGCTCGGCGACCGGAAGCTGCTGGAGTTCTGGCTGGAGCGGGCGACGTTCGGCTGAGCCGCCGGCGACGGAAGCGGCCCGCCCCCGGGAAAGGGGACGGGCCGCCACTGCGTGCGTGAGGCGTCAGCGCTGGCTGTTCGCCCCGCGGCGGCGCATGCCGAAGAAGACCGCGCCACCGCCGGCCACGACCAGGGCGGCCGCGATGCCGGCGATCAGACCGGTGTTGGAGTCGGCACCGGTCTCGGCGAGGTTCGACTCACCGGCCGGGGACGGCGCGTTGCTCGCGGTGTCCGCCGGAGCGGTGCTCTCGCTCTCCGACTCCGAAGGGGCCGGCTCGGGCTCCTCGGCCGGGGTGGAGGAGGACTCCGACGGAGTCGGCTTGGGCTCCTCCTCGGCCGGGGGCTCCTCTTCCTCCGTCTTGCAGGCCGTCGCCGGAGTGACCAGGTTCGGCTTGATGTCCTCGTCGACGTAGGGCTTCGCGTCGACGTGGATGCGGTACTCGGCGTTCGGCTTCCAGTCCTCCTCGAAGGTGATGGTGGTGCCCTCAGCGGTGCCCTTGACCACCTGCTCGCCGACCTGCTTGTCCTGCAGGAACACGGTGATGGTGGCGGGGACGCCGGCCGGGTCCTTGTCGGTGACGGTGATGACGCCCTTGTCACCGACGCACTTGGCCTCGGCCGAGAACTCGGTGATGTTGCAGGCCGCCGCGCTGCCGGCGACGCCGATCGCGAGGGCGGCGGACGCGGAGACGACACCGAGGACGCGCACGGAGCGCGCGACGGTACGGCGGGATACGGACAGAACTGCCACGTTTGTCCTTACGGGAGAGCGTAAATGCGGGGGGTGGAGGGAGTGTTGATGGAGCATCAGCACTCCCGTACGGCTCTCAGGTCTATAAGCGCCGCATAAGTAGTGTCAACGCATATGCCTACAGTGGCGCCGGGCTTTACCTTCTTATTAACCGCCCAGACGTTTCAAGGCCTCCGGGGCCTCTTCGATCCGGTCGACCAGGGCGATCCGGGCCTCCATCGAGCGCTCCCGGGCGAGCGACCGCAGCAGCGGCCAGGCCGGCAGCCTCTCCGTCCAGTGCGCCCGGTTCACCAGCACCATGGGCGTGGGCTCACCGCGCGACCCGTAGTAGTTCGGCGTCGCGTTGTCGAAGATCTCCTGTACGGTGCCGGCGGCGCCCGGCAGGAACACCACGCCCGCGTCGCAGCGGGCCAGCAGCCCGTCCTCACGGGTGGCGTTGGCGAAGTACTTCGCGATGTGCGAGGCGAAGGCGTTCGGCGGCTCGTGGCCGTAGAACCAGGTGGGGATGCCGATCGAGTGGTTGCCCTTCGGCCAGCGGGTGCGCACCTCGAAGGCGGCACGCGCCCAGTCGGTGATCGACGGCGTGAACGAGGGCGCGGAGGCGAGGAGTTCGCAGGCCTCGTCCAGCACGGCGTCGTCGTACGGGGCCGCGTAGGCGCCGAGGTTCGCCGCCTCCATCGCGCCCGGACCGCCGCCCGTCGCCACCGTGAACCCGGCATGGGTCAGCGCCCGCCCGAGCCGGGCGGCACCCCGGAACTCCTCGGTGCCGCGGGCCATCGCGTGACCGCCCATCACGCCCACGACCCGCGCCCCGCGCAGGAGTTCGTCCAGGGCGTCGGACATGGAGTCGTCGTGGACCGCGCGCAGCATGGAGGCGAAGATGTCGCCGTCCGCCTTGGTCCGCTGGAACCAGGTGTAGGCCAGCGCGTCCGGGGTCGCCTCGTAGCCCTTGTCGAGCGAGGCGAACAGGTCGCCGGGCGTGTAGAGATGCCCCCGGTACGGGTCGAAGGGCAGGCCGGGGACGGGAGGGAGCACCAGGGCGCCGTCGGCGCGGAGCTTCTCCGCCGCGTCGGGGCGCATCCGGCAGCCGAGGAAGACGGCCCCGGCGGTGTCGTGGGTGAGCAACTCCCGTGTCCGGTCGGTCAGATCGACGGACTGGACACGGAATCCGGAGAGTGTGTTGCGGGACGAGACGATCGCGTCGAACTCCTCGAGCGTCTCTATCTCGCGGTCCCCGTGATGGGCGGCATGGGCGGGACTCGTCTGCACCCGCCCATGCTAAGGGGGCGTCGTTCGGACCAGGCCGGCTTCGGGCGACGGTGCCTCGTGGCCGACCCGGGCGCGGTCGAGCGTGGGGAGCCGGCAACCGGCGCCGACGCCGCTCGGCGCCCTCCGGGAGAGTGCGCGCCGGGTCCGCGGCCCCGGCAGGATCCGAGCGGCACTCCCTGGACCCGCGTGTGCGTCAGCCCTGCACCGCGGCCGGGTCCATCCAGATGACCTCCCAGGTGTGGCCGTCGAGGTCGTCGAAGGCGCGGCCGTACATGAAGCCGTGGTCCTGGGTCTCGCCGGCGACCGAGCCGCCCGCCGCGACGGCCTTCTCCACCAGCTCGTCGACCTTCTCGCGGCTCTCCGCGCTCAACGCGAGCAGCACCTCGCTGCTCTTCGTGGAGTCCACGATCTCCTTCTTGGTGAACTCCGCGTACTTCTGCCTGGTCAGCAGCATTGCGACGATCGTGTCGCTGATCACGACCGACGCGGCGGTCTCGTCGCTGAACTGCGCGTTGATCGAGTAGCCGAGCTCCGTGAAGAACTTCTTCGAGGCGTCGAGGTCGTTGACGGCCAGGTTCACGAAGATCATCTGCTGGTACATGGCGGGGCCTCTTCCGTTCGGTTCCGTAGCGTTCGTGGGGGTAGACCGGGGGCCCGCGCGGAACTCATCGGCCCGCGGAGATCTTTTTCGGACCGGTTCCCGGATGCCCCGTTCAGCGGGCCAGCGGCCACGCCGACAGCTCGGCCACGACCAGGGTCAACGGTCCGAACAGGGCGAGCAGCGCACCCGCGCGGAGCACGGCGGCCCGGCGCAGCGTTCCCGTGGCCGCCCCGAGGCGCCGCAGCGCGGCGGTGGTGCCGGCGCGGGACTGCTTGGCCTCGACGGCGGCCGTCAGCAGCGTCGCCGTCGTGCAGCCGGCCACCAGCAGCACTCCGAGCACGACGAGCGGGCCGGCGGACGCGTCCTCGCGGTCGTGCAGCGAGGCCATGGCGTACGCGGCCGACAGCACCGCGCAGACCACGCCCAGCGGGCGTCCGATGCGCGTGGCCTCGGCCATCAGGACCCGCCCGGCCAGCAGACGCAGCGCGCCGGGCCGTGCCGTCTGCAGCAGCCTGCCGCACAGATGGGTGAGACCGGGACCGGCCAGGGCGAGACCGACGGCGGTCAGGGCCAGACCGAGCAGCGCGGAGGGCCGGTCACCCGGCGTGCCCCCGCCGCCCGTACGGCTCGCGAAGGCCTCCACGGCCAGACCGACCGCCAGCACCGCGATCCCCCACGGCAGCCCGGACGGCGGTGCGAGCGGTACGGCGGGCCCGGCGTCGGCGGCCGTCCCGGGGACCTCCTCCGCCGCGCCTTCCCGCTCCGGTGCCGCCTCGGCCGTACGCCGGCCGCGCGCCGCCGTACCCAGCTGCTTGCCGAACCGTCCGTACGCCCCGAACGACTCGCGTACCGCCGTACGCCGGTACGCGCCGAACCGGCCGTACGCCCGTCCCGCGCGGGACGCGCCCGCCGCCGGCCGGCGCGGCCGCAGCGCCACCGCCACGGCCGCCGACGCACTCAGCGGCACAAGTGCCAGCAGGGTCAGGACGGCCGGCAGCGGAAGCGGCCGTCCGGCGGCGAGGAAGTCCGTCGCGGCGCCGTCGAAGGGCATGCCGGTGAGGTCGCCGCGCAGATGGAGGAAGACCAACAGGGCCAGCATCGAGCCCAGCACGCAGGACAGCGCCGTGGCGGCCGCGGAGAGCGCCATCAGCCGGGCGGGACCGAGACCGATCGCCGACAGACCGGGCCGGGGGCGGGTGCCCGGATCGGTGCGGGCGACCGCGACCGCGAAGTGCACCGTGGCCGCCAGCGGGACCGCGCACCAGGCCAGCCGGAGTGCCGAGGAGGACGGGCCGGGGTGGCCCAGCGCGTGGCCGAGGGCGCTGAGCAGCAGAAAGCCCGTGCCCGCGGACGCGGACGCGACCAGGAGACGGCGCAACTGGACGGCGGGGTGGGCGCCTCGGGTCAGACGGAGAGCGAGCATGCCGCCCGGCCTTCCGTCTCGGCCGTCCCGGCGACCGGCGGCAGATGTACGGTGCGCACGCGTCGCCCGTCGAGCAGCGACACCGTGCGGTCGGCGAGGGCCGCGGTCTGCGGGTCGTCGGTCGCGAGGACCACCGTGATGCCGTGCGAGCGGGCCGCGGTGGTGAGCGTGCGCAGCACGTGGGTGCGGTCGACGCGGTGCAGCGGGGCGGTCGGCTCGTCGGCGAACAGCACCGAGGGCGCCGGGGCGAGGGCGCGGGCGACGCAGACCCGCTGCCGCTCGGCCTGCGTCAGCTCCCCGGGGTGCTTGCGGGCGCTGTCACCGATGTCCAGGCGCTCCAGCCACTCCAGGGCCGCCGTCCTGGCGCGGCGCCGTCCGGTGCCGCGCAGCATCAGCGGCAGGGCGGCGTTCTCCCAGACGTTCAGCTCGGGCACCAGCACCGGGGCCGGGCCGATCCAGCCGAAGCGGTCCCGGCGCAGCCGCTCGCGGGTGAGGGAGCTCATGGTGTGCACGGGCACGCTGTTGAACCAGACCTCGCCGCTCTTCGCGGGCAGCAGTCCGGACAGACAGTGCAGCAGGGTCGTCTTGCCGCTGCCGCGCGGGCCGCCGACGGCGAGGATCTCGCTCTCCCGGACGCCGAGCGAGACCCCGCTCAGTGCGGGCGAGCCGTCGTCGTACCGGTAGTGCAGGGCTCGTGCCCAGAGCACGTCGTTGTCCGGTGGGGCCACCATGGGCGTACACCTCGGTTCGGATCGGAAGGGCCGTGCGCGGTTCGGGTCAGTCCCCCGTCCGGGGGAACGAAGGCAGGGCCGATCGGTCACAGGCACGCTAGGCAGGCCGCGGCGGGAGGCCGGACAGCACGCGGCCCCGGGCGCCCGTTTCTCACTCGAACGGGCGGCACCGGGGGTGGTGTTGATCATCCAAAGGGAAGATCGGAACCTCTGATGGCCTACAGCCTGGTCCACGCCTCCGAGAGGGTCGCGCGCAGGATCTGCTCGATCTCGTCGAAGGTCTCCTGGTTCGAGATCAGCGGCGGGGCGAGCTGGACGACCGGGTCGCCGCGGTCGTCGGCCCGGCAGTACAGGCCGTTCTCGAAGAGCTTCTTCGACAGGAAGCCGTACAGGACGCGCTCGGTCTCGTCCACGTCGAAGGACTCCTTGGTGTTCTTGTCCTTGACCAGCTCGATGCCGTAGAAGAAGCCGTTGCCGCGGACGTCGCCGACGATCGGCAGGTCATGCAGCTTCTCCAGGGTCGCGCGGAAGGCGCCCTCGTTGTCGAGCACGTGCTGGTTGAGGCCCTCGCGCTCGAACAGGTCGAGGTTGGCGACGCCCACCGCCGCCGAGACCGGGTGACCGCCGAAGGTGTAGCCGTGCAGGAAGGTGTTGTCGCCCTTGTAGAAGGGCTCGGCGAGGCGGTCGGAGACGATGCACGCGCCGATCGGGGAGTAGCCCGAGGTCATGCCCTTGGCGCAGGTGATCATGTCCGGCACGTAGCCGAACTTGTCGCAGGCGAAGGTGGTGCCGAGCCGGCCGAAGGCGCAGATGACCTCGTCGGAGACGAGCAGCACGTCGTACTGGTCGCAGATCTCGCGCACCCGCTGGAAATAGCCGGGCGGGGGCGGGAAGCAGCCGCCGGCGTTCTGCACCGGCTCCAGGAAGACCGCCGCCACTGTGTCCGGGCCCTCGAAGAGGATCTGCTGCTCGATCTGGTCGGCGGCCCAGCGGCCGAACGCCTCCGGGTCGTCGGCGTGGATCGGCGCCCGGTAGATGTTGGTGTTCGGGACCTTGTGCGCGCCCGGGACGAGGGGCTCGAACGGGGCCTTCAGGGCCGGCAGGCCGGTGATGGACAGGGCGCCCTGCGGGGTGCCGTGATAGGCCACCGCGCGGGATATGACCTTGTACTTGGTCGGCTTGCCGACGAGCTTGAAGTACTGCTTGGCGAGCTTCCAGGCGGTCTCCACCGCCTCGCCGCCGCCGGTGGTGAAGAAGACCTTGTTGAGGTCGCCCGGCGCCTCGTGCGCGAGCCGCTCCGCCAGCTCCACGGCCTTGGGGTGGGCGTAGGACCACACGGGGAAGAAGGCCAGCTCCTGGGCCTGCTTGGAGGCGGTCTCCGCGAGTTCCTGACGGCCGTGACCCGCCTGCACCACGAACAGGCCCGCGAGACCGTCGAGGTAGCGCTTGCCCTTGTCGTCGTAGATGTGGGTGCCCTCACCCCGGACGATGGTGGGGACGGGGGAGTTCTCGTACGAGGACATGCGGGTGAAGTGCATCCACAGGTGGTCGTACGCGGACTTGCTGAGGTCCTTGGGGCTGTCGGTGCTCACGATTATCGGGTTCCCCACATGTAGGTCTGCTTCTTGAGCTTGAGGTAGACGAAACTCTCGGTGGAGCGCACTCCGGGAACGGCCCGGATGCGTCCGTTGATGACCTCCAGAAGGTGGTCGTCGTCCTCGCAGACGATCTCGACCATGAGGTCGAAGGACCCCGCGGTCATCACCACGTACTCGCACTCGTCCATGACGGTCAGCGCGTCGGCCACGGACTCCACGTCGCCCTCGACGTCGACCCCGACCATCGCCTGGCGGCGGAAGCCCACGGTGAGCGGGTCCGTGACGGCGACGATCTGCATCACGCCCTGGTCCAGCAGCTTCTGCACCCGCTGGCGCACGGCCGCCTCCGACAGGCCCACGGCCTTGCCGATGGCGGCGTACGGCCGACGGCCGTCCTCCTGGAGCTGCTCGATGATGGCGAGGGAGACGGAGTCCAACTGGGGACCGCCGCCGTTCTTGGACTCGCGGGAGTCCTTCGGGTCTGCGCTTCGACTGGCCACGGTGCCACTGTGCACGACGTATCGACAGTTTCGCAAGGCTCGATCGATGAAATTCGTTGTCTGTGACGCCCTCTCATGCGGATTTCGCAGGAGCGGGGCCGGTGGGGGTGTTGAAAACATCAGCTGTCGGTCTAGGGTGGGTGTCTCAGAGGTTGGACACTCGACATTTCTCGACACCCCAGACACCTCGGACACCCACGAGGAACACCAGGAGGGCCTGCAGTGAGCACCGAGCTGCGTCGTCTGCGCAATTACATCGGCGGTGAGTTCCGGGACGCCGCCGACGGCCGGACCACCGAGGTGGTCAACCCCGCGACGGGCGAGGCGTACGCGACCGCTCCGCTGTCCGGGCAGGCGGATGTGGACGCCGCGATGGCGGCCGCCGCCGAGGCGTTCCCCGGCTGGCGCGACACCACCCCGGCCGAGCGCCAGAAGGCCCTGCTGAAGATCGCGGACGCCTTCGAGGAGCGCGCCGAGGAACTCATCGCCGCCGAGGTGGAGAACACGGGCAAGCCCACCGGGCTGACCCGCACCGAGGAGATCCCGCCGATGGTGGACCAGATCCGCTTCTTCGCGGGCGCGGCGCGGATGCTGGAGGGCAAGGGCGCCGGCGAGTACATGGAGGGGCTGACCTCCTTCGTGCGCCGTGAGCCGATCGGCGTGTGCGCCCAGGTCGCCCCCTGGAACTACCCGATGATGATGGCCGTGTGGAAGTTCGCCCCGGCGATCGCCGCGGGCAACACCGTCGTCCTGAAGCCCTCGGACACCACCCCCGCCTCCACGGTCCTGCTCGCGGAGATCCTCGGCTCGATCCTGCCCAAGGGCGTCTTCAACGTCGTCTGCGGCGACCGTGACACCGGCCGCCTGATGGTCGAGCACCCGACCCCGGCGATGGCGTCCATCACCGGTTCGGTGCGCGCGGGCATGTCGGTCGCCGAGTCCGCGTCCAAGGACCTCAAGCGGGTCCACCTGGAGCTGGGCGGCAAGGCCCCGGTCGTCGTCTTCGAGGACACCGACATCGCCAAGGCCGTCGAGGACATCTCCGTCGCGGGCTTCTTCAACGCCGGCCAGGACTGCACGGCCGCCACGCGCGTGCTCGTCCACGAGTCGATCCACGACGAGTTCGTCTCCGCGCTCGCCAAGGCCGCCGCCGACACCAGGACGGGCATGCCGGACGACGAGGACGTCCTCTTCGGCCCGCTCAACAACCCCAACCAGCTCAAGCAGGTCGAGGGCTTCATCGAGCGGCTGCCGGCGCACGCGCGCGTGGTCGCCGGCGGCAAGCGCGTCGGCGACAAGGGCTTCTTCTACGCCCCGACCGTCGTCTCCGGCCTCAACCAGGACGACGAGATCGTCCAGAAGGAGGTCTTCGGCCCGGTCATCACCGTCCAGCGCTTCGCCGACGAGGACCAGGCCGTCGAGTACGCCAACGGCGTCGAGTACGCGCTGGCCTCCTCGGTGTGGACCAAGGACCACTCCCGCGCGATGCGGATGTCCAAGAAGCTGGACTTCGGCTGCGTGTGGATCAACACGCACATCCCGCTGGTCGCGGAGATGCCGCACGGCGGCTTCAAGAAGTCCGGCTACGGCAAGGACCTCTCGGCGTACGGCTTCGACGACTACACGCGCGTCAAGCACGTGATGACGTCCCTGGACGGATAGGAGTCCAAGCGCGTCGGCCCCGGACGGTGAACCACCGCCCGGGGCCGACGTGTCTCCACGGGCGAACCCTGTTTTTGAACATGTTCAACTCTCGGCGTACGCTGCTGTCATGAGCGACAGAGCCGCCCTGCTCAAGGGCATTCGCGCCTGGCTGGTCTTCTTCGTCGTCTGCCTGGTGCTCAGCGGTGCCACGGCCTTTCCGCTGGTGCACGAACTGCGCTGGACCGAGGACCTGCTCCGGTCCCTGTCGGCGCCGGAGCACCTACCCGCCCTCATGGACTGGATCGAGCGCGTACGCCAGGGGCTCGACACCGCCGACGCCGAGTACCCCTTCCTCCTCTACGGCACCGACTGGCTCGCCTTCGCGCACCTCGTGATCGCGGTCGCCTTCCACGGCCCCTACCGCGACCCCGTCCGCAACATCTGGGTCGTCGAGTTCGGCATGATCGCCTGCGCCGGCATCATCCCGCTCGCCCTCGTCTGCGGCCCGGTCCGCGGCATCCCCTTCTGGTGGACCGTCATCGACATGGCGTTCGGCGTGTTCGGCGTGATCCCGCTGTACGTCGTACGCCGGAAGATCAAGCGGCTGGAGGCGCTCACGCCGAACACGGCGCCGGCGCTCGCTACTTGAGGGCGGCCTCCCGGATCCGCTCGGCGACCGGGTTCGGTGTCGTGTCCTTCGCGTCGGTGTCGGAGAGCGAGTACACGAGGGTGAGGCTCAGGTCCTCGGTCGCGGCGACCGCCGTGCTGTAGCCGGGGCGGCCGCCGGTCTTGAGCCAGTAGACCGTTCCCTCGTGCTCCCAGCGGGTCAGGCCCGCACTGTAGGCGGCGCCCTCGATGCCCGCCGGGACCGTGAACATCTCCCGCAACTGCGGTTCGGGCACGATCCGCCCACTGAAGAGGGCCGTGACGAGCCGTTCCAGGTCGGCGGTGGTCGAGATCATGTCCCCGGCCGCCCAACGATCGGCCACGTTCCACTCGGTGACGTCGACGAGCCGGGTCGTCCCGTCCGCCAGGGGCACCGCCTGGTAGCCGCGGTGGTGCGGTCCGCGGATGCGGGGGTCGGTGCCGGGGAAGTACGTGTGCCGCATCCCGGCGGGACGCAGCACCAGCCGGGTGGCCTCGGAGGCGTACGACCGCCCGGTCACCTTCTCGATCAGCATGCCGAGAATCGTGTAGTTGATGTTGAGGTACTGCTGCCGCTCACCGGCGGTGAACGCCGGCCCCTTCGCGACCGCCGACGCCACGACCCGCTGCGGGGTGAGCGTGTCGTAGCGGTGCGCGTACAGCTCCTCGAAGGTGTCGCCCCAGCTGTCGCCCGGCTGGATGCCGCTGGTGTGGTTCAGCAGGTTCCGTACGGTGACGGGCGTCTCGAAGTCGGGGCCGAGCAGGCCGGGCAGGTAGCGCTCGATGGACGCGTCGAGATCGACCTCGCCCTGGGCCGCCAGTCGGAGGACGGCGGCGGCCGTCACCACCTTGGTCGTCGAACCGGCCCTGAACCGCGCGTCCGGGTCGGCAGCCCGGCCGCTCACCAGGTCCCGCACCCCCGAACTGCCCTGCCAGGAACCCTCGGTGCCGCCCAGCCGGACCAGTGCGGCGGTCGTGGCCGCGTCGGGCAGCCCTCCGATCGCCTCGCACAGCGCCTTGTTCGACGGGTGGACACTGCACACGGGCGCCCGCGGGGCGGGGGAGGCGAACGCGGGCGCGGCGAGCGGGCCCGTGCCCAGGGCGAGGACGAGGGAGGCGGCGAGAAGGGTGGTACGACGACGGGCGTGCATCGGCTGCTCCTCGGAGGAGTTCGGCGGAGGGACGTGATCATCCTCCGGCGGTGCGGACCGCCTCCGGATCGTCATCAGGGAGGGCGCCCGCCCTGGCGCATCCCCAACCAACTCCCCTGGGCATACAGGTAAGTTGTCAGGGGTTGCCCCTAAGGTGCCTGCCGCCCCGGCCGGCCGCCGGCCGCACGCAGCGCGCACAGGACGTCGATGCGGTTGGTGGTGATCGAGTCGACGCCCAGGGCCAGCAGACGGCGCATGGAGCGGCGGGTGTCCGGGGTCCAGACGGACAGCAAATAACCGGCGTGGTGGACGCGGTCCGCGAGAGCGCGGTCCACCAGGCCGAAGCGGTAGTTCAGCCAGCGCGGGCGGATCGCCTCCAGCAGACCGGTGCGGGCCGGTGCCAGGGTCGTACGCGTGAGCGCGATCTCGGCGGACGGGTCCGCCGCGCGCACGGCGAGCATGGCGGGGGCGCCCGCGCAGTAGTAGACGCGGTCCTGGGCACCCCGCTCGCGCACGGCGTCCACGACCCGGCGCACCGCGCGGACGTCCGGCGCGCCGGGCAGGTCGATCATCACCCGGCCGCCGTCCGTCGCCGCCAGCGCGTCGGAGAGCGTGGGCACCCCGTCGTCCGTGACCCCGCGCACCTCCTCCCACGACAGCGACAACAGCGGACGGTCGTGCTCCCAGAGCCGCTTCAGCGTGTCGTCGTGCAGCAGCACCGGGACGCCGTCCCGGGTGAGGCGCACGTCGACCTCCACCGCGTCCGCACCCCGGTGGAGCGCGGAACGCAGCGAGGCGAGGGTGTTCTCGCGGACGCGGTAGGGGTCGCCGCGGTGGGCCACGGCGGTCACGTTCTGCATGGCGGCCCTTCGCGGGGTGGTCAGGAGGCGAACCAGGACGAGGTGTAGGCGTCGATCTCGGCGGCCAGCCCCGCCTTGCCCGCCGGGTCCATGAACGACGCCTCGACCGCGTTCTTCGCCAGGCCGGCCAGTCCCCGCTCGTCGAGCTCCAGCAGCCGCGCGGCGACCGCGTACTCGTTGTTGAGGTCGGTGCCGAACATCGGCGGGTCGTCGGAGTTGACGGTGACGAGCACGCCGGCCCGCGTGAACTCCTTGATGGGGTGCTCGTCGAGGGTGGCCACCGCGCGGGTGGCGATGTTGGAGGTGGGGCACACCTCCAGCGGGATGCGCTGCTCGGCCAGGTGCCGGAGCAGCTCGGGGTCGCGGGCCGAGCTGGTGCCGTGCCCGATGCGCTCCGCCCCCAGCTCGCCCAGCGCGTCCCACACCGTCTCCGGTCCCGTGGTCTCACCGGCGTGCGGCACGGAGTGCAGTCCGGCGGCGATCGCGCGGTCGAAGTACGGCTTGAACTGCGGCCGGGGCACGCCGATCTCGGGTCCGCCGAGACCGAAGGAGACCAGGCCCTCCGGACGCAGCCGGTCGTCGGTGGCGAGCCGCACGGTCTCCTCGGCGGACTCCAGCCCGGCCTCGCCGGGAATGTCGAAGCACCAGCGCAGCACCGTTCCGAACTCGGCCTCGGCCGCCTTGCGGGCGTCCTCGATCGCGTCCATGAAGGCACGCTCGTCGATCCCGCGCCGGGTGGAGGAGAACGGGGTGATGGTCAGCTCGGCGTACCGCACCTGCTGCCGGGCCAGTTCACGCGCCACCTCGTAGGTCAGCAGCCGTACGTCCTCGGGGGTGCGGATGAGGTCGACGACGGACAGGTACACCTCGATGAAGTGGGCGAAGTCCGTGAAGGTGAAGTAGTCGGCCAGGGCCTCGGGGTCGGTGGGAACCTTGGAGTCGGGGTGGCGGGCGGCCAGCTCCGAGACGATGCGGGGGGAAGCGGACCCGACGTGGTGCACATGCAGTTCGGCCTTGGGCAGCCCGGCGATGAAGGCGTGCAGGTTGCGTGGGACGCGCGGCTCGACGAGACGGTCGGTCAAGGGTTCCTCCCCGGAACGGCGTCCCGGGGCCGCACGGGCGGCGGGACGCGGGTGATCGGCTGATCGATGACTCGGGGTCATCGTAGGCGGTGAGGGGGTGCGGGACGGCTCGGGGCGGTGGAGCCGTAACATGGCCGGACGATCGAGGGCCAAGGGGTAACTCCAGATGACGGACGCGACGCAGCCGGGCGGGGACACGGGAGCCGGCGATCCCTGGGCAGCTCCGGAGGACAGGACCTCACCGGACAAGGACCGCACGTCCGCCGCCGGCCGGCCGCCGCAGCCACCGGCCACGCCGACGGTCGCCGACGGACTGTCCGCGCCGCAGCCGCCGTCCGTGCACGACCAGCCCACCGTCGTGGGGATGCCGGGTGCCGGCTTCGTCCCGCCCGCCGGGGGCATGCCCCCGGGCGGCAGCGCGCCGTACGACACCCAGGGCTCCGTGCTGCCCCCGCCGCCCGTCGCGCCCACCGGCCCCGGCGCACCGGGCGGTTACGGATACCCCGGCTACCCGGCGGGCTACGGCTGGCCCGGCATGCCGATGCAGCGGCAGAACGGCATGGGCGTCGCGGCCATGGTGCTCGGCATCCTGGCCTGCTGCCTGTTCTGTCTGTACGGCGTGGTCTCCGTCGTCCTCGGCATCCTCGCCATCGTCTTCGGCATCAAGGGCCGCCAGAAGGCCGAGCAGGGCCTGGCCGACAACCACGGGCAGGCCCAGGCCGGCCTGATCACGGGCATCATCGGCCTCGTCCTCGGCATCGCCGTGATCGTCCTGATAGCGATCGGCGTCGTAGCCGCCATCAACAGCGAGGAGGACAGCTGGGAGGACGAGGACTACTACGGCGCCCACCGCCCGGCCGTCACCGCTCCCGCCTTCCGCTGACCACACCGGTCGTCATGGACCGACGGCCCGAGCCCCCGCACAGCGGGCTCGGGCCGTCGGTCTGTCGGAGGCGGGTCAGAGCGCGAGGCCCGTCAGGACCATCACCCGCTCGTAGGTGTAGTCGTCCATCGCGAACTTCACGCCCTCGCGGCCCACACCGGACTGCTTGGCGCCGCCGTACGGCATCTGGTCGGCGCGGTAGGAGGGCACGTCACCGATGACCACACCGCCGACCTCCAGCGCGCGGTGGGCGCGGAAGGCGGTCCCCAGGTCGTGGGTGAACACGCCCGCCTGGAGGCCGTACTTGGAGTCGTTGACGGCGGCGAAGGCCGCGGCCTCCCCGTCCACCTTCTGCACGGTCAGCACCGGTCCGAAGACCTCCTCGCGGGAGATCGTCGCCCCGGCCGGTACGTCGGTGAGCACGGTCGGCGCGTAGGAGGCGCCGTCGCGCTTGCCGCCGGTGTGCAGCGTGGCGCCCGCGGCGGTGGCCTCGTCGACCCAGGACTCCACGCGCTGCGCGGCGGCCTCGCTGACCAGCGGGCCGACGTCGGTGGCGTCGTCGTTCGGGTCGCCGGTGACCTGTGCCTCGACGGCGGCGACGATGCGCGGCAGCAGACGGTCGTACACGGACGCGTCGGCGATCACGCGCTGCACGGAGATGCAGGACTGGCCGCCCTGGTAGTTGGAGAAGGTCGCGATGCGCTGCGCGGCCCGGTCCAGGTCCTCGTCGCTCGCGAAGTCGGCGAGGACGACGGCCGCGCCGTTGCCGCCCAGCTCCAGGGTGCAGTGCTTGCGCGGCACCGAGTCCATGATCGCGTAACCGACCGTCTCGGAGCCGGTGAAGGAGATCACCGGCAGCCGCTCGTCCTGGACCAGGGCGGGCATGCGGTCGTTGGGAACCGGGAGGATGCTCCAGGAGCCGGCGGGCAGCTCGGTCTCGGCGAGCAGCTCACCCAGGATCAGGCCGGAGAGGGGCGTGGCGGGCGCCGGCTTCAGGATGATCGGGGCGCCCGCGGCGATCGCGGGGGCGATCTTGTGGGCGCACAGGTTCAACGGGAAGTTGAACGGTGCGATGCCGAGGACGACGCCCTTGGGGAAGCGGCGGGTGAAGGCGAGCCGGCCCTGGCCGCCGGCGTCGGTGTCCAGGCGCTGGGCCTCGCCGCCGTTGAAGCGGCGGGCCTCCTCGGCGGCGAAACGGAACACGGAGACGGCGCGGCCGACCTCTCCGCGGGCCCACTTGACCGGCTTGCCGTTCTCGGCGGAGATCAGGCGGGCGATCTCCTCGGTGCGCTCGACGAGGCGGCGGCTGACGTGGTCGAGGGCGGCGGCGCGGGCGTGGGCGGGGGTGGCGGCGAAGTCCTCGCGGACGGCGTGGGCGGCGGAGACGGCGTCTTCGACCTGGGCGTCGGTGGGGACGCTCACCGTGCCGACGGTGTGGCCGTCCCAGGGGGAGGTGACGTCGAAGGCGGTCTCGCCGGTGGCCTGGCGGCCGGCGAGCCAGAAGGCGGTGGTGGAAGTCATGTGCGGGTTCCGGCCCTTCCGCGGTTGGGGGTTGGTCCTGGGGTGTGGGGTCCACGGTAGGGGCGGGGTGCTCGCGGGGGGTTTGTCCGGGACGTAGTGGTGGGGGGTGGGGGTTCGACGGTTTGGCGGAGTGGGGACGGGGTTCGGTTTTCGCCCCCGTCGTCCCTTCCCGTCCCCGGGGCTGCGCCCCGGACCCCCATCGGCCCTGGACGGGCCTTGTCCTCAAGCGCCGGACGGGCTGGAAGCGGCGCACCGGCTGGAAGTGGCGGACGGGTTGGTTGTGCTAGTCCGACGTTGTCGCCTTCAGGGCCAGCCACAGCTCCATGCGGGTGTCCGGGTCGTCGAGGGAGCGGCCGAGGATTTCCTCCACCCGGCGCATGCGGTAGCGGAGGGTGTGACGGTGGACGCCGAGGTCGGCCGCCGCCGCGTCCCATTGGCCGTGGCGGGAGAGCCAGGCGCGGAGGGAGGCGACGAGGTCGCCGCGGCCCGTCGCGTCGTGTTCGCGCAGGGCGCGCAGCAGCCCGTCGGCGAACGCCCTGACCGCGTCGTCGGCGAGCAGCGGCAGGACCGATCCGGCGGCCATGTGCTCGTGCTCCACCAGCACCCTCCCCCGTCGCCGCGCCACCGAAAGCGCCTGTTCGGCCTGCTTGTAGGCGGCGGCCGCGGCGATCGGTCCGGCCGGTGCGGACAGCCCGGCGACCAGTTCGTCGTCGTCGGCCTTGCGGGCCGCCTCCCGCGCGGCGGCGTGGTCGCAGCAGGCGGCCACGGCGGCGCCGCCGTCGCAGGCCAGTATGACCAGCCGGTTTCCCTCCGGCACGGCCAGGACCACCTCCCCGGAGCGGGCGGCGGCGGACTCCGCGACCTCGGCGAGGGCTCCGAGAGCCTCACCGCTCGCCTCGCCCCCCGCGGCCACGATGATCCGGAAGGGCGCGTCGAGCAGGTCGCCGTACAGGTCCCCGGCCACCGCGCGGGCGTGGTCCGGTTCCCCGGCGAGCAGCATGCGCAGGACGGCGGCGCCGATGCGCTGCTCGGCGGCGTGCAGGGAGCGGGAGCGTTCCGTGGTCAGGGTGAGCAGGGCGATCGCGGAGTGGACCGCGTACCGTTCGGCGGTGCCCGGGGCGGCGGCCGTGCCGACGGCGAGCGCCGCGCGGGGACGCCGGCCGGTGCCGAGGGAGTGCAGTTCGACCCGGTCCTCGTTCTCCGGGCCGGCCACGACCGAGGAGGCGGGCGCGGGCCGCTCCCGCAGCCGGGTCACGTCCGGGGTGAGCCGCGCGGCGCGCCGGCCCGCCCACTCCGGTGCCGTGGCCACGACGGCGCCCGAGGCGTCGTACAGCGCGGCCCACCCGTCGACCTGGGCGGCGAGCGCGGCCAGCAGGCCCGTCGGCCCCTCGGCCAGCGCCTGTCTGGTCAGTTCCCGCTGGGCCGCGAAGCCCGCGGTCACCGCGCGGTACTGGTCGGCGGCGATGGCGGCGGACACGGCCTTGCTGATCGCGAGGAAGGGGGTGCGGCGCGGCACCTCGAGGAGCGGCAGCGCCTCCTCACGGGCCGCTTCGACGAGAGCGTCGGGGATGTCCTCGTAGTGGACGCCGACGGCGAAGCCGAGCCCGACGACCCCCGCCCCTGCCAGCCGCCTCACATAGCGGCGCATCGCCTCCCGGTCCTCCGCGTCGAGCTTCAGCGCGGTGATCAGCAGGAGCTCCCCGCCCTCCATGTAGGGCACGGGGTCGGCGAGCTCGCTGGCGTGCGCCCAGCGGACCGGCACGTCGAGGCGGTCCTCGCCCGCGCGCACGGTCAGTTTGAGCGCGGAGTGGTGGACGAGCGAGGCGAGCGTCGGGGGCATGGGTGCCTTGAGCCTTCGGGTCTGCGTCGGGTGTGTGAGAACGCGCTGATCTTTTGGCCGCCGCGTATGAACGGTTCCTGTCGATTCTGCCTCACTGTACGGTTCCCGGCTGCCCCGACCGGACGGCTCACTCCCGGAGGTCCACCAGCAGCGGCGGCGTGTGCTCGCCCTCGACGGTCGTCAGTGACAGCACCGCGTGTCCCGGCGGCACCGTGTGTGCCAGCTCCGAAGCCGACCACCGCTCCCGCTCGACCTGCCGCACGGTGACCGCGTCCGTGGTCACCGCCTTGCCCGTCAGCCGCCTGCGCAGCGCGTGGATGACCCGGGTCATCGGCTGGTCGGCGAAGACCGTGTGCTTGGCGACCTCCGTCGTCTCCACCCACTCGGTGCCCCAGGCCTGCGCGAACCGGCTGCCGTCCCACGTGGTGACGCCGCAGAAGGCCATACGGCAGCCCACCGCTCCGTAGAGCGGGCCGTGCAGCGCCTCGGGGACGTCACCGATGGTGCGCAGGGCGAGCAGCACGCCCGCGTTCTGCGAACGCAGCCGCTGGATGCGGCGCACCGACTCCGCGGTGACCGTGCCCGTCGCGTCGTCCAGGACCAGGCAGGCGAAGTGGGCGCGCCGGCCCTCCCGGACGACGGCGTGGAACTGTGCGAGGACCAGCCGGGTGATCAGCCGTCCGGCCTCCTCGTGGCCGCGTTCGGGCAGGTCGATCCGCACCCGCAGGGGGTGGTGGGCGACCGCACGCAGCGAGAACGGCCTGCCGGGACCGCCCCCGCCGAAGAAGTCCGCGAACACCGGCCGGTCCAGCAGCGCCAGCCGGTCGGCCAGGGTGCGGCCCGCGTCGCCCGGCGCACCGGTCTGCCGGACGCGCGCGTCGAGCTCGCGGCGCATGACGTCGTTCCCGCTCGCGGCGAGCGCCTCCCGCAGCGGGACCAGCGTCCTCTCCTCCCCCTCCAGCAGCTCGCGCAGCTCCGGCAGGGTGGGGAAGCGGCCGTGCACCGCCCGGAAGGGGCCGAGCAGCTGCGCCAGCGCGGTGGCGGCGCCCTGCGCGCCGATCGTGTCGAGGTCGCCCACCAGCGCCTCGGCGAGGATCGCGGCCGCCTCGTCCGGATCGTCGGACTCGGCGTACGGGTCGAGGTCGTGCACCGAGGACGGATCACCGATCCGCACGATCACGTCGAAGGCGTCGTCCGCGCCGAGCGGGCTGCCGGCGGCGCAGACGGCGACGACGGCGCAGCGCCCGGTGAGCGCCTGCAGCGCGAGCGCCTCGGTCACCGGCTCGACGAGGGTGCGGGTCTTGCCGGAACCGGAGGGGCCGATGGCGAGCAGCGAGGTGCCGAGCACGTCCGGACCGAGGGCCGCCCCCGCGTCGTGGTACGGCTGGGGAGCGCGCTCGGCCGCCACCCAGCGGCCGATGCGCACCTGACCGGCGAGCAGGTCGTGACGGGCGGTCCGGCGCGGCAGGTCCCGGGCGCCGGAGGGGTGCGTCCGGGCCGCGCCGCCCTGGCGCAGGACGGTGTCGCGGAAGGTGTCCAGTGCGGCGGTGCGCCGGGCGACGTCGAAGGCGTGCTCGACGCGGATGCAGTCGACGTCGTTCATACGGTCGCCGGCGACCTCGGCGGTGAGCAGCTCGGCGGCCTCGTGCTGGCCGGCGTCGCGGAGGGCCGGCCACTGGGAGCGGGGGCGGACGGGCACGGAGGTGCTGGGGGCGGTGCTCGCCGGGCGGGGGGCGAACCGCTCCCTCGCGTACGGCAGCCAGGCCCCCAGGCGGGCGAACGGCCACACCACGAGCAGCGTGACGACCGTGTACAGCGTGTTCGTGAAGAGGCGGGAGGCCATCGGTTCGTAGCTGTCCGTGAGGAGCACGGTCAGGGAGAGCAACGGGTCGACGACCGGCACCGTGGACCATCCGAAGCCCGGGAAGGCGTCGGGGAAGACGAGACCGAGGGCGACGAGGGCGAGGCCGGCGGAGACCAGGACCTGTACGGGCCGGGACATGCGGTTCATGTAGTGACGGACGATGGCGCGCCAGCTGCCGAGCACGCCGACCGCGAGAACGAGCGCGGCGAAGAAGAGGCCGTCGGCGAGCAGCAGGGCGTGCTCCGCGGGGCGCCCCACCGCCCAGCCCTCGACCGGCTTGGGCGTCAGCGAGAGCTGGTACCACCAGTCGTTCGGCGTGAACATCCGCAGGAGGGCGCTCTTGTACGGGAAGTAGCCGCTGCTCCAGAGGGACCACACCCCGAGCGCCAGGACGAGCGGGAGCAGCATGCCGACGACAGTCACCGGAGCAAGGCGTTCCGGGATCTCCTTCGGACGATGGCCGTACCGCCAGATCCCGGGCCGGGCGGCCGGCCTCGTCTCGTCGAGCCAGGCGGCGACGCCGGACGGGGGACCGGGGGCCCGTCGGGGCACGGGTGGCACCCCCGGCGCCCGGCTCGGCCGTGGTGGCACCGTCGGCACGTCCGGTGGGCCCGCCGGGCGCGGTACGGGGTTCGCATGCGTGCCCCGTGCGTCCTGGGTACCGTCGCTGTCCATCGCCCTTGCCCCCTGAGCAGCCGCTCCATCCGCCATCAGCGAGTCAATCTAACGCCCCGGCAGACGGAGTCCACCTCTCACGTGGCCGAGGCCGGGCGGGGCGGGCCGCACGTGCCCGGGGAGGCACGATGGCCCGCGGCCGCGCACGCGTCACCCCCGCTATGTCCACCACGGACAACCCCACCCCCCGGACAGCGCCCACATGGAGCATGCCCAGCCCCCGCTCACCGCCCTAGCCTGCGAGAAAAGAACGCACGTGTCCGAAACACCCCCCAGGAGCCCCGCATGACCGCACTTCCGCAGGAGCGCCGCGTCGTCACCGCCATCCCCGGACCGAAGTCGCAGGAGCTGCAGGCCCGCCGCACCGCCGCGGTCGCGCAGGGCGTGGGCTCCGTACTGCCCGTGTTCACCACCCGCGCGGGCGGCGGCATCATCGAGGACGTCGACGGCAACCGGCTGATCGACTTCGGTTCCGGCATCGCCGTGACCTCCGTCGGCGCCTCCGCCGAGGCCGTCGTCCGCCGCGCCTCCGCCCAGCTCGCCGACTTCACCCACACCTGCTTCATGGTCACGCCGTACGAGGGCTACGTGGCCGTCGCCGAGGCGCTCGCCGAGCTGACCCCGGGCGACCACGCCAAGAAGTCCGCGCTGTTCAACAGCGGTGCCGAGGCCGTCGAGAACGCCGTCAAGATCGCGCGTGCCTACACCGGGCGGCAGGCGGTCGTCGTCTTCGACCACGGCTACCACGGCCGCACCAACCTCACCATGGCGCTGACCGCGAAGAACATGCCGTACAAGCACGGCTTCGGTCCGTTCGCGCCCGAGGTGTACCGCGTTCCGGTCGCCTACGGCTACCGCTGGCCGACGGGTGCGGAGAACGCGGGTCCGGAGGCCGCCGCGCAGGCCATCGACCAGATCTCCAAGCAGGTCGGCGCCGAGAACGTGGCCGCGATCATCATCGAGCCGGTGCTCGGCGAGGGCGGCTTCATCGAGCCGGCCAAGGGCTTCCTGCCCGCGATCAGCGAGTTCGCCAGGGACAAGGGCATCGTCTTCGTCGCCGACGAGATCCAGTCCGGCTTCTGCCGCACCGGCCAGTGGTTCGCCTGTGAGGACGAGGGCATCGTCCCGGACCTGATCACCACCGCGAAGGGCATCGCCGGTGGTCTGCCGCTGGCCGCCGTCACCGGCCGCGCGGAGATCATGGACGCCGCCCACCCGGGTGGTCTGGGCGGCACCTACGGCGGCAACCCGGTCGCCTGCGCGGGTGCGCTCGGCGCGATCGAGACGATGAGGGAACTCGACCTCAACGCGAAGGCGAAGGCGATCGAGGCCGTCATGAAGGCCCGGCTCACCGCCATGGCCGAGAAGTTCGACGTCATCGGCGACATCCGCGGCCGGGGCGCGATGATCGCCATCGAGCTGGTCAAGGACCGCGACACCAAGGAGCCGAACCCCGAGGTGACGGCCGCGCTGGCCAAGGCCTGCCACCAGGAGGGCCTGCTGGTCCTGACCTGTGGCACCTACGGCAACGTGCTGCGCTTCCTGCCCCCGCTGGTCATCGGCGACGACCTGCTGGGCGAGGGCCTCGACATCATCGAGCAGGCGTTCGCGCGCATCTGAGCCGGCGTCGGGGCAGGTGAGCCGCCCCGGACCGGCCGCCGGGACCGGAGAGCGGCAGAGCGTGTGAAGAACGTGTGCGGGGTGGATGACAGGACCCTGTTGGCCCTGTCGCGGGGCCACCCCCTGTCGTAGGTTTCTTCGCGGATGAGAGATACACCCCGCCCACAGGGAACTGTGGGTGGTTCAGGCCGGGGCCTCCCCAGCTTCGACCTGGTCGTGCCCTCGCGCACACAAACCGGGGCCTGAAGGCTTCGGGTCTCCTCACGATCGGACGGTCGCCCGCCCCAAACCCCCCGGGGCGCGCGACGTTCCGGTCCGGACGGCCGTCCGGGCACCTCACACGGCAAGCCGTTCCCCGAAGGGCCAGTGCACACCCCCCCTTTGCACTGGCCCTTCGGCGTGTGCCGGGCCCCCACCTGCGAAGCTGTGCACCATGCTGCTGCTGGGACCGCCCGTTCTCCTCTTCGCGCTGATCACCTGGCAGGTCGTCGCCGACGGTCCGCTGGTGGGCCTCGACGAGCGGCTGAGCCGGGCGCTGGTCCATCCGGACCGGGCCTCCGAACTGCTCGCCGACCTCGGCAACGTCCAGGTCGCCGTGCCGGTCCTGGCGATCGCGCTGGCGTACGTCGCCCGGCGCGGGCGTGCCACAGGTACGGACCGCTGGTGGCTGCCGCCCGCCGCCGGGCTCCTGGCGATGATGCTGGTGCCGGCGCTGGTCGCGCCCTTGAAGGAGTGGACCGACCGCCCCGGCACCCCGGCCGTGCCCCCGGCGGTCGGCTACTACCCCTCCGGTCACACGGCCACCGCCGTCGTGGCGTACGGCGCGGCGACGCTGCTCCTCCTCCCGCTGCTGCGTTCGCCGGCGGTGCGTCGCACGCTCGTCGTGGCCTGCGCCGCCCTGGTCGTCGGCGCCTCGTTCGGGCTGGTGCGCCGGGGCTACCACTGGCCGTTGGACGTGGCGGCCAGCTGGTGCCTCGGCGCGGTGCTGCTGATCGGCCTGTGGCTGCTGGTCGGCCGGGGCGGCCGCCGGAGACCCGCCGGGGCTCCCGGCCCTCGAACCGGTACCGGATCGAGGGCCGGCTGACCGGCCTGGCGGCTCAGCTGTCGAAGCCGAGGCCCAGCCGGTCCATCGTGCGCAGCCACAGATTGCGGTGCCCGCCGTGTGCGTCCGCCCTGGCCAGGGACCACTTGGTGAGGGCGATGCCGGTCCAGGCGAACGGCTCCGGCGGGAAAGGCAGCGGCTTTCTGCGCACCATCTCCAGTTCCGTGCGTTCGGTCCGTTCCCCCGCCAGCAGGTCCAGCATCACCTCGGCGCCGAAACGGGTGGCACCGACGCCGAGCCCCGTGTAACCCGCCGCGTACGCCACCCTCCCCGCGTGTGCCGTGCCGAAGAACGCCGAGAAGCGGGAGCAGGTGTCGATCGCGCCGCCCCAGGCGTGGGTGAAGCGCACGCCCTCCAGTTGCGGGAAGCAGGTGAAGAAGTGCCCGGCGAGCTTGGCGTACGTCTCCGGCCGGTCGTCGTACTCGGCACGCACCCGGCCGCCGTACGGATAGACCGCGTCGTAGCCGCCCCACAGGATCCGGTTGTCGGCGGACAGCCGGAAGTAGTGGAACTGGTTGGCGCTGTCCCCGAGGCCCTGCCGGTTCTTCCAGCCGACCGACGCCAGCTGGTCGGCGGTGAGCGGCTCGGTCATCAGGGCGTAGTCGTAGACCGGGACGATGTAGGAGCGGACCCGTCTGACCAGGTTGGGGAAGACGTTGGTGCCGAGCGCGACCGTGCGGGCGCGGACCCCGCCGTACGGGGTGCGTACGGCCATGCCGGCGCCGTACGGCCGCAGGGTCAGCGCCGGGGTGTTCTCGTGCACGCGGACGCCGAGGTCGAGACAGGCCCGTTTGAGACCCCAGGCGAGCCTGGCCGGGTTGACCATGGCCACGCCCCGGCGGTCGTACAGGCCCGCGCGGAAGGTGGGTGAGTCGACCTGCTCCCGCACGGCCCCGGTGTCCAGGTACTCGACGCCGTCGGCGAGGCCCTCGGCCCGGATCTCCTCGTACCGGTCCTTGAGCTCCCGGGCCTGGTACGGCTCGGTGGCGACGTCGATCTCACCGGTGCGTTCGAAGTCGCAGTCGATGGAGTGGCGGGCGACCGTCTCCTCGATGGCGTCGAGGTTGCGGGCGCCCAGCCGCTCCAGGGCGTGGATCTCGTCCGGCCAGCGGGCCAGTCCGTTGGACAGGCCGTGGGTGAGGGAGGCGGCGCAGAACCCGCCGTTGCGGCCGGAGGCGGCCCAGCCCACCTCGCGGCCCTCCACCAGCACGACGTCCCGCGCGGGGTCGCGCTCCTTGGCGATCAGCGCGGTCCACAGCCCGCTGTAGCCGCCGCCGACGACCAGCAGGTCGCAGGTCTCGGTGCCGGTCAGGGCGGGCTCGGGTCCGGGCCTGCCGGGATCGTCCAGCCAGTAGGGGACCGGCCGGGCTTCGGAAAGGGATCTCGTCCAACGGCTCATGGCGCTCGGGGCCATGATTTCAACTCCCTACAGGGGACAGCGGCTGTGTTTCTATGCCTTCTGCCGGTTACGGCGGTTGCCGACGACCATGGAGAACAGGACCAGGAGAACGGCGATGACGAACATGGCCGTACCGATGACATTGACCTGTACGGGAGTTCCGCGCTGCGCGGAGCCCCAGACGAACATCGGGAAGGTGACGGTCGAGCCGGCGTTGAAATTGGTGATGATGAAATCGTCGAAGGAGAGCGCGAAGGCGAGCAGCGCGCCCGCCGCGATTCCGGGGGCGGCGATCGGCAGCGTGACCCGGAGGAACGTCTGGACCGGGCCGGCGTACAGGTCCTGCGCGGCCTGCTCGAGGCGGGGGTCCATCGACATCACGCGCGCCTTCACGGCGACCACGACGAAGCTGAGGCAGAACATGACGTGGGCGATCAGGATCGTCCAGAAGCCCAGCTGGGCACCCATGTTGAGGAACAGGGTGAGCAGCGAGGCCGCCATGACCACCTCGGGCATCGCCATCGGCAGGAAGATCAGCGAGTTCACGGCGCCGCGGGCACGGAAGCGGTAGCGGACCAGCGCGAAGGCGATCATCGTGCCGAGGAGCGTGGCACCGAGCGTCGCCCACAGCGCGATCCGGAGGCTGAGCGTCAGCGAGCCGCACATCCCGGAGACACCGCAGGGATCTCGCCAGGCCTCGGTGGAGAACTCCTGCCACTGGTAATTGAAGCGCCCCTTCGGATTGTTGAAGGAGAACACCGTGACGACGACGTTCGGCAGGAGGAGATACGCGAGGGTCAGCAGTCCCGCGATGACGACGAGACGGCGCTTGAGCCAGTTGACGCTCGTGCCGAATATACGACTCTGTCGTGTGTCCATTTAAACCAGATCCTCCGTCCCGGACCTGCGAATGTAGAGGGTGACCATGATGAGGATCGCGGCCATCAGGATGAACGAGAGCGCCGCCGCCGTCGGATAGTCGAGGATCCGCAGGAACTGCGACTGGATGACGTTGCCGACCATGCGGGTGTCGGTGGAGCCGAGCAGGTCCGCGTTGACGTAGTCGCCGGTGGCCGGGATGAACGTCAGCAGCGTGCCGGAGACCACGCCCGGCATCGACAGCGGGAAGGTGACCCTGCGGAAGGTGGTCGACGGCTTGGCGTACAGGTCGTTCGCCGCCTCGTGCAGCCGGGGATCGATCCGCTCCAGCGAGGTGTAGAGCGGCAGGATCATGAACGGCAGGAAGTTGTACGTCAGACCGCAGACCACCGCGAGCGGCGTGGCGAGCACCCGGTCGCCGACGGTCCAGCCGAGCCACGCCGTGACGTCCAGGACGTGCAGCGTGTCCAGGGCGCCGACCAGCGGACCGCCGTCGGCGAGGATCGTCTTCCAGGCGAGCGTGCGGATCAGGAAGCTGGTGAAGAACGGCGCGATCACCAGGATCATGATCAGGTTCCGCCAGCGTCCCGCGCGGAAGGCGATCAGATACGCCAGCGGGTAGCCGAGCAGCAGGCACAGCACGGTCGCGGAGGCCGCGTAGAGCACCGAGCGGACGAACTGCGGCCAGTAGTCGGACAGGGCGTCCCAGTAGGTGGCGAAGTGCCAGGTGACCTGGTACCCCTCCTCCAGGGAGCCCGTCTGCACGGACGTGGAGGCCTGGTAGATCACCGGCAGCGCGAAGAACACGGACAGCCAGAGCAGGCCGGGCAGCAGCAGCCAGTACGGGGTCCAGCGGCCCCGCTTGCGCGGTGGTTTCCGCTCCGGCGGGGCGGGCGCCAGGGGCGGCGCCTCGGCGACCGTCGTCATCGGGCGACCTCTTCCTCGACCGTCTCGACGCCCGCGGAGCCCACTGTCCCGGCAAGCAGGGACTGGGCCGCGTCCAGGCCGAAGGTGTGCGCCGGGTTCCAGTGCAGGACCACCTCGGCGCCGGGCGCCAGCCGGGCGTCGCGGTCGATGTTCTGGACGTACACCTCGAAGTCGGCGCAGACCGGGCTGTCGACGACGAACTGCGTGGAGACGCCGATGAAGCTGGCGCCGGCGATCCGGCCGGTGATCCGGTTGCGGCCCTCGGGTATCCCGCCGGCGTCGTCGGTGTGGGTGAGGGAGATCTTCTCCGGGCGCACCCCGACCAGCACCTTGCCGCCGGTCGTCGTGGGCGCGCTGTTGCGGGCCTCGGGCAGCACCAGCTTGCCGCCGCCCGCCTTGAGGATGATCTCGTCGCCGGACCTGGTGTCGACCTCGGCCTCGATGAAGTTGGAGGTGCCGAGGAAGTTGGCGACGAAGGTGGTCCGCGGATTCTCGTACAGGTCGGTGGGCGGGCCGAGCTGCTCGACCCGGCCGACGTTCATCACGGCGACCGTGTCGGCCATGGTCATGGCCTCCTCCTGGTCGTGCGTGACATGCACGAAGGTGATGCCGACCTCGGTCTGGATGCGCTTGAGCTCCAACTGCATCTGGCGGCGCAGCTTCAGGTCGAGGGCGCCGAGCGGTTCGTCGAGCAGCAGCACCTTGGGGTGGTTGATCAGCGCGCGGGCGACGGCGACGCGCTGCTGCTGGCCGCCGGAGAGCTGGTGCGGCTTCTTGCGGGCCTGTTCACCGAGCTGCACCAGCTCCAGCATCTCCTCGACCTGCTTCTTCACGCTCTTGATGCCGCGCCGGCGCAGACCGAAGGCGACGTTCTCGAAGATGTCGAGGTGCGGGAAGAGGGCGTAGGACTGGAAGACCGTGTTCACCGGCCGCTTGTACGGCGGCAGCGCGGTGACGTCCTGGTCGCCGAGGTGGACGGTGCCGGACGTGGGCTCCTCCAGGCCGGCGATCATCCGCAGGGTGGTGGTCTTGCCGCAGCCGGACGCGCCGAGCAGGGCGAAGAAGGAGCCCTGCGGCACGGTCAGGTCCAGCGGGTGCACGGCGGTGAAGGAGCCGTACGTCTTGCCGATGCCGGTGAGGCGGACGTCCCCGCCGTGGCCGGTCGTGGTGGTGTCTTCGGTCGTCTTCATCTCGTCACGCCCCAGTGAGCTTCGCGAACTTCTCTTCGAATTCCGTTTCTTCCTTGGAGCTCAGGGAGCGGAAGGCACGGGACTTGGCCTGCATGGCCCGGTCGGGGAGGATCAACGGGTTGTTCGCCGCGTCCTCGTCGATCTTCGCGAGGTCGTCCTTCACTCCGTCGACGGGACAGACGAAGTTGATGTAGGCGGCGAGCTCGGCGGCCGGCCGCGGCTCGAAGTAGTAGTCGATCAGCCGCTCGGCGTTCGTCTTGTGCCGGGCCTTGTTGGGGATCAGCATGTTGTCGCTGGACGTCATGTAGCCGCTGTCCGGGATCAGGAACTCGATGTCCGGGTTGTCCGCCTTGAGCTGGACGACGTCACCGGCCCAGGCGAGACAGGCGGCGAAGTCGCCCTTGGTGAGGTCGGCGGTGTAGTCGTTGCCGGTGAAGCGGCGGACCTGCCCCTTGTCGACGGCCTTCTGCAGGCGGGCGATCGCCGCGTCGTAGGCGTCGGCGGCGAACTTCGCCGGGTCCTCGCCCATGTCGAGCAGGGTCATGCCGACGGTGTCGCGCATCTCGGTGAGGAGGCCGACGCGGCCCTTGAGCCTCGGGTTGTCCAGCAGGTCGGAGAGGGTCTTCACCTCGACGCCGTCCAGCGCCTTCTTGTTGTAGGCGATGACCGTGGAGATGCCCTGCCAGGGGTACGAGTAGGCGCGGCCCGGGTCCCAGTCGGGGTTGCGGAACTGGGCGGACAGGTTGGTGAAGGCGTTCGGGAGGTTGGACGGGTCCAGTTTCTGGACCCACCCGAGACGGATCAGGCGGGCGGCCAGCCAGTCGGTGAGGACGATGATGTCGCGTCCGGTGTCCTGGCCCGCGGCGAGCTGCGGTTTGATCTTGCCGAAGAACTCGGTGTTGTCGTTGATGTCCTCGGTGTACTTGACCCTGATGCCGGTGCGCTTCGTGAACGCGTCCAGCGTGGGGTGCTCGCGCCCGCTGTCGTCGACGTCCATGTACTCGGTCCAGTTGGAGAAGTTGACGGACTTCTCCTCCTTCGAGTGGTCCTCCGCCGGGACGCCGCCCTGGGTGTTTCCGGCGGCGGGGATGCCACAGGCGCTCAGTGCGCCGAGCCCGCCGACCATCAGCGCGCTGCCCGTGGAGGCGCGCAGCAGGGAACGACGGCTCAGTGCCGCCCTTCCGTTGCGGAAACTGCGCCGTACAGCGGCCTCCTGGGCCGGTGAGAGGCGGTCGGGCTCGTACTGCTCCATGCGCGTGGTGCCCTTTCGGGAGGGTGGCCGCGGTCGGGCGGCCTGGCTGCTATCGGTCCCCGAAGATGGTGCGGTGCCAGTCCTTGCGGACCACCGCCGTGTTGTCGAACATGACGTGCTTGATCTGCGTGTACTCCTCGAACGAGTACGCGGACATGTCCTTGCCGAAGCCGGACGCCTTGGAGCCGCCGTGCGGCATCTCGCTGATGATCGGGATGTGGTCGTTGATCCACACGCATCCCGCCTTGATCTCCCGGGTGGCCCGTCCCGTCCGGTACACGTCCCGGCTCCACGCGGAGGCGGCGAGCCCGTACGGGGTGTCGTTGGCCAGCGCGATGCCCTCGTCGTCGGTGTCGAAGGGCAGGACGACCAGCACCGGACCGAAGATCTCGGACCGCACGACCTCGCTGTCCTGCGCCGCGTCGGCGATGAGGGTGGGGCGATAGTACGCGCCGTTCTCCAGCTCGCCCAGGGGTGCCTCGCCGCCGGTCACCACGCGCGCGTAGGCGCGCGCCCGGTCGACGAAGCCGGCCACGCGGTCGCGCTGGACGTGCGAGATCAGCGGGCCCAGGTCGGTGCCGGGGGCGAAGGGGTCACCGAGCCGGACGGTCTCCATCAGGGCGGCTGTGCGCTCGACGAACGCCTCGTAGAGCGGGCGCTGCACATAGGCGCGCGTGGCGGCCGTGCAGTCCTGCCCGGTGTTGATCAGCGCGCCCGCCACGGCGCCGTTGACGGCGGCGTCGAGGTCGGCGTCGTCGAAGACGACGAAGGGGGCCTTGCCGCCGAGCTCCAGGTGGAGGCGCTTGACGGTGGCGGTGGCGATCTCGGCGACCCGCTTGCCGACGGCGGTGGAACCGGTGAAGGAGGTCATGGCCACGTCGGGATGACCGACCAGGTGCTCGCCCGCCTCCTTGCCGGTGCCGGTGACGATGTTGATCACACCGTCCGGGATCCCGGCGTCGGTGGCGGCCTGCGCGAAGAGCAGCGAGGTCAGCGGGGTGAGCTCGGCCGGCTTGAGGACGACGGTGTTGCCCGCGGCGATCGCCGGGAGGATCTTCCAGGCGGCCATCTGGAGCGGGTAGTTCCAGGGGGCGATGGAGCCCACGACACCGATGGGCTCGCGGCGGACGTAGGAGGTGTGGTCACCGGAGTACTCGCCGGCCGACTGGCCCTGGAGGTGGCGGGCGGCCCCGGCGAAGTAGGCGATGTTGTCGATCGTGCCCGGGACGTCGAACTCGCGGCTCAGCTTCAGGGGCTTGCCGCACTGGAGCGACTCCGCGCGGGCGAAGTCCTCCGCGCGGTCGGCGACCACGGCGGCGAACCGGTGCAGGGCGTCGGACCGCTCACCGGGAGTGGCACCGGCCCACCCCGCAAACGCCTCCCGCGCGGCGGCGACGGCCGCGTCGACGTCGTCGGTGCCGGCGAGTTCGTACGTGTACACCTCCGCGCCGGTGGCCGGGTCGACGACCGTGTGGGTGCGGCCGGAGGTGCCCTTGGCCGGGCGGCCCGCGATGAACTGCGCGCCGTCCGCGAACCGGTCCTGGGCGGGGCATCGTTCCGGGGTGGTGCTGCCCGGGTTGTACATGTCGCTCTCCTCCGTGTCCCCGAAGGGGGCGGCGTGGCTCCAGCTCGATTTGAGTGCCGATCCTGACAGAGCGATGGGACTCCAACAAGTGATTCCGTTGTTGCCTTTTGGTTACGCGACGGAATCTGTCGACCAGGTGTCGAGTGACTGCGGAAAAGGCAGGACGGAGTGTCCGTGGTTGCTGCCAGACTCGCGTGCATGGAGAGGATCACGGGGGCGATGGAGTCACGGGAGACGCTGATCGAGGCGGTCCGCGCCGGGGCGAGGATCAAGTACCTGCACTTCTGGGGGCACCGGCCGCTGCCCGACGGCCGGATCGGGGCGAGCTGCCTGAGTCAGTGGTGGCCGTCGCCGTTCACGGTGGACGGAGTGGAGTACGCGACCGCCGAGCACTGGATGATGGCGGCCAAGGCCCGGCTGTTCGGTGACCCGGAGGGGGAGCGGCGGGTGCTGGCCGCGGGGCACCCCTCGCAGGCGAAGAAGGCGGGGCGGCTGGTGCGGGGCTTCGACGAGGAGATGTGGCGGCGGGAGCGGTTCGGCATCGTCGTCGAGGGCAGCGTGCACAAGTTCGCGGCCCGTGAAGACCTGCGGGGTTTCCTGCTGGGCACGGGCGAGCGCGTACTGGTCGAGGCGAGCCCGGTGGACCGGGTGTGGGGCATCGGTCTCGCGGCGAACGACGAGGGGGCGATGGACCCGGAGCGCTGGCGCGGCCCGAACCTGCTGGGATTCGCGCTGATGGAAGCGCGCAGACGACTGCGGACCGGCTGAACGGGAGCCTTCGCACACGACGCGGGGCCGGTCCGTTCGGACCGGCCCCGCGTCGGAGGGGCGTTCAGGACGCGGCGCCGATGCCTCCCATGACGCTGGCGAACAGCAGGACGCCGAGCAGCGGCAGGATCACCGTGGCCACGATGCCGCAGATGAGCCCGGCGGTCGCCGGGCCCTTGTTGGTGGCCTCACCGCGGTTCGCCTTCCCCCGGCCGACGGCGCCGAAGATGATCGCCAGGATGCCCAGGATCACGCCGAAGAACCACAGGAAGAAGGTGAGGCTGCAGACCAGGCCGATGATGCCCAGCACCAGTCCGGCGGTACCCAGGCCGTTGCTCGGCTGCATGGGCATCGCGTAGCCGGGCGTCTGCGGATAGGGCGCGGGGGGCATGCCCTGCGGGGCGGGAGCCGAGGGGTAGCCGTAGGACGGGGCGGACTGCGGATAGCCGTAACCGGGACCCGGCTGCTGCGGGGGCTGGGACGGCGGCCCGAACCCACCGGGTGCGGGATTGGTGCCGGACATGAAAACGCTCTCCCCTCCGTTAAACCTGACCCCGGCATCATAGGGACTGCGCGGCTTCCCCAAGAGCGGATTCCAGGGGCCCGGACCGCCTCCCGAAGCGGCGTCCGGGGAGGGTCCTCGCCCGACGGAAAGGGGCCCGGCACCGGTTCCCACCGGTGCCGGGCCCCTTCATCGCGCCGGCCGCGTCCGGACCCTCAACCGGAGAAGCCGACGTGCGCGAGCCGCAGCGGGCCGCGCAGTCGCAGGCGCACGTCGTGCACACCGTCGGCGACGGTGAGGGACGCGCGGAGCGTGCTGTAGTCGTACGGACCCGGCGTGGGCGCCTGCGGGGACAGCTCGGCGAGCACCGGGCCGCCGTCGAGGGACAGTTCGACCGTGCCCTCGCCGGAGACCTCGACGGTCACCTCCGTCACCCCGCCACCGAAGTCGCAGCCCCGGAAGAGGAGCTCGCCCTCCTTGCCGGCCACGGGGGTGACCGCGTCGCCCGCCTGCCTGCTCCGGTCGACGATCTCGGTGCCGCTCTGCTCGTCGAAGTCGGCGCCGTCCAGACCGCGGTCGAGGAGGGCGCGCGGAGCGGTCGGCTCACCCTCCAGCGTCAGGGTGGCCCGTGCCCGCACGTCCTTGCTGGAGGCCCCGGCCAGCAGTTCGTACGCCCCCGGCTCCACCCGCCACCGGCCCACCGCCACGTCCCAGAACGCGAAGGCGGACAGCGGCAGCACGAAGGACAGCTCGGCCGACTCCCCGGGCGCCAGCGTCACCCTCCGGTGCGCCAGCAGTTCGCGGCGCGGACGCGGGACCGAGGGGTCCACGGCCCGGGTGTAGAGCTGGGGCACCTCGTCGGCGGTGACCTCACCGGTGTTGGTGACGGTGAAGGAGACGTGCACCGCCGGCCCGACGACGTCCGCCGTCAGCTCCCCGTAGGAGAAACCCGCGTACGACAGGCCGTGCCCGAAGGGGAACAGCGGCGCGCCCTCGAAGTACAGATAGGTCTGCCGGCTGCCGATCACGTCGTAGTCCAGGAGGTCCGGCAGGTCGGCGTCGTCGGCGTACCAGGTCTGCGGCAGCCGGCCGGCGGGGGAGACGTCACCGGCGAGCACCCGGGCCAGCGCGGTGCCCGCGGCCTGTCCGCCGTGCGCGGTCCACAGCAGCGCAGGGAGGTCCGCCGCGTCCACCGCGTACGGGTAGGCGGAGGTCAGCACCAGCACCGTGTTCGGGTTGGCGGCACGGGCCGCGCGCAGCAGCAGCTCCTGCTGGGCGGGCAGCCGCAGCGTCGTACGGTCCTCGGTCTCGCGCCCGTTGATGTGCGGATCGTTGCCGGCGACCACCACGACCACGTCGGCGCCGGCCGCGGCGCGCGTGACCGCGTCCTGACCGCGCTCGACGACGACCAGCTCGAAGACCTCGGGATCCTCCTCGGCAACCTTCACGCCGTCGGCGGCGACCTGCACGTGGCGTCCTGTCCCCACATGCCGAAGGAGGTGACCGTCCCCGTGCGGTTCCAGCCGGAACGTCTCCTGCACGATCCAGCCGCCCGGCTGGTCGGCGGAGGCGCGGACGTACCCGTCCTCGGCGACCGAGAGGTAGCGGCCGTCGGGTGCCCGCAGGGTGAGCACGCCCTCGCCCCAGTCGGCCAGGGCGAGCTCGGTGCCGTCCGCCCCGGCGGTGAGCGGCGGCAGGTCGGTGCGGCCCGCGAGCAGCGCCGGGTCGAGGGCGCCCTCGGCGCCGCGCGCCGTCTCGGGGGCCTCGGGGGCCGGCGGGACGTGCAGAAACGTACCGGCGGAGGTCTTCAGCAGCACCCGGTCCATGCCCTCGGCGAACTCCACGCGCTCGGCGCCGAAGCGCTCGTAGAGGCCCTCCAGCGGGGTGACGCGGTGGATGAGGCTGCCGCTGTACCAGTCGAGCTTGCACTCGTCGGCGAGCAGTCCGACGACCGCGACGCGGGTGTCCGGGGCGAGCGGCAGCGGGCCGTCGTTCTTCAGCAGGACGATCGCCTGCTCGGCGGCCTCCTGGGCGAGCGCCCGGTGCTCCGGGGTGTCGAAGGGCTGCTCCCCGGTGTACGGGTCCGCGCCCGGGTCGAACTCGCCGAGCCGGAACCGCACCGAGAGCTGGCGGCGCACGGCCGTGTCGATGTCGGCCTCCGTCAGCAGGCCCCGCTCCAGCGCGCCCCTGATACGTCCGATGATCGTCGAGCTGTCGGTGCCGTGGTCGGTGAAGCTGTCGACCCCGGCCCGCAGGGCCGCCGCGGTGGCCTCCTCGTGGGTGTCGAAGTAGTGCTCGGAGTCGACCAGGTTGGACGGCGCTCCGGCGTCCGAGCAGACCAGCAGGTCCTCTTCGGTCCAGGCGCGCAAGTGCTCGCGCAGATACGGCGACACATGGTTCGGGCGGCCGTTGACCAGGTTGTACGCCGGCATCACCCCGGCCACCGTGCCCGCCTCGACCGTCTCCCGGAAGGCGCGCAGGTCGTACTCGTGGAGCACGCGCGGGCGGACGGAGCTGGAGGTGGTGTCGCGCTCCGTCTCGTTGTTGTGCGCCAGCCAGTGCTTGAGGACGGGGGCCGTGCGCCAGTAGGCCGGGTGGTCGCCGCGCAGGCCCTGGGTGTAGGCGGTGGCGATCGCCGAGGTGAGCTTCGGGTCCTCCGAGTAGCCCTCCTCGTTGCGGCCCCACAGGGGGTGGCGCAGCAGGTTGACGGTCGGCGCCCAGACATTGAGGCCGACGCGGTCGTCGCGGGTGCGCATCGCGCGGGTCTCCCGGGACACCGCCTCGCCCACCCGGCGCACCAGCTCCTGGTTCCAGGTGGCGCCCAGGCCGACGGCCTGCGGGAACACGGTCGCCGGGCCCATCCAGGCGACGCCGTGCAGGGCCTCCTGTCCGGTGCGGAAGGCGGCGACGTCCAGGCGCTCGACGGCCGGCCCGAACTGGTGCAGAAATCCGATCTTCTCGTCGAGGGTGAGCCGCGACAGAAGGTCGTCGATGCGCTTCGCGAACGACAGAGTCGTATCGCGGAAAGGCGGCGTAGGCGGCGTTTGTGCGGTCACGTGGAGTTCCCCTCGGGGTGGAGCGGCGAGGCGCTTTCGAAGCGCTTCGATGCTCATTCGCGGTGGGGGTGGGTGTCAAGGGATCCGAGGGCAACAGATCGGATGCTTTGTGGACGATGTGTGCCTGATATGTCCGCATCGCCATCGCGCATACATCCGAGGAATCTTGGATGCGACCCTTGTGTGCCCCCAGGTGTTCACTTAACCTCGCAGCAACATCGAAGCGCTTCGACTGCGAGGCCCGCCTTTCCGGCGCACCTTCCGCCGAACCACCGCTTCGGCTCAGCGAGTTCCACTGAAGACACCACAGCCGACAGCCACCTGCCGGGTGTCCTGGTGCGCCATGAAGGGTTGACGCAATGACGCCGAACGCCGCCCCCAACTCCTCCGGGCCCAGCCGGAGAAGCTTCCTCGCCTCCACGGCGGTCGCCACCGCAGCGGTGGCGGGAGGAATGCCGCTGCTCGCCGCGTGCGGCGGGTCCGACGGAGGCTCGCGGGACGGCACCACGTCGGGCAAGGACGCCAAGAAGATCCTCCCGGCGTACGTGGCGAGCAACGTGGTCACGCCCGACATCCCCAGCAAGAACGGTTCCGCGGTCGGCTTCACAGGCAAGCTCGACCTGGCGGGCCTGAAGACGTCGGTGCCGAAGAAGCTCGGCAAGGGCGGCGAGGTCACCATCATGTCGCCGTTCTGGGGCTCCCCGCCCAAGGACGGCAACGCCTACTACACGTCGATGAACGACCTCATCGGCGTCGACGTGGTCTGGCAGAACCAGGACGGCAACACCTACGACCAGAAGCTCGGCGCCGTCCTCGCCTCCAGCGAGGTGCCCGACGTGGTGGTCGTGCCCGGCTGGAACATGACGGGCAAGATCCCCAGCGCCATCATCGGCAAGTTCGCCGACCTCGGCCCCTACCTGTCCGGCGACGCGGTCAAGGACTACCCGAACCTCGCGGCGATCCCCACCGACGCCTGGCAGCGCTCCATCTTCGGCGGCAAGCTGCGCGGCCTGCCCATGCCCTCCTCGTACGTCACCGGCATCGTCCCGCTCTACCGCCAGGACATATTCGAGAAGGAGGGCTACGAAGTCCCCCGCTCGTGCGACGAGTTCATGGCACTGGCCAAGGACGCCACCAACGCCAAGGCCAAGCGCTGGGCCTGCCTGGACATGAAGTGGACCGCCTTCAACGCCTTCGGTGTGCTCTCCGGCGAGGAGAAGTCGCTCGGCTGGAACGAGGTCGACGGCAAGCTGGTCTACCGCATCGAGACCGAGGAGTACCTCGAGGCCCTGGAGTGGACGCGCAAGCTGTTCGCCGCCGGCGTCGTGCACCCCGACGCCAAGCTGGGCAAGAGCAACGCCAGCGACCCGGGACCCAAGTTCGCCGCCGGTGAGTTCCTCATCTACAACCAGGACTCCTCGCAGTGGTGGAGCCGCACCGCCGAACAGGCCACCCAGAACCCCGAGTTCAAGATCTGGGGCATGGACATCTTCGGCCACGACGGCGGCGACCCCACGCTGTGGGCCAAGAACCCGGCCGGCATCTTCGCCTTCATCAACAAGAAGGCCTCCGAGGCCGTGATCCGTGACGTGCTGGCCGTCGCCAACGTCACCGCCGCGCCGTACGGCACCAAGGAGTACATGGCCACCAACTACGGCGTGGAGGGCACCCACTACACCGTCAAGGACGGCGTGCCCACCAAGACCGACCAGGGCAACCTCGACGTGATGAACGCCTTCGTGATGGTCGCGAGCCCCGCCCCGACCATCGCCCACCCCGACTTCCCCGAGGTCGCCAAGGGACAGGTGGAGTGGCAGCAGCGGATGGGCGGCTTCACCAAGAAGTCGGCCTTCTACGGCATGCAGATCACCGAGCCCTCCCGCTACACCAACCTCTCCAACAACTTCGAGCAGCTGGAGGACGACGTCGTCCGCGGCCGCAAGAAGGTCAGCGACGTGCAGCAGGCCGTCTCCGACTGGAAGAGCAAGGGCGGGGACGAGCTCCGCGACTGGTACAAGAAGATCCTTGACGAGAACGGCTCGGCGGCCGGCTGACCAGGTACCGAGGCAAGGAGAACCGCCGTGTCCCACAGCACGGTGCCTCGGACCGACACCGAGGCCGAAGCGAAGGAGAACCCCCCGGCGGCGCACGGCGGCGCCACCGGGGCCACGAAGAAGCCACCCGCCGGGAAGCTCAGCCTCCGGTTGAGGTTCAGACGCGATCGTGTCCTGCTGCTGATGACACTGCCGGCCGTGCTGCTGGTGCTGCTCTTCAACTACGTTCCGATCCTCGGCAACGTCGTCGCGTTCCAGGAGTACGACCCCTACATCAGTGACAACGGGGTCGTCTCCATCCTGCACAGCCCTTGGGTCGGTCTGGAGAACTTCCAGCGGATCTTCGAGGACTCCGCATTCTGGAACGCGGTGCAGAACACGCTGGTGCTGTTCTTCCTCCAGCTGGTGCTGTACTTCCCGATCCCCATCCTGCTCGCGCTGCTCATCAACAGCGTGGTCAGGCCCCGGGTGCGGGCGGTCTCGCAGGCGATCCTCTACCTGCCGCACTTCTTCTCGTGGGTGCTGGTCGTCGCCGTCTTCCAGCAGTTGTTCGGCGGTGCCGGGCTGCTGTCCCAGATACTGCGCGACCACGGGTACGACGGGCTCAGCCTGATGACCGACCCGGAGACCTTCAAGTTCCTGGTCACCGCGCAGAGCGTGTGGAAGGACGCGGGCTGGGGGATCATCGTCTTCCTCGCCGCGCTGGCCTCGGTCAGCCCCGACCTGTACGAGGCCGCCGCGATGGACGGCGCGAACCGCTGGCGCCGCATGTGGCACGTCACCCTGCCCGCGCTGCGTCCGGTGATCGCCCTGCTGCTGGTGCTGCGCGTCGGTGACGCCCTGACGGTCGGCTTCGAACAGATCCTGCTGCAACGCGACATGGTCGGACCGGACGCCTCGGAGGTCCTCGACACCTTCGTGTGGTGGAACGGTGTGCGCAACCAGGACTTCGGCTACGCGGCCGCCGCCGGCCTCGTCAAGGGCGTCATCAGTCTCGGCCTGGTCCTGATAGCGAACAAGGTGGCCCATCTCATGGGCGAGCAGGGGGTGTACAAGAAGTGACCGCCGTCATCGACAAGCCCGCACGCACGCCCGGCCGCTGGGCGGCCCCGCCCCGGCCGGTGTGGGAGGAGAAGCCCAGCGGGGTCGGGCTCGCGGGCAAGGGGCTGGTCCTGTTCCTCGCCTGCCTGGCCATCCTGTTCCCGCTGTGGATCGTCGTGGTCACCAGCCTGTCCACGCGCAAGGCCATCGACGAGGCCGGCGGGCTGGTGATGATCCCGACGGACATCACCTTCGTCGCCTACCAGGAGCTGCTCAGCGGCGGCCAGGTCACCCGGGCCACGCTCGTCAGCATCGGCGTCACCCTCGTCGGCACCCTCTTCTCGATGGCGGTGTCCGTGCTGTGCGCCTACGGACTGTCCCGCAGCGGCTCCGTCGGCCACCGCTGGATCCTCATGGTGCTGCTGGCCACGATGTTCTTCAGCGCCGGCCTCATCCCCACCTATCTGCTGGTGCAGTCCCTCGGCCTGACGGACAGCTATCTCGCGCTGATCCTGCCCAGCGCGATCAGCGTCTTCAACATCCTGGTGCTGCGCGGCTTCTTCATGGGCATCTCGCAGGAGCTGATCGACAGCGCCCGCATCGACGGCGCCGGGGACCTGCGCATCCTGCGGCAGATCGTGCTGCCGCTCTCCCGAGCGGTCGTCGCGGTGATCACGCTGTTCTACGCCGTCGGCTACTGGAGCGCCTGGTTCAACGCCTCGCTGTACCTGAACGACCAGGACATGCTGCCCCTGCAGAACGTCATGATCCAGCTGGTGCAGAAGCAGGAGGCACCGGTCGGCCTGGGCCAGGCGATCAAGACCGGTGAGCTGTCCGGTCTCGCCGTGCAGATGGCTGTCATGGTGATGGCGTTGCTGCCGGTGGCCGTGTTGTCGCCGTTCGTCCAGAAGCACTTCAAGAAGGGCATGCTCACGGGGGCCGTCAAGGGTTAGCACCCTTGGTCTTCTCGGGGGAGCTGTGTCGTTGTCCGGCCGCACGTTCGTCGTGGTCGATCGCGCCCACGCGGCGGAGCCGCACAGCGACACAGCCCCGCGCCCCTTCCAGGTTTCTCCGCTCACCCCGATGATGAGGTCCCCTGCCATGTTCGCGTTCTCCCTCGACCGGCGTGCCGTTCCCGCCGGGGCCGCCGCGGTCACCGGTCCTCCCCGTCTCGCCGGTCACGCGAAGGCGGAGAGCTGCCGGGCCTTCCGCACCCCCGGCTTCGGCAAGGCCGCCGACGGCGCCGGCCACCCGGCCGTCCACCGGGTCGGCTCCGCCGGGACCGTCACCGCCGTCCACCGCTCCGACGACGAGGCGAAGACCCGGGCGCGGATCGACGACGACCACCGAGGGGGCCGGACCGGTGAGACCGTCCCCGGCGACCCACGCGTGTCCGGCCGGTTCCGCCTGGCCGCCAACGGTCGCGGCATCCAGTACGGGGAGCCCGTCTGATGCCGGACCTGAGCGACGCCACCCGTGGCCGTCTCCTCTACGGCGGCGACTACAACCCCGAGCAGTGGCCCGAGGAGATCTGGCACGAGGACGTCCGCCTGATGAGGGAGGCCGGCGTCAACTCCGTCACCCTCGGCGTCTTCTCCTGGTCGAAGCTCGAACCCCGCCCCGGGGAAAGGGCCTTCGGCTGGCTGGACCGCCTGATGGACCTGATGCACGAGAACGGCATCGGTGTCGTCCTCGCCACCCCGACCGCCTCCCCGCCGCCCTGGATGGGTCACCTCCACCCGGACACCCTGCCCCGTGACGCGGAGGGCCGGACCGAGTGGTGGGGCGGACGCCAGCACTTCTCGCACTCCAGCGCCACCTACCGCCGTCACGCCGCCGCCATCACCGAGGACCTGGCCGCCCGCTACGGCAGCCACCCGGCCCTCACCCTGTGGCACATCAACAACGAGTACTGCACCTACGACTGGGGCGACGAGGCCGCCGCCCGGTTCCGGGTCTGGCTGCGCCACCGCTACGACACCCTCGACGCCCTCAACACCGCCTGGGGCACCGCCTTCTGGAGCCAGGGCTACGCCGACTGGGCCGAGGTGCTGCCGCCCCGCCACGCGCACTACCTGAAGAACCCCACCCAGGTGCTGGACTTCAAGCGCTTCACGTCCGACATGCTCCTGGAGTGTTACACCGCCGAACGCGACATCGTCCGCCGGCACACCCCGCACCTCCCGGTCACCACCAACTTCATGCCGCTGTGGGCCGGACAGGACGCCTGGCGCTGGGCCGAGGAGGAGGACGTCGTCTCCGTCGACCTCTACCCCGACCCGCGCGACCCGCTCGGTGCCCAGAGCGGCGCCCTGGTCCAGGACATGACCCGCTCCCAGGCCCGCGGCCCCTGGATGCTGATGGAGCAGGCGGCCGGGCCGGTCAACTGGCGCCGGGTGAACCACCCCAAGCCGCGCGGCCTCAACCGCCTGTGGTCCCTGCAGGCCGTCGCCCGCGGCGCGGACGCCGTCTGCTACTTCCAGTGGCGCCAGTCCCGGCAGGGCGCGGAGAAGTTCCACTCCGGGATGGTCGGCCACGCGGGGGAGCAGGGACGTACGTACCAGGAGGTCAAGCGACTCGGCGCGGACCTGGCCCGGATCGCCCCGCACGTCACCGGCGGCGGCATCGCCGCCGATGTCGCCGTGCTGCACGACTGGCACTCCTGGTGGGCCGGCGACCAGGAGGCCCGGCCCTCCCACGAGGTCGACTACCCGCAGGTCCTGAGCGCCTGGCACCGCGCGCTCTGGCAGGCGCACCTCACCACCGACTTCGCCCACCCCGGACACGACCTGTCCGGCTACCGGCTGGTCGTCGTCCCGCAGCTCTACCTCCTCACCGACACGGCCGTCGACAACCTCCTGGCCTACGTACGCGGGGGCGGCACCCTCGTCTGCGGGTTCCTGACCGGCGTCGCCGACCAGGACGACCGGGTGCGGCCCGGCGGCATGGACGACCGGCTGCGCGAACTCTTCGGCATCCGCACCCTGCACGAGTGGTGGCCGCTGGAGCCGGGGGAGACCGCCGACTGCGAGGGCGGTCTGCGCGGCACCCTGTGGTCCGAGGAACTGGAACCCGACGGCACCGCCGACGAGACCGTCCCCTACAAGGGCGGGGAACTCGACGGACTGCCCGCGGTGCTGCGCAAGGGCCGCGCCTGGTACGTCTCGACGCTCCCCGAACCGGAGGCGCTGCGCGCGCTGCTGTCCCGCGTCGCCGCCGGAGCGGGCGTCCGCCCGGTGCTCGACGGACTCCCGGACGGAGTCGAGGCGGTCCGCCGCGGGGGCCTGCTGTTCCTGCTGAACCACGGCCGCGAGCCGGTCGCCGTGGACGTCCCGGGAACCCACCACGACCTGCTGACGGAGGCGACCGTGACCGACCGGATCACCCTCGACCGCTACGGTGTGGCGGTGCTTGCGCCATGAGCGCCACACCCGTACACGGAACCTGGGAACCACGACCGGCCGCCCGCTGGGAGGACGCCTTCCTGAGCGGCAACGGCCACCACGGCGCCCTCGTGTTCGGCGATCCGAACGACGACCGGACCGTCGTCACCCATCACACCCTCGTCCGCCCGGGCGAGGGCGACGACCAGGACCGGCTGCCGCCCCGGCTGGCCGACGGACTGTCCGACCTCCAGGACCGGCTCCTCGCCGGTGACGCGACCGCCGCCGAGGGCTTCACCGACGGCCGTCCGCTCCAGGGGGTGCGGCCCTTCCACCCCGCCTTCCAGGTCCGCGTGCGCCGCCCGGACGACGACCCGGACCGGGGCGGATACCGCCGTACGGTCGACTTCGCGACCGGCGTCGTGGAGGCGACCCGCGCCGGCTGGACCAGCCGGGTCTTCGTCTCCCGCGCCGACGACGTGATCGTCCAGTACGTCACCGGCCCCGGACTCACCCTCGACGTCTCCCTGGACCACCGGCTCCCGAGCGCCCCCACCGGCCTGGGCGTCGGCCACGGAGCGGTCCTCACCCCCGAGGGCGCCCTGCTGAGCCTGCGCGCCCGCTACCCGGGCAGCGACCTCGCCTGCACCGGCGTCACCCTGGTCGCCGTCACCGGCGGCCGGACGGCGCTCGCCCCGCCGGGCGTGCACCTCGAGGGCGTGCGGTCCGTGCTGCTGCTCACCCGGGTGCGGCGGCACACCGGGGAGGCCGACGTGGTCGCCGAGGGCCGCGCCCTGCGTGACCTGCTCGACGAGGGACGGGCCTCGTACGACGACCTCCTCGCCCGTCATCTGCCCCTGCACCGCACCGCCTATGAACGCGTCACTCTGGACCTCGCCGCCGATCCGGACGAACGCACCCTGCCGGGCTCGGAGTTGCTCACCCGGCCGCGCGGCGCCGCCCTGCTCGAACGGCTCTTCGCGGCCGGCCGCTACCACCTGCTGTCCTCCAGCGGCCTGTTCCCGCCCCGGCTCACCGGACTGTGGACCGGTGACTGGGACACCGCCTGGTCCGGTGCCTTCACCAACGACGCCAACCTCAACCTCCAGACCGCCTCCGCCGCCGCGGCGGCCCTCCCCGAGGTCACCGAGGCCCTGGCCGCCCTGATCCGGCGCCAGTTGCCCGACTGGCGGGACAACGCCCGCGCGGTGTTCGGCGCCCGGGGTGTCGTCGCGCCCGCCCACAGCGACGGCGAGTCGGGGCACTCGTACCACTTCAGCCGCGAGTACCCGCTGCACCTGTGGACCGCCGGCGCCGACTGGCTTCTCAAGCCCCTCGTCGACCACGACGAGACCCGCGGCGAACGCGACCCGCACACCGCCGCCGCGCTCGCCGAAGTCGCCCTGTTCTACGAGGACTTCCTCACCCGCACCGACAGCGAGGGCCGACTCGTCGTCGTCCCCTCCTACTCGCCCGAGAACCGGCCCGCCAACGCCGGCTGGGGCACCGTCGACGCGGCCATGGACCTCTCCGCGGCCCGGCACGCCCTGCGAACCGCCGCCGCGTACCACCCGGAACACGCCGACCGCTGGCGGGCGCTCGCCGACCTCCTCCCGCCGCACCGGATCAACGCCGACGGCGCACTCGCCGAATGGGCCCGGCCGGACCTGGAGGACTCCTACGACCACCGCCACCTCAGCCACCTCTACGGCGTCTGGCCGCTGGACGAGATCACCCCCTACGACACCCCGGACCTGGCCGCCGCCGCGCACCGTGCCCTGGAACTGCGCGGCGCCGAGAACGACTCCGCGCACGGCCATCTGCACCACGCGCTGATCGCGGCCCGCCTCCGGGACGGCGAGCGGGTCACCCACGCGCTCGGCCAGGTCCTCGACGGCGACTTCTTCCACGCCTCCCTGATGAGCGCGCACTACCCGCACCGCCACGTCTACAACGCCGACGCCGCCCACACCCTGCCCGCCGTGCTGATCGAGGCACTCGTGCAGTCCACCCCCGACCGGCTGGTGCTGCTGCCGGCGCCGCTCCCGGCGTACCCGAGCGGGCGACTGCGCGGGGTCCTCACCCGCTTCGGCGCCTCGCTCGATCTCACCTGGTCCCCGGACGGTGCCACCGCCGTCCTGCGGCCCACCCGCACCCACCGCATCGACCTGTGGACTTCCGCCGGCGTCGAGCCCCTCGGCCTGGTCGCCGGAGAAGACCGCGTCCTGACGTTGAAGACGCGGTGACCCCGCAATTCCCCCCACCCATGGAAGGAATCCCATGGCACCAAGCACCTTGAGCAGGATCACCAAGGTCCTGCTGGCGCCCGCCCTCGCGCTCGGCGCGACGGTCGGTCTCGCCTCCGCCCCCGCGCACGCCGCCGTCTGGAGCTCCTGCGACCAGTGGGGCAACACCAATCTGAACGGTTACACGCTCTACAACAACATCTGGGGCTCCGGCGCCGGAGCCCAGTGCGTCTGGGCCAACTCCGGCACCAACTGGGGCGCGTGGGCCGACCACCCCAACACCGGTGGCATCAAGTCCTACCCGAACGCCAAGAAGGTGATCAACAAGTCGATCACCTCCCTCGGTTCGCTCACCAGCAGCTACAACGTCACCGTCCCCTCCTCGGGCGCGTACAACACCTCGTACGACATCTGGGACACGGACTACGACTACGAGATCATGCTGTGGGTCAACCACAACGGCGCCGTGGGCCCGCTCGGCAGCTCGCAGGGCACCGTGAGCCTCGGCGGCCACACCTGGAACGTGTACAAGGGGAACAACGGCGCCAACGAGGTCTTCTCGTTCCTGCGCACCTCGGACTCGAACTCCGGCACCGTCAACATCCTCCCGATCCTCAAGTGGATCAAGGACACCAAGGGCTGGATGGGCAACGAGACCATCGGTGACGTGCAGTTCGGCTACGAGATCACCTCGTCGGCCGGCGGGCTGGACTTCCGCACCAACAACCTGACGGTCAGCGGCGGCTGACCCGGCGCGCGGTATGCCGAGGGGCCGGTCCCGGCGGGACCGGCCCCTCCACACGCGCGGGGTGACTACTGGACGGGCGCGGGGCCCGAGCTCGCGCGGACCGTCAGTTCGGGCGCGATCAGCAGGACCTCGTCGCCGCCCCGTCCGTCGAGCTTGGCGACCAGCTGTTCCACGGCGAGCCGGCCCATCTCCTGCGCGGGGACGGCGACCGACGTCAGTCGCACCGAGGCCTGCACGGCGACCTGTTCCGGACAGATCGCGACCACCGAGACGTCCTCGGGCACGGCCCGCCCCTGCTGCCGCAGCAGGGCGAGCAGCGGTTCCACCGCCGACTCGTTCTGCACGACGAAGCCCGTGGTGCCGGGGCGCTCGTCGAGGATCCGGGCCAGGGTCACGGCCATCGCGTCGTACCCGCCCTCGCACGGCCGGTGCAGCAGCCGCAGCCCCAGCTCCCGCGCCCGGCCGCGCAGCCCGTCCAGGGTGCGCTCGGCGAAGCCGGTGTGCCGTTCGTAGACCGCCGGGGCCTCGCCGATGACGGCGATGTCGCGGTGCCCGCGCTTGGCCAGGTGCTCCACGCACAGCGCACCGGTGGCCTTGAAGTCGAGGTCGACGCAGGTCAGCCCGGTGGTGTCGGCGGGCAGCCCGATCAGCACGGCGGGCCGGTCGGTCTCCCTCAGCAGTGGCAGCCGCTCGTCGTCGAGTTCGACGTCCATCAGGATCATGCCGTCGGCGAGCCCGCTGCCCGCGACCCGGCGCACCGTGTCCGGGCCCTCCTCGCCGGTGAGCAGCAGCACGTCGTACCCGTGGGTGCGGGCCGTGGTGGCCACCGCGATGGCGATCTCCATCATCACCGGTACGTACATGTCCGTACGCAGCGGGATCATCAGCGCGATGATGTTCGACCGGCTGCTGGCCAGGGCGCGGGCCCCGGCGTTCGGGTGGTACCCGAGCTCGCGGATGCTCCGCTCGACCCGCTGCCGGGTGTTCACGGAGATGGACCGCTTGCCGCTGAGGACATAGCTCACCGTGCTCGCGGAGACTCCGGCGTGCTGGGCGACCTCGGCGAGGGTGACCATCCAGTCTCCAAGCTTGTGAAGCGCTTCGACAGTGCGCAGGATTTAAAGAGGGCGGGTGAGGGTGGTCCGACAGTAGCTCCACAGGCTGACGGGTGTCCAGAGGGTGTCGAAGCGCTTCGACAGCTTTCTCCGGGGCCGGATCGGGCCAAAGGGGCACCGGAGGAATTGTCCCTCACTCCGGCCGCCCGCCGAGAGCGGGAGTGTCGGCCGAACGGCCGCACGAAGGGTGGCGGGGCGGCTGCGAATCGGGTACATACGATCGAGTAGCACCAGTCAGTAATGTAATGACACCATCCCATTCGCGGCGAGGTGAGCCTCATGTCCGCAGCACCCGAGACACCCCGGTCTCCGTCTCGACCCACCGTCACCGAACGTGAGGCCCGCCAGGTGGCGGAGGCCGCCCGGGAACAGGACTGGCGCAAGCCCAGCTTCGCCAAGGAACTGTTCCTCGGCCGCTTCCGGCTCGACCTGATCCACCCCCACCCCCTGCCCTCCGACGAGCACGTCCAGCGCGGCGAGGAGTTCCTCGCCAAGCTCCGCGACTTCTGCGAGACGAAGATCGACGGCGCCCGGATCGAGCGCGACGCCCTGATCCCCGACGACGTGATCACCGGGCTCAAGGAGCTCGGCGCCTTCGGCATGAAGATCGACACCAAGTACGGCGGCCTGGGCCTCACCCAGGTCTACTACAACAAGGCCCTCGCCCTGGTCGGCTCCGCCAGCCCGGCGATCGGCGCGCTGCTCTCCGCACACCAGTCGATCGGCGTGCCGCAACCGCTGAAGATCTTCGGTACGCGGGAGCAGAAGGAGACGTTCCTGCCGCGCTGCGCCCGCACCGACATCTCGGCCTTCCTGCTCACCGAGCCCGACGTCGGCTCGGACCCGGCCCGGCTCGCCACCACCGCCGTACCGGAGGGCGAGGAGTACGTCCTCGACGGGGTGAAGCTGTGGACCACCAACGGCGTGGTCGCCGACCTCCTCGTGGTCATGGCGCGCGTACCGAAGTCCGAGGGCCACCGGGGCGGCATCACCGCGTTCGTGGTCGAGGCGGCCTCCGAAGGCGTCACCGTGGAGAACCGCAACGCCTTCATGGGCCTGCGCGGACTGGAGAACGGCGTCACCCGCTTCCACCGGGTCCGCGTCCCCGCCGCCCACCGCATCGGTGAGGAGGGCCAGGGCCTGAAGATCGCCCTGACCACGCTCAACACCGGCCGGCTGTCCCTGCCCGCGATGTGTGTCGGGTCCGGCAAGTGGTGCCTGAAGATCGCCCGTGAGTGGTCGGCGGCCCGGGAACAGTGGGGCAAGCCGGTGGCGCTGCACGAGGCCGTCGGCTCCAAGATCGCGTTCATCGCGGCGACCACCTTCGCCCTGGAGGCCGTGGTCGACCTCTCCTCGCAGATGGCCGACGAGGACCGCAACGACATCCGCATCGAGGCCGCCCTCGCCAAGCTGTACGGCTCGGAGATGGCCTGGCTGATGGCCGACGAACTGGTCCAGATCCGCGGCGGACGCGGCTTCGAGACCGCGGCGTCCCTGCGGGCGCGCGGCGAGCGGGCGGTCCCGGCCGAGCAGATGCTGCGCGACCTGCGCATCAACCGCATCTTCGAGGGCTCCACGGAGATCATGCACCTGCTGATCGCCCGCGAGGCCGTCGACGCCCACCTCTCGGTCGCCGGTGATCTGATCGACCCCGAGAAGTCCCTCGGCGACAAGGCGAAGGCGGGCGCGGGAGCGGGCCTCTTCTACGCCAAGTGGCTGCCGAAACTCGTCGCAGGACCCGGACAGCTCCCCGGCGCGTTCGGCGGGTTCAAGCACGGCGTCGACCTCTCCGGGCACCTGCGCTACGTCGAACGCGCCTCCCGCAAGCTCGCCCGCTCCACCTTCTACGCCATGTCCCGCTGGCAGGGGAGGATGGAGACCAAGCAGGGCTTCCTGGGCCGGATCGTCGACATCGGCGCCGAACTGTTCGCGATGAGCGCCGCCTGTGTCCGCGCGGAACTCCTGCGCGGCCGCGGTGACCACGGCCGCGAGGCCTACCAGCTCGCCGACGCCTTCTGCCACCAGGCCCGCATCCGCGTCGAGGAACTCTTCGGCCGTCTGTGGACCAACACCGACGACCTCGACCGCAAGGTCGTCAAGGGCGTGCTCTCCGGCACCTACGAGTGGCTGGAGCAAGGCATCATCGACCCCTCGGACGACGGCCCCTGGATCGCGGACACGACGCCGGGGCCCGCACAGCGGGAGAACATGCACCGCCCGATCAGGTGACAGTCGGCTACAGGCCGCCCGGTGGCGCCGGCCACCGGGTCGGCTGACCTGCCACGTACTGGAACGACACCCCTGTCCTTCGGGGCACCCGGTACGGCCACAATGGGGGGATGAGTGACAGCCCAGCCCCCCTCGCCGACCCGCACCTCGTCCACGACCCCGTAGCGGGAGACGGCCCGAAGGACGTGGTGATCCTCGGCTCCACCGGGTCGATCGGCACCCAGGCCATCGACCTCGTGCTGCGCAACCCCGACCGCTTCCGGGTCACCGGCCTGTCCGCCAACGGCGGGCGGGTCGCCCTCCTGGCCGAGCAGGCGCACCGGCTGCGGGTGCGCACGGTCGCCGTGGCCCGCGAGGACGTCGTACCGGCGCTGCGCGAGGCGCTGTCCGCGCAGTACGGGGCGGGGGAGCCGCTGCCCGAGATCCTGGCCGGGAAGGACGCGGCCGCCCGGGTCGCCGCCTCCGACTGCCACACGGTCCTCAACGGCATCACCGGCTCCATCGGTCTCGCCCCGACCCTCGCCGCCCTGGAGGCGGGCCGCACCCTCGCGCTCGCCAACAAGGAGTCGCTCATCGTCGGCGGCCCGCTGGTCAAGGCGCTCGCCGAGCCCGGTCAGATCATCCCGGTCGACTCCGAGCACGCCGCCCTCTTCCAGGCGCTGGCCGCCGGCACCCGCGCCGACGTCCGCAGGCTCGTCGTCACCGCCTCCGGCGGCCCCTTCCGCGGCCGTACCAAGGAGCAGCTGGCGGACGTCACCGTCGAGGACGCCCTCGCCCACCCCACCTGGGCCATGGGCCCGGTCATCACGATCAACTCCGCGACCCTCGTCAACAAGGGCCTGGAGGTCATCGAGGCGCACCTGCTGTACGACATTCCCTTCGACCGCATTGAGGTCGTCGTGCACCCGCAGTCGTATGTCCACTCGATGGTTGAGTTCACGGACGGATCGACACTGGCCCAGGCGACGCCCCCCGACATGCGCGGGCCCATCGCCATCGGCCTCGGCTGGCCCGAAAGGGTCCCCGACGCGGCCCCGGTCTTCGACTGGAGCAAGGCGTCCACCTGGGAGTTCTTCCCTCTCGACAACCAGGCGTTCCCCTCGGTGAACCTCGCCCGGCACGTCGGCGAGCTCGCGGGAACCGCCCCGGCGGTGTTCAATGCCGCGAACGAGGAGTGCGTGGAGGCGTTCCGCTCCGGCGCGCTGCCCTTCAACGGGATCATGGAGACCGTCACCCGGGTGGTCGAGGAACACGGCACCCCGGCGGCGGGAACCTCACTGACCGTGTCGGACGTCCTCGAAGCGGAGACCTGGGCGCGGACGAGGGCCCGGGAACTGACACACCGGACGGCGAGCGCGGAGGCGCGTGCATGACGACCCTGATGTTCATCCTCGGCATAGTCGTCTTCGCGGCCGGCCTGCTGTTCTCGATCGCGTGGCACGAGCTGGGCCATCTGTCCACGGCCAAGATGTTCGGCATCCGCGTGCCCCAGTACATGGTCGGCTTCGGCCCCACCATCTGGTCGCGGAACAAGGGTGAGACCGAGTACGGCGTCAAGGCGATCCCGTTCGGCGGCTACATCCGCATGATCGGCATGTTCCCCCCCGGTCCCGACGGCCGGCTGGAGGCCCGCTCCACCTCACCGTGGCGCGGCATGATCGAGGACGCCCGCTCCGCCGCCTTCGAGGAGCTCAAGCCCGGCGACGACAAGCGCCTGTTCTACACGCGCAAGCCGTGGAAACGGGTCGTCGTGATGTTCGCGGGTCCGTTCATGAACCTGATCCTCGCGGTCGCGCTGTTCCTCACCGTGCTGATGGGCTTCGGCATCCAGCAGCAGACCACCACCGTCAGCTCGGTCTCGCCGTGCGTCATCTCGCAGAGCGAGAACCGCGACGAGTGCAAGAAGTCCGACCCGCAGTCCCCGGCCGCCGCGGCCGGTATGGAGAACGGTGACAAGATCGTCGCCTTCGACGGGGTCAGGACGGACGACTGGGCCACCCTCTCCGACCTCATCCGCGACAGTGCCGGCAAGGACGTGCCGATCGTCGTCGACCGCAAGGGCCAGGAGGTGACACTCCAGGCGTCGATCGCCACCAACATGGTCGCCAAGAAGGACGGCAACGGCGCCTACGTCGAGGGCGAGTACGTCAAGGCCGGCTTCCTCGGCTTCAGCGCGGCCACCGGTGTCGTCAAACAGGACCTCGGCGACTCCGTGACCTGGATGACCGACCGGGTCGGCGACGCCGTCGACTCCCTGGCCGCGCTGCCGTCCAAGATCCCCGCCCTGTGGGACGCGGCCTTCGGCGACGGCCCGCGCGAACCCGACTCCCCGATGGGCGTCGTCGGCGCGGCCCGGGTCGGCGGCGAGATCGCCACCCTCGACATCCCCGCCTCGCAGCAGATGGCGATGTTCGTGATGCTGCTCGCCGGCTTCAACCTCTCCCTGTTCCTGTTCAACATGCTCCCGCTGCTGCCGCTCGACGGCGGACACATCGCGGGCGCCCTGTGGGAGTCGCTGCGCCGCAACCTCGCCAAGGTGCTGCGCCGCCCCGACCCGGGCCCCTTCGACGTGGCGAAACTGATGCCGGTGGCCTACGTGGTGGCCGGGATCTTCGTCTGCTTCACCATCCTCGTCCTGATCGCGGACGTGGTGAACCCGGTGCGGATCTCGTAGCCCCGGGCCGCGACACCCGCCGTTCACGACGGCCCGGAACCCTTGGGGTTCCGGGCCGTCGCCCTTTGGGCGGGTTTACCGGCGCGATGTGCCCGGGCGTTGGCCAGTGCCGTAATCTCGGAGCCCGGAGCCCGCTGCTCACGGGGAGCCGGACCTTGATCCACGACTTGGGGTTGCACAGCAGATGACTGCGATTTCTCTCGGCATGCCGTCCGTTCCGACCAAGCTCGCCGAGCGGCGGAAGAGCCGGCGGATCCAGGTCGGATCCGTGGCGGTGGGTGGTGATGCCCCGGTGTCCGTGCAGTCGATGACGACCACGCGTACGTCCGACGTCGGCGCGACCCTCCAGCAGATCGCCGAGCTGACCGCGTCCGGCTGTCAGATCGTGCGGGTGGCCTGTCCCACGCAGGACGACGCCGACGCGCTGGCGATCATCGCCCGCAAGTCGCAGATCCCGGTGATCGCCGACATCCACTTCCAGCCCAAGTACGTCTTCGCCGCGATCGAGGCCGGCTGCGCGGCGGTGCGGGTGAATCCGGGCAACATCAAGCAGTTCGACGACAAGGTCAAGGAGATCGCCAGGGCGGCCAGGGACCACGGCACCCCGATCCGCATCGGCGTCAACGCCGGCTCGCTGGACCGGCGTCTGCTCCAGAAGTACGGCAGGGCGACCCCGGAGGCGCTGGCCGAGTCCGCCCTGTGGGAGGCGTCCCTCTTCGAGGAGCACGACTTCCGGGACATCAAGATCTCCGTCAAGCACAACGACCCGGTCGTGATGGTCGAGGCCTACCGTCAGCTCGCCGCCCAGTGCGACTACCCGCTGCACCTCGGCGTCACCGAGGCCGGGCCCGCCTTCCAGGGGACCATCAAGTCGGCCGTCGCCTTCGGGGCGCTGCTCTCCCAGGGCATCGGCGACACCATCCGGGTCTCCCTGTCGGCCCCGCCGGTCGAGGAGATCAAGGTCGGCATCCAGATCCTTCAGTCGCTGGGGCTGAAGGAGCGGCGCCTGGAGATCGTCTCCTGCCCGTCCTGCGGGCGTGCCCAGGTCGATGTGTACAAGCTGGCCGAGGAGGTCACCGCGGGTCTGGAGGGCATGGAGGTGCCGCTGCGGGTGGCCGTGATGGGCTGTGTGGTCAACGGGCCGGGCGAGGCCCGGGAGGCCGACCTCGGCGTGGCCTCCGGCAACGGCAAGGGGCAGATCTTCGTGAAGGGCGAGGTCATCAAGACCGTGCCCGAGTCGAAGATCGTTCAGACGCTGATCGAGGAGGCGATGAAGATCGCCGAGGAGATGGAGAAGGACGGCGTGACGTCGGGCGAGCCGCAGGTCTCGGTGGCCGGCTGACCATGCCGGCCGGCAGCGGCCGGCCCGTCCGGGGTGCCCGTCCGGGGTGCCCGTCTGGGGTGCCCCTCCGGGGTGCCCCTCCGGGGGAGCCCGAGGACGAGGCCCGTTCAGGACCGAACCGGGGTCCGGGGGCGGCGGCTCCCGGATTCCGCAGGTACAGTGCGGAGAAATCAGCAGACCCCAGTGTGTGAGGCCCCGCACGTGTTGACGCAGACCACATCCCGGGTCCTCGAACCGAGCGACCTGGACGCCGCCCTCGCCGTACTCGACCGTGAGCCGGTCGCGAACGCCTTCGTGACGGCCCGCGTCCAGATCGCGGGCCTGGACCCGTGGCGGCTCGGCGGCGAGATGTGGGGCTGGTACGAGGGAGGCGTCCTGACGTCCCTGTGCTACGCCGGCGCCAACCTGGTGCCCATCTGCGCCACCCCCCGGGCCGTCCGCGCCTTCGCCGACCGTGCCCGCCGGGCCGGCCGCCGCTGCTCCTCCGTCGTCGGCCCGGCCGAGCCCACCGCCGCGCTCTGGCGACTGCTCGAACCCCAGTGGGGCCCGGCCCGCGAGGTCCGCACCCGCCAGCCCCTCATGGTCACCGACCGCATGTCCGACCGCATAGCCCCGGACCCCTACGTCCGCCGCGTCCGCAAGGACGAGCTGGAGACGATCATGCCGGCGTGCGTGGCGATGTTCACCGAGGAGGTCGGCGTCTCCCCGCTGGCCGGCGACGGCGGTCTGCTCTACCAGGCCCGGGTCGCCGAACTCGTCGGCGCAGGCCGCTCCTTCGCCCGCTTCGACGCCGACGGCAAGGTCGTCTTCAAGGCCGAGATCGGCGCCACGACCGGCCGCGCCTGCCAGATCCAGGGCGTCTGGGTGGCCCCCGAGCACCGGGGCAGGGGCGTCGCCGCACCCGGCATGGCGGCCGTCCTGCGCTACGCCCTGACGGAGATGGCGCCCGTGGCGAGCCTCTACGTCAACGACTTCAACACGCCCGCCCGCAGGACGTACGAGAGGGTGGGCTTCCAGGAGGTCGGCGCCTTCATGAGCGTGCTGTTCTGACGAGGCACGCCCTGTAGTCTCCCCGGCATGCTGCGATTTCCCGGTCACGGCCGCCCCCACCCCGACGACATCGTGATCGGCCCCCTCGACCTCCCCGGCCACGTCGACGAGGCGCTGGCGGTGCAGGCGGTGGCGTTCGGGCTCGGCCCCGACGAGGTGGCCGTACGCCGGCAGATCGTGCTGCGCCACATGACCCTCCCGGGCGCCCGGGCCTTCGGCGCCACCGTCAAGGGCCGCCTGGCCGGTTTCGTCTACGGCATGCCCAACGACCGCACCCACTGGTGGTCCACCGTCGTCGAGCCCTATCTGCGCGCCCGGGGCCACGACGACTGGCTCGACGACTCCTTCGTCATCACCGAGCTGCACGTCCACCCCCGGCACCAGAAGCACGGCATCGGCCGCGCCCTGATCACCACGATCACCGACGGCGCCGAGCAGCCCCGCTCGATCCTCTCCGCGATCGACATCGAGAGCCCGGCCCGCCACCTGTACCGCTCGCTCGGCTACCAGGACCTCGCCCGCCAGGTCCACTTCCCCAGCGCCCCCAAGCCGTACGCCGTCATGGGCGCCCCGCTGCCGCTCCTGCGCGGATAGCGGACAATCGATTTCCGCCGCCGCGTCCCGCCCGGCTAACCTCCTGTCATCACCCAGACGCAGCAGGAGTACGTGAACCATGGCGAACGCACCGGTCCAGCGCATGTCCCAGTTGATGGCGAAGACGCTGCGCGACGACCCGGCGGACGCCGAGGTCCTCAGCCACAAGCTTCTGGTCCGCGCCGGCTATGTGCGCCGCACCGCCGCCGGCCTCTGGAGCTGGCTGCCGCTCGGCAAGAAGGTCCTCGGCAACATCGAGCGCATCGTCCGTGAGGAGATGGACGCCATCGGCGCCCAGGAGGTCCAGCTCCCCGCCCTGCTGCCGCGCGAGCCGTACGAGGCCACCGGCCGCTGGGACGAGTACGGTCCCGAACTGTTCCGCCTCCAGGACCGCAAGGGCGGCGACTACCTCCTCGGCCCCACCCACGAGGAGATCTTCACCCTGCTGGTGAAGGACCAGGCGTCCTCCTACAAGGACCTGCCGGTGATCCTCTACCAGATCCAGTCCAAGTTCCGGGACGAGGCCCGCCCCCGCGCCGGCATCCTGCGCGGCCGCGAGTTCCTGATGAAGGACTCCTACTCCTTCGACCTGGAGGACGAGGGCCTGGCGAAGTCGTACGCCCTGCACCGCCAGGCGTACCAGAAGGTCTTCGAGCGCCTGGGCCTGGACTACCGCATCTGCGCGGCCACCGCCGGCGCCATGGGCGGCTCCAAGTCCGAGGAGTTCCTCGCCCCCGCCGAGGCCGGCGAGGACACCTTCGCGGACTGCCCCACCTGTGACTTCGCCGCCAACACCGAGGCGATCACCTACGAGCTGAAGCCGGTCGACGCCGCCGGTGTCCCGGCCGCCGAGGACATCCCCACGCCCGGCACCCCGACCATCGAGACCCTCGCCGCGTCGCTCGGCGTCGAGGCCTCGGCCACGCTGAAGAACCTGCTGGTCAAGGTCGACGGCGAGATCGTCGCCGTGGGCGTCCCCGGTGACCGCGAGGTCGACATGGACAAGGTCGAGGCGCACTTCGCCCCGGCCGTCGTGGAGATGGTCACCGAGGCGGACTTCATCGCCCGCCCCGACCTGGTGCGCGGCTACGTCGGCCCGCAGGGCCTGGGCGAGGTGACGTACGTCGCCGACCCGCGCGTGGCGCCGGGCACCGCCTGGATCACGGGCGCCAACAAGGCCGACACGCACGCGAAGAACGTGGTCGCGGGGCGCGACTTCGAGGTCGACGCGTACGTGGACGTCGTGGTGGTGCGGGAGGGCGACCCCTGCCCCAAGTGCGGCACCGGTCTCAAGCTCGACCGCGCCATCGAGATCGGTCACATCTTCCAGCTGGGCCGCAAGTACGCCGACGCCCTCAAGCTCGACGTCCTCGGCCAGAACGGCAAGCCGGCCCGCGTCACCATGGGCTCCTACGGCATCGGCGTCTCCCGCGCGGTGGCGGCGCTCGCCGAGCAGACCGCCGACGACAAGGGCCTGTGCTGGCCCGCCGAGGTCGCCCCGGCCGACGTCCACGTGGTCGCCGCGGGCAAGGCCCTCCAGACCGAGCTGGCGCTGGACGTCTCCGAGAAGCTGTCCGCCGCGGGCCTCCGCGTCCTGGTCGACGACCGCCCCGGTGTCTCCCCGGGCGTCAAGTTCACCGACTCGGAACTGATCGGCGTCCCCCAGATCCTGGTCGCGGGCCGCCGTGCCGCCGAGGGCATCGTCGAACTCAAGGACCGCCGCACCGGCGAACGCGAGGAACTGACGGTCGACGAGGCGGTGTCCCGCCTCACCGCCTGACACCCCCGCACCGCCCCGGCTGCGGTCGGCCGGGGCGCCGCAGCTGCGGGCAGTCGTGTCTCCTCCCAGTGCCTCAAGGGCCTGGGCTGGGGTCCCACCTTTGGGGAAGACACCTCGCAAGCGCCGGTCTGCGCGTCCCACCTCCGCCCCGCCCCGACGCCCTGCCGCGACACCGGCAGGGCGTCGGGGCTGCCGACGTCCAAGCGCCCAAGCGTCAAAGCCAGCCGGCGAACTCCAACAACAGTTCCGCGTCCCGCTCCCGCCCCACGCGCCGCGCCCGTACCCCCGACTCCACCGCCCGGAACAGCGTCCAGCCCAGCAGCCGCTCCCGGTCCACCTCCAGCGACTCCGCCAGCCGCTTCACCCGCCGCCGAGTCGTCGTCGCCCCCGAGGCCTGCGCGATGAGGTCCTCCACCCGGTCCCGCACCAGCCGCGCCAGATCGAACGCGTGCTCGCCGACCACGGGGTCCGGCCCCACCGCCAGCCACGGCATCCGCTCCCCGGACAGCACCTTGCTCTGCCGGAACGTCCCGTGCAGCAGACTCAGCTCGGGCGGCGCGGCCACCAGTTCGTCCCGGGCCGTCAGCGCCGCCTCCACCAGCGGAGCCACCTCCGGGTCGGCCGCCGCGCTCGCCCGCATCGCCCGCGCCTGCCGCTCCGTCCGCTCGGCCACCGTCTCGAAGCCGTGCCCGTCCGGCGGGTCCACCCAGAGCCGGCGCAGCGTCCCCGCGGCCTCCAGCAACGCCTTGGCCTCCGGCAACGACCGCACCGACACGTCCGGATGCAGCCGCTCCAGCAGCAGCACCCCCTCGGTCGCGTCCGACACCGGATCCAGCAGCTGGACCGCTCCCAGACCGCCCCAGTGGGCCAGCGCGGCCCGCTCGCTCCCCGGACGCGCCCGGCGCGGCGCCAGCTTCAGTACGGCGGGCGTCCCGTCGGCCGTCCGCACCAGCACGACCAGGCTGCTGCGCCCGCCGGGCACCTGCACCCGCTCCACGGTCAACTCACGCTGTGTGACGGCCTCGCGCGCCGCCTCCGGCAGCCCCTCCAGCCAGTCGTCACCCTCGGGCGCCGTCTCACCGAGCGCCCTCACCAGACGCTTCGGCGGTTCGAAAACCATGCGCGAGTCGTTCCCTTCCTGCTGTACGCGGTGCCCGCCGCCCCGTCACGCCGTCGGCGCCGGGGTCCCCGAAGCCGTACCGTCCCGCTCGGCGAGCCCAGGGAAGGCTACGCTCTCGCCGCTCCAGCGCACCGACCGCACCGCCGCCTCCCGCATCACCTCGGCGGCCCCCAGCCGCTGCTCGCCCCCGCTCGCGCGCACCAGATCGGCGTACACGCCGGCCACCCTGTCCTCCAGTTCCGCCGCCAGCCGGACCGCCGCGGCCGCGTCCGGCACCGGGAACGGCAGCGCGTAACCCGCGGCGGCGGCGACGGGCGCGCCCCCCGCGTCCTTCACCGCGCGCACCAGCGCGTCCCTGCGCGCCCGGTGCGCGTCGTACGCCGCCCGAGCCTCGGTGCGCCGCTCCTCGCCGATCCGCCCGCCGACGACCCCGTAGCCGTACACCGCCGCGTGCTCCGCCGCCAGGGCGGCCTGGAGGGCCCGCAGTTCCCGGTCCTTCGCCTCGCGCGACTCGCTCACCGTCATGCCTCCGTCAGCAGGTACACATGTGCCGCGCCGGCCGCCGCCACCGAGGCCAGCAGCCGGGCCAGCTCGCCCGGCGCGTCCAGCAGCGCCTTCGCGTGCCGGCCGGCGATCTCCCGCTCGGCGGCGGCGAGTCCGGCCAGGGCGTCCTTCTCCTTCGCGGGCACGGCGGGCGTGGTCGCCGACGGGGAGGCCGAGGTCGAGCCCGACCCGGACGGCGACGGCTCCGCCGCGTCACCGAACGCCTTCGCGTGCCGTACGACCTCCGCGCGCAGCGGACGCAGCCGCTCCGCCAGCTTCGGATGCGCGGCCACGACCGCGTCGTACCGCTCGGCCAGCTCCCTGCTGTCCCGGGCCGCACGCGCGCGTGCCCGGTCGGCGGCCGAGGGACGGCTGCCGCCGGAGGCGCCGGAGTCCTCGGACCCGGCGGAGCAACCGGCCACCAGCAGGGCTGCCGGGGCAACGGCGAGCAGACTCCTTCTGCGCGGCCCCGAACGGGCGCGCGGAGACGGGGGGAACGACACGGCAGACGTCCTCGGGGGCTCGTACGAACGTAGCGACGGAAGGTGGGGCGAGGCCCGTGATCACCGTACCCGTGTGCCCGCGCGGGGGCGCTCAGCGGCACCCTCCGTGACCGGGTGGACAGCAACACCCTCTGCGACCGGATACCCTTTGACCAGACACGCGCACCGTCCCACAACAGCACACGCGGCCGAGGAGTCACCCGGATGAGCACCACCCAGAGCGAGAGGCTTCGAGAACTTCTGGAACCGCTCGTCAGCTCCCAGGGCCTGGATCTCGAAGAGATCGCCGTGGACGCGGTCGGCCGCAAGCGTGTGCTGCGCGTCGTCGTCGACTCCGACACCGGAGCGGACCTCGACCGGATCGCCGATGTGAGCCGCGCGCTCTCGGCGAAGCTCGACGAGACGGACGCGATGGGCAGCGGGGAGTACACCCTCGAGGTCGGAACCCCGGGTGCGGAGCGCCCTCTCACCGAGCACCGGCACTACGTGCGCGCCACCGGCCGCCTGGCCCGGTTCCAGCTTGCCGAGGGCGGCGAACTGGTCGCCAGGATCATCGAGGCGGACGACGACGGTCTCGACCTCGAGGTGCCCGGGGTGAAGGGCCGCAGGGCCACCGCGCGCAGACTCGCCTTCGACGACATCACCAGGGCGCGCGTCCAGGTCGAGTTCAACCGCAAGGACAACGAGAAGGAAGAGGAGGCGTAATAAGTGGACATCGACATGAGTGCCCTTCGGCTCTTGGTACGGGAGAAGGAGATCTCCCTCCACCTGCTGGTCGAAGCGATCGAATCGGCCCTCCTCATCGCCTATCACCGCACCGGGGGAAGCCGCCGGCACGCGCGCGTGGAGCTCGACCGGGAGACCGGACATGTGACCGTGTGGGCGAAGGAGGACCCCGAGGACATCGAGGAGGGCCAGGAGGCCCGCGAGTTCGACGACACCCCGTCCGGCTTCGGCCGTATCGCCGCCACCACGGCCAAGCAGGTCATCCTGCAGCGCCTGCGCGACGCCGAGGACGACGCGACGCTCGGCGAGTACGCCGGCCGCGAGGGCGACATCGTCACCGGAGTGGTCCAGCAGGGCCGCGACCCGAAGAACGTGCTGGTCGACATCGGCAAGCTGGAGGCCATCCTGCCGGTGCAGGAGCAGGTGCCCGGCGAGACCTATCCGCACGGCATGCGGCTGCGCAGCTACGTCGTCCGGGTGGCCAAGGGGGTGCGCGGCCCGTCCGTCACCCTGTCGCGCACGCACCCCAACCTGGTGAAGAAGCTCTTCGCCCTGGAGGTGCCGGAGATCGCCGACGGGTCCGTCGAGATCTCCGCGATCGCCCGCGAGGCGGGCCACCGCACCAAGATCGCCGTACGCTCCACCCGCTCGGGCCTGAACGCCAAGGGCGCCTGCATCGGCCCCATGGGCGGTCGGGTGCGCAGTGTCATGGGCGAGCTGAACGGCGAGAAGATCGACATCGTCGACTGGTCCGACGACCCGGCCGAGATGGTGGCGAACGCGCTGTCACCGGCCCGGGTCTCCAAGGTGGACATCGTCGACATGGCGGCCCGCTCGGCCCGCGTGATCGTGCCGGACTACCAGCTGTCCCTGGCGATCGGCAAGGAGGGGCAGAACGCCCGCCTCGCCGCCCGTCTGACCGGCTGGCGGATCGACATCCGGCCGGACACGGAACAGGCCGGGGAATAGATCCAAGCCGCCGGTCGCTGAGATCACGACAGCTTTGCGCGCGGCAAGTGTTCGATTCTTGCCCCGAAGGGGTGAGGTCGGCCCGGGGAGGTAGACTAAGGAGTGTCTGGCCGGACACGTGCTGGCGTACGCCCCGAGCGCACCTGCGTGGGGTGCCGGGAGCGAGCGGTCAAGAGCGAGCTGCTGCGGATCGTGGTGATCGAGGACGCGTGCGTCCCGGATCCTCGCGGTACGCTGCCCGGCCGGGGTGCGTATGTACACCCCGCCCCGGTCTGTCTCGACCAGGCGGTGCGCCGCAGGGCGTTCCCGCGGGCGCTCCGTGTCCCGGGACCGCTCGACGTAAAGGCGTTGCGCCACTACGTCGAGCAGGCACAAGGTTGCTGAGCAGCGGCTCTCCGCCGACTGGACAGGCAACACGTAAGAACATGCCGCACGGAAGTCCCCGTGCGGCCTGGTACCTCGCGAGTCGAAAGCAGGTCGAGATTGCGATGAGCACTCGATGAGTACGCGATGAGTACGCCCATGAACTAGCGACGGTCCGGACGCAACCCGGACCTCAGAGGAGCGAAGTGGCTAAGGTCCGGGTCTACGAACTCGCCAAGGAGTTCGGTGTGGAGAGCAAGGTCGTCATGGCCAAGCTCCAGGAACTCGGTGAATTCGTCCGTTCGGCGTCTTCGACCATCGAAGCGCCCGTAGTACGCAAGCTGACTGACGCCTTCCAGCAGGGCGGGGGCAACGGCAAGTCCGCCGCGAAGCCCGGTGCGCCCCGCAAGGCGGCCCCCAGGCCCGCCGCGCCGTCCCCGGCGCAGGCTGGGGGCTCCTCCCACGGCGTCAAGCCAGTGGGGGAGCGTCCGGCCGCCCCGAAGCCGCCGGCCGCAGCACCCAAGCCCGCCGCGGCCCAGCCGCCGGCGGCTCCGTCGGCGCCCGCGCCGGCGGCCCCCGGTTCGCGTCCGACGCCGGGCCCGCGGCCCGCGCCGCGTCCGGCTCCGGCGGCCCCGGAGTTCCAGGCCCCGCCCGCGGCGGCGGCTCCGGCTCCGTCCGGTTCGAAGCCCGGCGGCGCGCGTCCCGGTGCGCCCAAGCCCGGCGGTCGTCCCGCCGGTCAGGGCCAGGGTGGTCAGGGGCAGGGCGGTCAGGGCCAGGGTGGTCAGGGTCGTCCGGCCGGTCAGGGTCAGCGCCCCGGTGGCGGCGCTCCGCGTCCGGGCGGTCGCCCGGCCGGTCCGCGTCCCGGTAACAACCCCTTCACCTCCGGTGGCTCCACCGGCATGGCCCGTCCGCAGGCGCCGCGTCCGCAGGGCGCGCGTCCCGGTCCGGGTGGTCCCGGCGGTGCCGGTCCCCGTCCGCAGGCCCCCGGTGGCCAGGGCGGCGGTCCGCGTCCGCAGTCTCCGGGCGGGCAGCGCCCGACCCCGGGCTCGATGCCGCGTCCGCAGGGCGGTCCCCGTCCCGGCGGCGGCGGCCCCGGCGGTCCGCGTCCGAACCCCGGCATGATGCCGCAGCGTCCCGCTGCCGGCCCGCGTCCCGGCGGTGGCCCCGGTGGCCGCGGTCCGGGCGGTGCGGGTCGTCCCGGTGGTGGCGGCGGCGGTCGTCCCGGTGGCGGCGGCGGTTTCGCCGGTCGTCCCGGTGGTCCCGGTGGCGGTGCCGGTCGTCCCGGTGGCGGCGGCGGTTTCGCCGGTCGTCCCGGTGGTGGCGGTGGCTTCGCCGGCGGCGGTGGCCGTCCCGGCTTCGGTGGCCGTCCCGGCGGTCCCGGTGGCCGCGGTGGCACGCAGGGCGCCTTCGGTCGTCCCGGTGGTCCCGCGCGTCGTGGCCGCAAGTCGAAGCGGCAGAGGCGCCAGGAGTACGAGGCCATGCAGGCCCCGTCGGTCGGCGGCGTGATGCTGCCTCGCGGCAACGGCGAGGCCATTCGCCTGTCGCGCGGTGCGTCCCTCACCGACTTCGCGGAGAAGATCAACGCCAACCCGGCGTCGCTCGTCGCGGTCATGATGAACCTCGGCGAGATGGTCACCGCGACCCAGTCCGTCTCCGACGAGACGCTCCAGCTCCTCGCGGGCGAGATGAACTACACGGTTCAGATCGTCAGCCCGGAGGAGGAGGACCGCGAGCTGCTCGAGTCCTTCGACCTGGAGTTCGGCGAGGACGAGGGCGACGAGGAGGACCTGGTGGTCCGCCCGCCGGTCGTCACCGTCATGGGTCACGTCGACCACGGTAAGACCCGACTGCTCGACGCCATCCGCAAGACGAACGTCATCGCGGGCGAGGCGGGCGGCATCACCCAGCACATCGGTGCCTACCAGGTCGCGACCGAGGTCAACGAGGAAGAGCGCAGGATCACCTTCATCGACACCCCGGGTCACGAGGCGTTCACCGCCATGCGTGCCCGTGGTGCGCGGTCGACGGACATCGCGATCCTGGTCGTCGCGGCCAACGACGGCGTCATGCCGCAGACGGTCGAGGCGCTCAACCACGCCAAGGCGGCCGAGGTCCCGATCGTCGTCGCGGTCAACAAGATCGACGTCGAGGGCGCCGACCCGACCAAGGTGCGCGGTCAGCTGACCGAGTACGGCCTGGTGGCCGAGGAGTACGGCGGCGACACCATGTTCGTCGACATCTCCGCCAAGCAGGGTCTGCACATCGACAGCCTCCTCGAGGCCGTCATCCTCACCGCGGACGCCTCGCTCGACCTGCGGGCCAACCCCACGCAGGACGCGCAGGGCATCTCGATCGAGTCCCGGCTCGACCGCGGCCGCGGTGCCGTGGCGACCGTCCTCGTCCAGCGAGGCACGCTGCGGGTCGGCGACACGATGGTGGTGGGCGACGCCTACGGCCGCGTGCGCGCCATGCTCGACGACAACGGCAACAACGTCGCCGAGGCGGGCCCGTCGACGCCGGTCCAGGTCCTGGGCCTGACCAACGTCCCGGGTGCGGGCGACAACTTCATCGTCGTCGACGAGGACCGTACGGCCCGTCAGATCGCCGAGAAGCGCGCCGCCCGTGAGCGCAACGCCGCGTTCGCCAAGCGCACGCGTCGCGTGTCGCTGGAGGACCTGGACAAGGTGCTCAAGGCCGGTGAGATCCAGCAGCTGAACCTGATCATCAAGGGTGACGCCTCCGGTTCGGTCGAGGCCCTCGAGTCCTCGCTGCTCCAGCTGGACGTCGGCGAAGAGGTCGACATCCGCGTCCTGCACCGCGGCGTCGGTGCGGTCACGGAGTCCGACATCGACCTGGCGATGGGCTCCGACGCCATCGTGATCGGCTTCAACGTGCGCGCCGCAGGGCGTGCCGCGCAGATGGCCGAGCGCGAGGGTGTGGACGTCCGGTACTACTCGGTCATCTACCAGGCGATCGAGGAGATCGAGGCGGCCCTCAAGGGCATGCTCAAGCCGGAGTACGAAGAGGTCGAGCTGGGTACGGCGGAGATCCGCGAGGTCTTCCGCTCGTCCAAGCTGGGCAACATCGCGGGTGTTCTCATCCGCTCCGGCGAGGTCAAGCGCAACACCAAGGCGCGCCTGCTGCGCGATGGCAAGGTCATCGCGGAGAGCCTCAACATCGTGGGCCTGCGTCGCTTCAAGGACGACGTCACCGAGATCCGCGAAGGCTTCGAGGGTGGTATCAACCTCGGAAACTTCAACGACATCAAGGTCGACGACGTCATCGCGACGTACGAGATGCGCGAGAAGCCGCGGGTGTAACACCCCACGGTGTGTACCGGCCGGCGGGACCCACCCGGGTCCCGCCGGCCGGCGCGTGTGTGCGCCAAGGCCCGGCGGCGCGGCCGGCGGAGCACAATATCCGTCGATCACCGCGTCCCCTTCGTTGTACGGTTCTGATGTCCCCGCCCACCACGGACGGCGGGGCCATCGATCCCGTGCCGGCGGGTGAACCGGTTGCACACATGTATGTGGGGACGCTGTCCTTCGACCTCCTCCTCGGCGACGTACATTCGCTGAAGGAGAAGCGCTCCGTCGTCCGCCCGATCGTCGCCGAGCTCCAGCGCAAGTACGCGGTGAGCGCGGCCGAGGTGGATCACATGGACCTCCATCGCAGGGCGGTCATCGGCCTGGCCATGGTGTCCGGCGACACGGGGCACCTGAGAGACGTACTGGACCGGTGCGAGCGGCTGGTCGCCGGGCGCCCCGAGGTGGAACTGCTGTCCGTCAGGCGGCGCTTCCACGGTGAAGACGACTGACGACCACAGCCCAGAGATACGCAGACAGGAAAGAACGGGAGACGGACCAGTGGCCGACAACGCGCGGGCGAAAAGGCTGGCGGACCTCATCCGAGAGGTGGTGGCCCAGAAGCTGCAGCGCGGGATCAAGGACCCGCGGCTCGGCTCGCACGTCACCATCACGGACACCCGGGTCACGGGTGACCTCCGGGAGGCGACCGTCTTCTACACGGTGTACGGGGACGACGAGGAGCGCAAGGCCGCGGCGGCCGGACTGGAGAGCGCCAAGGGCGTCCTGCGCTCCGAGGTGGGCCGGGCGGCGGGCGTGAAGTTCACACCGACCCTGGCCTTCGTCATGGACGCGCTCCCGGACACGGCACGCAACATCGAGGACCTCCTCGACAAGGCGCGCCAGTCCGACGCGAAGGTGCGCGAGGCGTCCGCGGGCGCCGCGTACGCCGGCGGGGCCGACCCGTACCGCAAGCCGGAAGACGACGAGACGGACGACACCGCCGAATGAACCGGAAGCACACCACGCCCGACGGCCTTGTCATTGTCGACAAGCCGTCGGGCTTCACTTCGCACGACGTGGTCGCCAAGATGCGCGGTATCGCGCGCACCCGGCGCGTCGGCCACGCCGGCACCCTCGACCCGATGGCGACGGGCGTCCTCGTCCTCGGCGTCGAGAAGGCGACCAAGCTCCTCGGCCACCTCGCGCTGACCGAGAAGGAGTACCTGGGCACCATCCGGCTCGGGCAGAACACGCTCACCGACGACGCCGAGGGGGAGATCAGCTCCTCCACCGACGCCTCCGCGGTCACCCGCGAGGCCGTCGACGCCGGCATCGCCGAGCTGACCGGCGACATCATGCAGGTGCCGTCCAAGGTCAGCGCCATCAAGATCAACGGGGTGCGCTCCTACAAGCGGGCCCGGGAGGGCGAGGAGTTCGACATTCCCGCCCGGCCGGTCACCGTCTCCTCGTTCTCCGTGTACGACGTCCGGGAGGCCGTCGCCGAGGACGGCACCCCGGTGCTGGACCTGGTGGTGTCGGTCGTCTGCTCCTCCGGCACCTACATCCGCGCCCTCGCCCGCGACCTGGGCGCCGGCCTGGGCGTCGGCGGGCACCTCACCGCACTGCGCCGCACCCGCGTCGGCCCGTACAAGCTGGACTCCGCGAGGACGCTGGACCAGCACCAGCAGGAACTGACGGTGATGCCGATCGCAGAGGCCGCCACGGCCGCGTTCCCGCGCTGGGACGTCGACGACCGGCGGGCCGGGCTGCTCACCAACGGGGTGCGGCTGGAGATGCCCGAGGAGTACGCCGGCTCCGGAGCCGTGGCCGTGTTCGGCCCCGAGGGCCGGTTCCTGGCGCTCGTCGAGGAGCAGCGGGGCAAGGCCAGGAGCCTGGCCGTCTTCGGCTGATCCGGTCCCGCGGATCCGCCCGTGGAGCGGCGTCACGGGGATGGACATGCCGCCGCTCCACGGTCCCCCTCGGTTCCCCCACCCCTAGGGTGTATCCATCCACCCCCGCCTGTTCACCCGTAAGTGCGGGCGCTCGGAGTGAACCGGGGGAGCGGAAGGGGGCGTGTTCACCGGACGATCTGTCCCGCTGATCATCCCGGCCCTACTGTCGCAGCCAAGGGCACGGATGAGTGACGGGAGGCTTCGGCGATGTCGTCCCCCTACGAACCCCGTCACGAACGGGACACCCCGGACGGGCCTCCGGGGCTGTTCGACGTCCTGGTCCGGCTGCACGACCTCGCCGGCCGGCCGCGCGGAACCGGCTTCGTGGCCGATCACCACGGCACGGTGATCACCAGTCACGAGGCGGTCGACGGTCTGCCCCGGCTCGTGCTGCACGCGGCGGCCGGCCGCCAGTGCGTGGTGACCGCGGACGCGGTGACCCCGCTGCCCGCGCTCGGCCTGGCCCTGGTCCGCAGCGAGGGGCTCGGCGTCGCACCGCTGCCGGTCACCGCGCGGCGCACCGTCCGGCCCGGCACCTATGTGCGGATCGCCGCCGGAGGCTGGCGCGAGGCGCGCGTGCTGGGGACGAGCCCCGTGACCTACACCGCCACCGACCGCGCGTATCCCCTCGACAGCGCCCTGGAGCTGGCGGTCGGCACCGCGGGCCGGGACGCGCTGCGGCTCGGCGGCGGCGCCGCCGGCGGCCCGGTGCTCGACGCCGCCACCGGCACCGTGCTCGGCGTCCTGGGCACCGCGCTCCGCTCGGACGACCGCGACGAGGGCTTCGCCGTACCGCTGCCTCCCCCGGCCTGTGCCGAGGGCCCGCTCGCCGAGCTGCTCGCCGAGAACGTGGCGACGGTCCCGGCCCACGGAGCCGATCTCAACCTCGCCGGGCTGGTGCGGCTCACGGCCGTCCCGGTCGGACGGGACGGGCCGCCCGGTGCCGTGGAGCCCGTCGACCGGCCCGCCGTACTCGCGGAGCTCGCCGCGTTCGAGCGGGGCGGGGCCACCGTGCTGGGCCTGGTCGGACCGCCCGGCAGCGGTCGCACGACGCAACTCGCGGAGCTCGCCGCCCGCCGTCACCGCGCGGGCCGGCCCACGCTCCGGCTGCGCGGTGCCGACCTGAGCGAGGACGACGGCTCGGTCGCGGACGCCGCCCGCCGGGCGCTGGACCGGGCCGCCGCTGTCGTCGCCGCCTCCCGCGCCCCGTTCCCGGCAGGCCCGGACGCTCTCGGTGACGTGAGCCCGGAGCGCCTGGCCGAACTCGCCCGCACGGCCGGCCGCCCCCTGCTGCTCCTTCTCGACGGCCCCGAGGAGACCCTGCTCGACAGGCCGGCCGAGTGGACCGCCGGGACCGCGCGGTGGCTGCGGGCCACGGGGACCCGGCTGGTGGTGGCGTGCCGTGCGGAGCACTGGGAGGGGGCGGGGTTCCCGGAAGAGCTGCTGCACGCCGGCGCACCACGCCCCGACGGGCTCCCCGCCTGTGTGGCCCTCGGCGACCTCACCGCCGAGGAGGCCCGCGAGGCGCGCGCCCGCCACGGCATCCCCGAGGGCGCGGTGGCCGACGCCGACGCCCGCCACCCCCTGACCCTGCGGATGCTCGCGGACGTCCGGTCCGCCCTCGCCGGCACCACTCCCGACGCCCCCGTCGACCGCGACGACGTCTTCTCGGCCCACCTGGACCTGATGTGCCTGCGGATCGCCGTCCGCCTCGCCGACGGGACCGGGGCCCGCGGCACCGCCGTACGCCGGCTCGCCGCCAAGGTCGCCGGACAGGTGCACGAAGCCGCCCGGCGCAGTCTCGGCGCGGGCGAGCTGGACCGGGAGGCGTTCGAGGCGGTGTTCCCCCGGGGGCCCGCCCCCGACCGGCTCGGCGGCGGCACCGGCTGGGCCTCGGCCGTGCTCGCCGAAGGGCTCTTCGTCCCGGCCGGGACGACCGGCTACCGGTTCGCGGACGAGGAACTGGCCGACTGGCTCCACGGCGCCCACCTCGACGTGGACGACGCCCTGCGCGCCCTGGTCCACACCGTCCCCGCCACCACGGCCCCCCACGTCGGCCGCCTCCCGCGGCCCGCCACCGCCGAGGACGGCTCCCCGCTGCCCGGCCACCGGCCCCGGCCCGCCGACGCTTCCGACGACCGGGACGCCGCTGACGGCCTTCCCCCGCTGTCCGGCCGCTGGGCCGATCCGGCTGCTGATCGCGGTGCTCCGCCCGTTGTCGCCTTCGACCCGTGGACCGTTGTCGGTCCCGACCCCTGGGCCGTCGCCGACACCGATTACCGGCCTGCTGACGACGGCCTTCTCCCGGCACCGTCCTTCCACCGCGGCCGTGCGGCGGCCGGCGCCCACCCGGAACCCGCCGCCGGCGACGGCGGTGCCGGTGTGGCTGTCGGCCGCCCGACACCGCCCGCCGCCGGCTCCGATGTACGGTCACGGTCCGCAGCCGGCCTCCGTCTCCCACCGGCCGACCGTCGGCCGGCCCCCGACGCCGGAGCCGTCCTTCCGGCCGTCACCCCCGTCCCGCACCACCGCATCGGCGCCGTCGTCGAGGCCCTGCTGTTTCTCGCGCGGCGGTACGGGAGCCGGCGGCTCTCCTCGCGGCTCACGGATCTGGTGCACGCCCTCGACGCCGGCCCGGGTTCCTGGTGGGCGGCCCGCCTGCTCGGCGGGACCCTCGCGTGCGTGGCCGACGCGACGCCGTACACGGACGTGCTGCGGCTGCTGGCCGACCGTCTCGTGGCCTGGCGGGAACAGCGGCGGGGCGGGGTGCCGACCGAGCTGGGGCCCGCCTTCTGGGCCGCTCTCCGGCTGCCGCTGGAAACGCGGTGCGCACTGCTGCGCCGGCTCGTCCACGCCGACGGCCCGCCGTGCGAGAACGGGCCCCGCTTCCTCGACGCCACCGCCCGGCTGCTCGCCGCCGACCCCGTCGCCGTACTGCCGTACCTCATCCGCTGGTTCGAGGACGAGCGGCCGCTGCCCGCAACCCCGCACGCGACCGTGGCGACCGCCGCGCAGGCGCTGCTGCACACCCACCGGCACGCGGCCCCGGACGCGCTGACGGAGGCGCTCGCCGACAGCACGCACCGGCGGGCCGACCAGCTGCTCACCGTGCTGACGGAGGAGGAGCCCGCCGCGATGTGCAGGGCCGTCGACCGGTGGGCGAAGGACGAACGACCCGCACGCCGGGCCACGGCCGTCGCCCACGGACTGCGGGTCGCGCCGTACGCCCGCGACGACACCGACCGCACCCTGCTGAGGTACGCGGCGCTCGCCGTCCTCGTCCGCACCGCCGACCGCGATCTGCACGGCGGCGCCCTCGCCCTCCTCGTCCGCGACCCGAACAGCAGGGACCGTCACCTCGCGCGGACCCTGGAGCGCTTCGCGGCCGGCGACCCCCACCTCCCGCCGAGCGCGCTCACCCCCGCCCTCGACACCCACCCGGAGCCCGTCCTCGACGCCTTCCGGACCAGGCTCGGCGGAACCGACGCGGGTGAGACGTTCCGCGCCCTCGCCGACGCCACCCCACCCGCCCTGGCCCGCCCGGTCGCCGCACTCGTACGGGAGACGGTGGAGCGGCGGCCGGAGCTGACGGGACACGTGGCCGCGTACGCCGACGGACGACTGGAACGGGGCCCGGCCGCCCGCGCCGTACTGAGGCCCCTGCTCACCGGCCTGCTCGACGGCGGCCCGCAACCGCTCCGGGTGGCCCTCGCCGGCGTCCTCGCCGGCCCCGGGACACCGGCCTCCCGCCCGCTGCGCCGTGAACTGCTGGACACCCTGCTCGCCCGCGAGTCCGACCCCGCCGTCCTGGAGGCGGTGCTGCTCGCCGCGGTCCGGAACACCGGCCCCGAGCCGCGCGTCCTCGTCCACCGCACCGGGCTGCTCCTCGTCCGTACCGCGGAGGGCGCCGCCCGCTTCGACCGCTGCCTGGCCGACCTGGGCCGTCATGTGCCGGGCTTCGCCGCCGCCCTGGCCGGCTGGCTGACGGAGGCCCCGCGCGAGTGGACCACGCTCGTCGGGCCCGCCACCCGCCGGACGATCGAGAACCCGGCCGGCACGTGCACCCCGTCACACAGCCCCCATGCCGATGCGGGCCCCCGGCACGCGGCATGGCACCCTTAGAGCTGCGCAGAGAAGTCCATGGACCCGGGTTCGTTCGACAAGGTTTCGACAAGGAGCAGGCACAGTGCAGCGCTGGCGTGGCTTGGAGGACATCCCCCAGGACTGGGGACGCAGCGTCGTCACCATCGGCTCCTACGACGGGGTCCACCGCGGGCACCAGCTGATCATCCGCCATGCCGTGGACCGCGCCCGGGACCTCGGCGTCCCCGCCGTCGTCGTCACCTTCGACCCGCACCCCAGCGAGGTCGTCCGCCCCGGCAGCCACCCCCCGCTGCTCGCCCCGCACCACCGGCGCGCCGAACTCATGGCCGAGCTGGGCGTCGACGCGGTCCTCATCCTCCCCTTCACCACCGAGTTCTCGAAGCTGTCCGCCGCCGACTTCGTCGTCAAGGTGCTGGTCGACAAGCTGCACGCCAGGGCGGTCGTCGAGGGCCCCAACTTCCGCTTCGGCCACAGGGCCGCGGGCAACGTGGAGTTCCTCACCGAGCAGGGCGAGGTCTACGACTTCGACGTCGAGGTCGTCGACCTGTACGTGAGCGGTGAGGCGGGCGGCGGCGAGCCGTTCTCCTCCACGCTCACCCGCCGCCTGGTCGCCGAGGGCGAGGTCGAGGGCGCCGCCGAGATCCTGGGCCGCCCGCACCGGGTGGAGGGCGTGGTCGTCCGGGGCGCCCAGCGCGGCCGCGACCTGGGCTTTCCCACGGCCAATGTCGAGACCCTCCCGCACACCGCGATCCCCGCCGACGGCGTCTACGCCGGCTGGCTGCACGCCCAGGACGAGGCCATGCCGGCCGCGATCTCCGTCGGCACCAACCCCCAGTTCGACGGCACCGAGCGCACGGTCGAGGCGTACGCCATCGACCGCGTCGGCCTCGACCTGTACGGGCTCCACGTCGCCGTCGACTTCCTGGCCTTCGTGCGCGGCCAGGCCAGGTTCGACACGCTGGAGGCGCTGCTGGAGCAGATGGCCGAGGACGTCAGGCGCTGCAAGGACCTCGTGGCCGCGGCCGAGAAGCCGTAGGGCCTGCCCGGCGGATCACGCCGCAGACGCGGGGTCCGGCACGCCCTCCCCAGAAGGGGCCCCAGCGGCGTTGTCGTCGGTCGCCGACTCCCCCTCGCTCGGCTTCGCCCGCGCGGGGGACCCCCATCGCGTCGACTCCCTCCTCCGCCTTGCAGCCGCACGCTCGGCTTCGCCCGCGCGGGGGACCCCATCGCCCCCGCTCACCTGTGCTTCGAAGCGCCGCCGGTTTCCTCCGGATTGGTCCGCCGGACAGGCCCTGGCCGGTCAGCCCTTCCCGGCGTGCGCCCAGTGGCACGCCACCTGTGCCGCGCCGCCCCCGTCGAGGATCTCCGGGTCCTGGCCCCGGCACGCCTCCGCCACCCCCGCCCGGTCCGCCTCGCCGCCCGCCAGGATCTGGCAGCGGGCGTGGAACCGGCAGCCGGACGGGACGCGGGACGGGTCCGGGGGCTCGCCCGTGAGGACCACCGGCTCGCCCGGCGCCTCGGGCAGCACCGACAGCAGGGCCCGGGTGTACGGATGCCGGGGTTCCGTCAGGACCCGCTCCACCGCCCCGGTCTCCACGATCCGGCCCAGGTACATCACCGCGACCCGGTCGGCGATGTTCCAGGCCAGCCCCAGATCGTGCGTGACCACCAGCGCGGACAGGCCCAGTTCGGCGCGCAGCCGCAGCAGCAGGGCCAGGATCTCCCCGCGTACGGACGCGTCCAGCGAGGCCACCGGCTCGTCGGCGACGAGGAGTTCGGGTTCCAGCACCAGCGCGCCCGCGATCACCACACGCTGCCGCTGACCGCCGGACAGCTCGTGCGGATAGCGCAGGAAGAAACGCTCCGGCGGGCGCAGCCCGGCCCGGGACAGGGCGTCGGCGACCATGGCCCGCTCGTCACCGCCGTGGCCGTGGATACGCAGCCCCTCGGCCACCGCGTCGTACACCGTGTGCCGCGGATTGAGCGAGCCGCTCGGGTCCTGCAGCACCAACTGCACGCGCCTGCGGTACGCCTTCAGGGAGCGGCCGGAGTACTCCAGCGGCCGTCCGTCGAAGGTGACCCGGCCCGCGGTCGGCTCGACCAGACCCAGCAGGGCGCGGGCCAGCGTCGTCTTGCCGCAGCCCGACTCACCGACGAGGGCGACGATCTCACCGGGACGGATGTCCAGATGGACACCGTCCACGGCCCGGGCGTCCGGGGCCCCGTGCCGGCCCGGGAAGGTGACGTGTACGCCCTCGGCACCGAGGAGCGGGGAAGAGGTGGTCATGGGGTGCTGCGCCTCGCTTCCTCCAGGGAATCCGGTTCACCGGCCGCCGTACCTTCCGCGGCGACCCGTACGCACGCCACCCGCCGGTCCGGCCCCGCGTCCCGCAGTGGCGGGTCCTCCGTGGCGCAGGAGGCCGGCGCCACCGGGCACCGTGGATGGAACGTGCAGCCCGACGGCAGCGCCGCCGGGTCCGGCGGATCGCCCGGCAGGCCACGCGGCGCGAAGCGCGACGCCGGGTCACCGATGCGCGGGAACGCGGCCGACAGCGCCTGGGCGTAGGGGTGGCGGGCGGCCTCGTACACGTCTCCCGCCGGGCCCTCCTCCACCACCCGGCCCGCGTACATCACCGCGAGCCGGTCGCAGGTGCCGGCGAGGACCGCCAGATCGTGACTGATCATGATCAGCCCGACGTCCTGGTCCGCGACCAGCCGTTCGATCAGCCGCAGGATCTGCGCCTGGATCATCACGTCCAGCGCGGTCGTCGGCTCGTCGGCGATGATCAGCCGCGGATCGCAGGCCAGCGCCATGGCGATCATGACGCGCTGCCGCTGACCGCCGGACAGCTCGTGCGGGTAGGCCGTCGCACGGGGGGCCGCCAGACCGACCTGCTCCAGCAGCTCCCCGGTCTTCTTCCGCGCCCCGGCCGGGGTCGCCCTCCGGTGCAGCAGGACCGGCTCGGCGATCTGGTCGCCGATGCGCCGCACGGGGTTGAGGGAGTGCATCGCCCCCTGGAACACGATGGACGCCCCGGCCCACCGGACCGCCCGGACCCGGCCCCACTTCATGGCCAGCACGTCCTCACCGTCCAGCAGGATCTCGCCGCCCACCCGGGTCCCCGCCGGCAGCAGCCGCAGCAGTGCCAGTGCCAGGGTGGACTTGCCGCAGCCCGACTCCCCGGCGATCCCCAGCTTGCGGCCCGCGTCCAGCCGTAGATCCACCCCGCGCACGGCGGCCGCCCCGCCCGGGTACGTGACCGTCAGCCCTCTGACGTCGAGCAGACTCAACGGGACACCCCCAGCCTGGGGTTGAGGACGGACTCCACGGCCCGTCCGCACAGTGTGAACGCCAGCGCCACCACGGCGATGGCGATGCCCGGTGGCACCAGGTACCACCAGTGTCCGGCGCTGATCGCACCCGCCTCCCGCGCGTCCTGCAGCAGCCCGCCCCACGACACCACCGTCGGATCACCGAGTCCCAGGAAGGCCAGCGTCGCCTCCGCCAGGATCGCCGAGGAGATGATCAGCGTCGTCTGCGCCAGCACCAACGGCATCACATTGGGCAGCACATGCCGGGACATGATGTGCCAGTGCCCGCCACCGAGTGCCCGCGCCCGCTCGATGTACGGCCGGGTCTCCACCGCCAGCGTCTGCGCCCGCACCAGCCGGGCCGTCGTCGGCCAGGTCGTCACCCCGATCGCCACGACGATCGTCAGCAGCGAACGGGACATCACCGTGGCCAGCGCGATCGCCAGCACCAGCGTCGGCATCACCAGGAACCAGTCGGTGATCCGCATCACCACCGTCGCGTACCAGCCCCTGAAGTGTCCCGCCGTCACCCCGATCACCATGCCGATCATCACCGACAGCACGGCCGCGAGCAGCCCCACCAGCAGCGACACCCGCGCACCCCAGATCACCAGGCCGAGCAGGTTCCGCCCGAACCGGTCGGCGCCGAAGGGCAGCTCACTGCTCGGGCTCTCCAGCGGGCTGCCCGGCGCGTCCGTCACGTCGTCCACGTCGGAACCGACGAGCAGCGGAGCGGCCAGGGCGAGCAGCGCGAACAGCGCGAGCGTGGTGAGGCCGAAGAGACCGGCCCGGTGTGTGCGGTACCGCCGCCAGAAACGCGCGACCGAGGCCCGGCGCCGCTGCCACGCCATGGCGCGAGGGCGCGCGGCCGGCACCTTCTCCGTCGTCATCGGACCACCCGGGGATCGAACAGCGGATAGATCAGATCGGCGAGCGTGTTCATCACGATCACCGCGGCGGCGAACACGAAGAACAGCCCCTGCACCAGCGGCAGATCGGGCACGCTCAGCGCCTGGTAGAACAACCCGCCGAGGCCCGGCCAGGAGAAGACCGTCTCCACCAGGATCACACCGGCCACCGTCCGTCCGAGGTTGATGAAGATCAGCGTCACGGTCGGCAGCAGCGCGTTGGGCACCGCGTGCCGACGCCGTACGAGGTCGTCGCGCAGCCCCTTGGCCCGCGCGGTCGTCAGATAGTCGCTGCCCATCTCGTCCAGCAGCGCCGACCGTGTCACCAGCAGGGTCTGCCCGTACTCCACGGCCACCAGCGTCACCACCGGCAGGACCAGGTGGTGCGCCACGTCCACGACGTACGCGAAGCCCTCCTCACCGCCCGACTCCATGCCACCGGTCGGGAACAGCCCCGGCAGCGGGCCGATCCCCACCGACAGCGTGATGATCAGCAGCAGCCCCAGCCAGAACGACGGCAGGGAGTAAAGGACCAGCGCCAGCCCCGTGTGGAACCGGTCCCCGAACCGCCCGTGCCGCCACGCCGACCGGGTGCCGAGGACGATGCCGAGCACCGTGTACAGCACGAAGGCGGTGCCGGTGAGCAGCAGCGTGTTCGGCAACGCCTCCGTGATCTTGTCGACCACGGGCGCGTTGAACTGGTACGACGTTCCCAGATCGCCGGTGAGCGCCTTGCCGCAGTAGTCGGTGAACTGCTGCCACAGCGGCAGATCCAGTCCGAACTGTTCCCGGTAGGCGGCCAGTTGCCCGGCCGACACCTGACGGCCGCCGGTCATGAACTTCACCGGGTCGCCGGGGATCAGCCGGAAGAGGAAGAAGCTGGTGACGAGGACGGCGAGGAGGGACACGGCCGCGCCGGTCACCTTGCCCGCCACGTACCGGGGACAGGCGGTGGTGACACGGCGGCCGGCCGTCGCCGGCCCGTCCTTCGACGGGCCGGCGGCGGCACCCGTGCCCCCGCCGGCGGATGCGGATGGCGCGTCGGAGGTCATGAGTCCCGTCCGCCGTCTACTCGCGGTCCTCGGCCGTGGCCCGTCGCCGCATCGCGACGAACGCCCCCAGCCCCGCGAGGACGACGACACCCGCGACGATCCCGACGACCACGCCCGTCGACGACGAATCGCCGCCCGCGTCACCGGAGTCCGCCGGCACCGCCGACCACCAGCTCCAGTAGCCGTCCTGGCCGTAGATGTTGCCCGCCTTCGCCGGCATGGTGGTGATCGACTCGATCTGGTCCGTGCGGTACGCCTCGACCGCGTTCGGATACGCCATGACATTCATGTACCCGAGGTCGTACAGCCGCGACTCCATCTGCCGGACGATGTCCGCCCGTTTGCCGGCGTCGTACTCGGCGAGCTGCCGGCCGTACAGCTCGTCGTACGTCTTGTCGCAGATGAAGTTGTCGGTCGCGCCGGTCTCCTCCGGGGTCGCCGGGAGCGCCGCGCAGGTGTGGATGGACAGCACGAAGTCGGGGTCCGGGTTGACCGACCAGCCGTCGAAGGCCAGGTCGTACTCACCGGCGAGCCAGGGATCGGTCACGTTGTCCAGGCAGTTGAGCGTCACCCCGATACCGAGGTCGCCCCACCACTCCTCGAGGTACTGGCCGATCGCCTTGTCGTTCGGGTCGGTGGCGTGGCACAGCACGCGGTAGTCGATCGGCTTGCCGTCCTTGCCGACCCGCCTGCCGTCGCCGTTCTTCCTGTAGCCGGCCCGGTCGAGCAGCCGGGCCGCCTCCGCCGGGTCGTACGCCAGCTCCTGGCCGGCCGACGGCTCCCAGAAGTACTGCGAGAAACGCGGCGGGATGTAGCCGGCGCCCTCCACGGCGTGCCCCTGGAACACCTTGTCGATGATGGTCTTCCGGTCCACCGCCATGAACAGCGCGTTGCGCACCCGCTGGTCGAGCAGCGAGGGGTGCCCGTCACCCATCTTCTCGCCGTTCTTCGCCTTGGCGCCCGGGTTGGTGGCCAGCGCGTAGAAGCGGCGGCCCGGAGCGTCGTTGACCCGGATGTTCTTCTCACTCTTCAGCGAGGCCGACTGGGCGGGCGTGAGGGACGGCGACCCGGCGACGAACGACACCTCGCCCTTGCGCAGCGCCGACACCGCCGCGTCCTGGTCCTTGTAGTAGCGGAAGACGAGTTCGTCGAACTTGGGGGCCCCGCGCCAGAAGTCCTTGTTGGCCTTCAGCCGCACGTAGCTGTCGGCCTTGTAATCGGTGAGGACGAACGGCCCGTTGCCGACGACGGGGAAGTCCTTGTCGTTGTTGAACTCGGAGTAGTCGTCGACCTTCTCCCACACGTGCTTGGGCACGATCGGCACGTCCAGCGCCGTCATCGTGGCCTGTGGCTTCTTCAGCTCGATGACCAGCCGGGTGGGGCTCGGCGCGGTGACCTTCTCGAAGTTGGCGACGTAACTGCCGTTCGCGGTGGCGGCGCCCGGGTCGGACATCATCGTGTTGAACGTCCAGGCCGCGTCCTGGGCGGTGGCCTGCTCGCCGTCCGACCACGCGGAGTCCGGGCGGATGGTGTACGTCCAGGTCAGCTTGTCCGGCGACGACTCCCACTTGGTGGCCAGCCCCGGGATGACGTGGTTGTCCTCGGGGTCGTAGTTCGTCAGGTACTCGTAGGTGAGCCGGTGGATGCTCGTACTGAGCAGCCGTACCGCCAGGAACGGGCTGAGCGAGTCGACGCTCTGTGCCACCGCGACGGTCAGCACCTTCTTGCCGTCGTCGGCCGCCCGGGCCTGCTGCGGCGCCGGGTTGAGCGGGGTGGCGAGCCCGGCGCTGAGGGTGAGTGCGGCGGCGCCGGCCGCCATGACGAGCCGGGTGCGGCCCGGGGTGCGGTGGTGACCGCCGTACTGATCGTTCGTGTCCATGGTCGCTGACCTCGCGTCATCGCTCGCACGGGAAGGACGGGTTGGATCAGATGAGTGTGTCTATCAGCGGCCACTGCGAGCGTCAACGGCGCGAACACCCCATGTGGCCTGCGGAAACAACGAGTTGGCGTACATGGTGCGCTCATTGGTCGAGACCGGTGACGCACTGCTGGCCAGGACCTGACGAGGGGTTTCGGCCCCGCACGCGGAAGCGGCCCCTCGAAAGGGGCCGCTCGGCCGAATGGATGGACGCGGTGCCTTACTGCCGGCCGGGGTGGGGAGGATGGGGCCGGCCCTGGCCCGGGACCTGCGGGTACGGGTAGCCCGGCTGGGCCGGGGGCTGTCCGGGCTGCGGCTGCTGGGGATACGGGCCCGGCTGGCCGGGGACGGCCTGACCGGGCATGGGCTGACCGGGCATGGGCTGACCCGGGACGGGCTGGCCGGGGAAGGGCTGGCCCGGCATCGGCGGGGCGGCGACCGGCGGCGGGTTGCCGTCGGAGGTCCACAGACCGTGCGACTGCTGATGCCGTACAAAGTCCTCGGCGACCAGCGCCGCGAGGTTGAAGTACGCCTCCCGCACCTTCGGCCGCATCATGTCGAGGTCGACCTCCGCACCGGCGGACAGATGCTCGTCGAACGGTACGACGAGCACGCCCCGGCACCGGGTCCGGAAGTGCGCCACGATGTCGTCGACCTTGATCATCTTGCCGGTCTCGCGCACCCCGGAGATCACGGTGAGGGAGCGCGAGACGAGGTCCGCGTACCCGTGCGCGGACAGCCAGTCCAGCGTCGTGCTGGCACTGCTCGCACCGTCCACGGACGGCGTGGAGATGATGATCAGCTGGTCGGCGAGGTCCAGCACACCGCGCATGGCGCTGTAGAGCAGACCCGTACCGGAGTCGGTGAGGATGACCGGGTACTGCTTGCCGAGCACGTCGATCGCGCGCCGGTAGTCCTCGTCGTTGAAGGCCGTGGACACGGCCGGGTCGACGTCGTTGGCGATGATCTCCAGCCCGGACGGCGCCTGTGAGGTGAACCGCCGGATGTCCATGTACGAGTTGAGGTACGGGATCGCCTGGACGAGGTCACGGATGGTGGCCCCGGTCTCGCGCCGCACACGGCGGCCGAGCGTACCGGCGTCCGGGTTGGCGTCGATCGCGAGGATCTTGTCCTGCCGCTCGGTGGCGAGGGTGGCGCCGAGGGCGGTGGTGGTGGTCGTCTTGCCGACGCCGCCCTTGAGGCTGATGACGGCGATGCGGTAGCAGGACAGCACCGGCGTACGGATCAGCTCCAGCTTCCGCTGCCGCTCGGCCTCCTCCTTCTTCCCGCCCAGCTTGAAACGCGAACCGCCGGCCGCGGGGCGGCTGCTCTTCGCCTTCTGCTTCTTGCTGTTGAGCAGCCGGTCCGAGGACAACTCCACGGCAGCGGTGTAACCGAGGGGCGCCGCACCGGGGTTGGTCGGCTGCCGCTGGTCGTGCTGAATGGGCTGTGGCCAGGCAGCCCCGGTCCGCGGATCGACGGGCTGCTGCGGCGGCTGCCCCTGCTGAGGCACGGCGGGCTGCTGCGGTTGCTGCTGAGGGAAGCCGTGACCGGCGGGCTGAGCCGGGGCGGCCCCCGGCTGAGGGAAGCCGTATCCGGCCTGCGGACCGGGCACGGGCGGGGTGCCGGGCTGGGGGAGACCGTACCCGGCGTGCGCGTTGGGAGCGGGGGCGCTCTCGGGCTGCTGTGCGGGAGGCGTCGGGACCGCCGCGCCGGGTTGCGGGAAGCCGTATCCGGCCGGGGTGTTGGGTGCCGGTGCGGGCGGAGTCTCGGGCTGCTGTGCGCGGGGCTGCGGGAATCCGTATCCCGCCTGCGGGTCGGGTGCGGGGGCGGCTTCGGGCTGTGGGTTCGCCGCGCCGGGGGCGCCCACGGGCGGGAAGCCGTATCCGGCGGGCTGGGCCGGGGGCGTCGGGACCGCCGCGCCGGGTTGCGGGAAGCCGTATCCGGCTGGGGTGTTGGGTGCCGGTGCGGGCGGAGTCTCGGGCTGCTGTGCGCGGGGCTGCGGGAATCCGTATCCCGCCTGCGGGTCGGGTGCGGGGGCGGC